>NZ_JBFBMQ010000005.1:0-211044 GCF_040687115.1 Microbacterium sp. NPDC076895
CGGGATCGTCGGGGGACGACTCATGCTTCAGACCTCTCAGCTGGGGCGTTGCATCAGCAACTAACTACCCCTGCCAAACATTCTGACGCGCGACACCCCGTACAACGCCCCGCCCAAGGGGGCTACCCCGACGATGGCGGGGTTCGTGCAGGACTACATCACCAACTTCCAGCGACTCTCCGGAGGTGTGCCGCCCACCCCGGACGAGTACGCGGTCGCGATGGGCGGATTCTCACCCGACATGCTGCCGGTGTTCTCCACGCTCGCCAAGAACTTCGCGGTGTTCGATCACTGGTACGCGGCGGTGCCCTCGCAAACGTTCTGCAACCGGTCCTTCTTCCACGCCGGCACGTCCAACGGGTTCGTCACCAACCGGGGCGGCGGCGACTACGGTAAATGGTTCGACGGCGCCGTATCAGCACCCACGATCTTCAACCGGCTCCAAGACGAGGGACTGTCCTGGCGGGTCTACTACGACGCCGCGCAACTGGTCTCCCTCACCGGGGTCCTCCACGCCAACGCCACCCAGAAGTACTGGAAGACCAACTTCCGCACGATGGAGCAGTTCTACCTCGACGTCGCAAACGGGACACTTCCGTCTTACGCGTTCATCGAACCGCGCATGATCTTCAACCACAACGACATGCACCCCCCGTACGGGGATCTCCGCGTCGGCGACAACGGCGAAGGCGCCACCGTCACCAACGCTGCCGTCTCCGACGTTCGGGCCGGCGAGCAACTGCTCCACGAGCTGTATACCGCGCTCCGTAGCGCCGCGAGCCCCACCGGGTCCAACACGACCAACACCTCGATGCTGATCACTTTCGATGAGCACGGAGGCACCTACGACCACGTTCCGCCGCCATCCGCCGTGCCGCCAGGTACCGGAGAAACAAGTGAGATGGGCTTCGCGTTCGACCGGCTGGGCTGCCGTGTCCCTGCGGTCCTGATCTCCGCCTGGACGGCGCCGAACACCATCCTCAACGACCCCAAGCATCACTCGTCACTCGTGTCGACCCTCTCCCGTCAGCACGGACTGTCGCCTCTGACAGCTCGCGATGTCGACGCGCCCAACATGTTCGATGCCATCAATCTGACAACCCCACGGTCTGCTGCCCAATGGCCACAAACAACACCCGCCGATGTGCCCATCGACAACGACGGGGAACTCGACCCCAAAGCGGAGGCCAACAAAACCAAGAAGCTGAGCAACCCAGCCCAGGGTCTCCTCGGCCTGCTGATCGCCAAATTCGGTGACCCCAGCGCTCCCGTCCCGGACAGCTACGAGGATGCCTACGACGCGCTGACCGAACTAGGCGGGGGCCTGTTCGGCACAACCGACCCAGCCTGACCGTCTCCCCCCACGGAGCTGGGGCAGATCCGTACGCGACCAGGGCGAATCGGCGCCCCATGGACCGCCGACTCCGAGACCGCTGCCGGCATGGTGAGATCTCCCCGCCCCGGATCTACCGCGACAGAACCACCGAAGGCCTGAGCCGCACAGTTGCTACGGCGCCCCACACCAGCAGCGCGACCGCTGCGCCCAGGAGCGCGCCACCGATGGTGTCGGTGAGCCAGTGGGCCTCGAGGAAGGTGCGGCTCCAGGCCATCACCACCACCCACCCCGCCGCGAGAAGCCAGATCAACTGCCGGCGCAGCAGGAGCGCGACGATGATAACCAGGGTCGCTGCCAGAGTCGTGTGCCCGGAAGGGTAGGACGTGAGGCCGATCACTGTGAGCGAGTCAGCTGGACGTGGGCGGGCCAAGCTGACTTTCAGCACCGTCGTCACAGCCTGAGAGGCCAGCAGTGTCAGGACCACCGTCAAGGCACTCCACGGCCGTTTGCTGACAAGGAATCCGACTACCACGGCCAGGCCGGTCACGATCATCGGGAAGACGCCACCGATGCTCTCCAGCGAGTGGGCGAGGATCAGGCCCAGATCGGTCCGCCACGCCCGCATGAGATCGTGCCACCACGTGTCCACCGGCAGCGGGCCGTTCCCAGAGACAGAGATCCACACCCCGAGAAGGACCGCCGCGCCCAGTCCAGCGAGCCCCAGCCAGAGCGCGAGCCGCCGCGGCGGCCCGGTCCCCTCCCCCTCGGGCATGGGGGCGGCGAGATGCCGGTCAGCAGTCAGGTTCACCGGTTGCCCCCTGCTGCTCCTCGCTCGTGCGTCGTGCTCGACGTGCGCTGCGCACGATCAGCCACAGCACGGCGCCGCCGAGCCCCGCGTAGACGACGTAGTTGAGGTAGGTGGAGTAGCGGTCGATCAGCTCGTACTGTGTGCCGAGCGCGGCGCCCAACCCGATAAGAAGTGCGTTCCACACCGCGCTGCCCGCGAGTGTAAAAACCGAGAAGGTGAGCAGCGGCATCCGGGCGGCGCCGGCCGGGAGAGAGATCATGCTCCGTACCCCCGGGATCAGGCGCCCGAAAAAGACCGCGGCCCTGCCATGCCGGGAGAACCAGCCGGCGGCGCGTTCGAAGTCTTCGCGGTCCACCAGCGGGAGCTTTGACAGCCAGATGATGGACCGTTCCATGCCGACCCATGCTCCGAGCCCGTAAAGGATCAGGCCGCCCACATAGGCGCCAAGGGTGCTGGTCACCACCAGAAGCAGGACATTCATCGACCCCTGCTGGGTGAGATAACCGGCCATCGGCAGGACGATCTCGCTGGGGATCGGCGGGAACACCGTCTCAATGAGCGTAAAGAGCCCCACCCCCCATTCCCCGACCCGGTCGATCAGGGCGGCGGCGAACCCGACAATGCCGCCGAGACTGGCGGAGTCGGGGGCAGCGGACAGAGGAACAAGGTACATGCAGCATCCTCCGTTGACGATCTCGTCGACGGGATCGAGGGGCCGCGACGAGTATCCCTTTCACCGTATACCGTATGAAGCTCCGCTGGCTATCCGGGGTCACCAAAGCGCCACTGTCTGAGAGAACGCTCAGACACCCGGGCGCCGTGGCAGGGCCCGGGGTCGGCGGGGGCATTGGGTACCCCCGGCTAGATGCAGACCAGCCGACCCCAGTCGGCGACACCGACCAATCACAGAACGCCGCCGCGGAGAGCCGCCGTACGCGCTCAGCGAAATGTGACCCAATAGCGGCATACCCGAAACATCCCCGTGGTTGTATGTCATGACATCGCCAGGAGTGACGCACCGAGGAGGCATGACCATGGCTACCCTTTCACCCGCAGAGATCGACGTCATCGAGAGCCGTCTTACCGCCGCCGACCGCTGCGACTCGTGCGGCGCACAGGCGTACATTGCCGCCGAAGTCAACGGCAGCGAGCTGCTCTTCTGCGCCCACCACGGACGCCGCTACGAAGAGAAGCTGCGCGAGATCGCCACGAGCTGGCACGACGAGACACACCGACTGAGCGCTGAGTGACTTCAGCACAACTCTCGCCCCGTACCATCTGAATGGCATCGCTCGATCCGCGGACGCGGATGCACTATCGCGCCGCGCGGGCACTCCGGATCGACGTCGGTTCGCTGTGGCAGCGAGCGCGCGAGACATCGCGAGAGCACGGTCGCTGGACTCCTGCCGTGCTCGCCGACATGCTCTGGTCGGCTGGCGTGCGTCAGGTGGGATTCCAGGATTACGTTGATTACGACTTCGCGATTCTGAGCCGTGCCGAGCGCGCCACATACATGACGCATCCCGTCTCGAACGAGCTGTCACAGCGCTACGACGACCCGCGGTACCGAGCCCAGTTTCACAACAAGATCGCGTTCAACAGCACGTTTGCACCCTTCCTCCACCGCGAATGGATGACGGTCACGGCCGATAACGCGCACGAGTTGCGCGATTTCGTCGAGCGCCACGGCACCGTCATCGTCAAGGAGCCGGTCGGGCAGGCAGGATCCGGCGTCCACCGTTATCGAGCGGATGCCGTCACCGATTGGTCGGCGTTCCACACCGGTCTGCTGGAGCGCGGGGAACTCCTCGCCGAAGAGGTGATCACCCAGCATCCTGATCTTGCCGCCTTCTGCCCGGGCACGGTCAATACGACCCGGGTCACGACCTTCTTCGACGGCGAACGCACACACATCCTCGCCATGGCGCAGAAGTTCGGCCGGGGAGAAGTCAGCGACCAGATGAGCTTCGGCGGCTTCTATTCGATGCTCGACGACGACGGCCGGGCTGTGGGCCCCGGCTACGACTCGCACGGCAACGTGCACGAGTTTCATCCCGATACCGGGCGCCGCATTTCCGAGTTCACCCTGCCGATGCTCGACGACGTCAGGGTCTTCATCGATGAGGTGGCACGTGTCGTTCCGACAGTGCGCTATGTGGGGTGGGACGTCGTGGTGACTCCCCAAGGCCCGGTCCTCGTCGAGGGGAACTGGGCGGCAGGGGTCTACGAGAACAAGCCCAGCGTGACCGGCATCCGCACCGGCCACAAGCCCAAGTACCGTGCAGCTATCGGTTTCTGAGGAGCGCTAGACCGCGCGCACGATGCCGAGCGGCGTTGACTGGTGACCCTGGCCGAGCGGATTGTCGCGAAGCACGGCGAGAAGCGTCTTCTCGTCAGTCTTCGAGAGCGTCGACCCGAGAATGTTCCCACCGAGGTCGTTGATGTCCACCACCGCAACCTCGACGCCGGGGGCCAGCAACGTCTTGAGGTGCTGAGCTACCTCCCGGGGACGTTCGGGCCCCAGCACGACGGCGCTGTTGTACGGCGGGATGGTCCCACTGGTCGGGCCGTCGATCGCACGGGCGCGGTCGCCGGCGATCCGGTAGAAGTCGCCCGAGCGGCCGAAGGCCTTCGTCACGGCCGAGACCGCCGCAGCGAAAAGGATGCGCGGCGTGCCGCACTCGCGCAGCGCCATCTCCATGGTCTCGGGCATTCCGAGGCCGATCCCATACGGAGTACGCGTCACGTACCGCGACAGAAACAGGGCCAGCTTGCGCGGCTGAATCTCCGACACCGCGTACGAGCGCCCCTGGGTGATCGCGACGATCTTCTCGGTGACGAACAGCGTGTCGCCGGTGACGGCGTGCTCGAGGGCGTATTCGCGGATGATGTCATCCAGGTCATCACCGGGCATCACAACGCGCGTGCGGATCGGGATCCGCCGGTAGCTCGCGCCGTCGATCTCGACGTCGAGCGACTTCCCCTCGTTGGCGACGCCGGTCATTCCAGATAGTCCCGCAGCGATTGCGACCGCGACGGGTGGCGAAGCTTGGCCATCGTCTTCGACTCGATCTGGCGGATCCGTTCACGGGTCACACCGAACGTGTCGCCGATCTGGTCGAGCGTCTTGGGCTGACCGTCACCGAGGCCGAAGCGCATGCGGATGACGCCCGCTTCGCGCTCGCTGAGCGAGTCGAGGAGGGACTCCAACTGACGCTGCAGCATGGTGAAGCCCACCGCGTCGGCCGGGACGACCGCCTCGGTGTCCTCGATGAGGTCACCGAACTCGCTGTCACCGTCCTCACCGAGCGGGGTGTGCAGCGAGATCGGCTCGCGGCCGTACTTCTGCACCTCGATGACCTTCTCCGGGGTCATGTCGAGTTCCTTCGACAGCTCCTCGGGGGTGGGTTCGCGACCCAGGTCCTGCAGCATCTGACGCTGCACGCGTGCGAGCTTGTTGATGACCTCGACCATGTGCACCGGGATGCGGATGGTACGCGCCTGGTCCGCCATGGCTCGGGTGATCGCCTGACGGATCCACCAGGTGGCGTAGGTGGAGAACTTGAAGCCCTTGGTGTAGTCGAACTTCTCGACGGCACGGATGAGGCCGAGGTTCCCTTCCTGGATGAGGTCGAGGAACTGCATGCCACGGCCGGTGTAGCGCTTGGCGAGGGAGACCACCAGACGCAGGTTCGCGCCGAGCAGGTGGCTCTTCGCTCGCTGGCCGTCGCGGGCGACCCACTGGAGGTCGAGGCCCAGCTGGCTGGACTTCTCTGCCGCCGACATCTTCGACAGCTTCTCCTCGGCGAACAGGCCGGCCTCGATCCGCATCGCGAGCTCGACCTCTTCGGCCGCGTTCAGCAGCGGGACCTTGCCGATCTGCTTCAGGTAATCCTTGACCGGGTCAGCTGTCGCACCGGTGATCTGCGTCGAGTAGATCGGGACGTCATCCTCGTCGCTCGAGCTGATGACGATGGCGCCACTGGGGAGCGGCTCGGTGAAGACGGGCTTGCTGGGTGTTTCGTCGTCGTCAACGTCATCGTCGTCAGACGCGTCCTTCGCGGCCGGCGAGTCGGGTGCGTCATCCGATGATTCCGAGTCAGACGACTCGTCGTCGGCTCCCTCGTCGACGCCGTCCACATCAGCCTCGTCGAGTTCTTCGTCCTCGTCGATGTCGTCGGCGTCGTCATCCGCGCTCTTCGTGGATGTCTTCTTCGCGCTGGCCTTCGCGCCCGTCGCGCCGCTACGCTTCTTGGCTGCGGGACGCTTGCTGGCAGCAGTCGTGGCGACCTCGTCGTCGCTCTCGATCTCAGTAGCCAGCGCGTCCGCGTCGGCCTTCTTGGCGCGCGTACGGGTGGGTGTCGTGCTTGCGGTCACGTTTCGCCTCTCAGCGCACGGCGATCTGATTGCCGCGCTGTTGGTTTCGGACGCTAGTAAGACCCTTGTCAAGTCCCGCGGCCTGTGACGGCCACGGGTGACAATGGGTCGAACCACCATTGTCTCATACTCCGTCCGCGATTCCTGGCCCACTCCCCCGGCCGTCGCTAACGGATATCAGCAACAACGAGTGTGACGCGTTGCGTATTCCCCCGGCACAGGTGACGCTCAAGCCTTGTCGTCGTCGCCCGCGGGCCGGGTGGCCAGATACCGCTCCAGTTCGGCGGCAATCTCGTCCGCGGTCGGCAGGTCACCGGTGTGGATGATCGGCGTGGCGTTCGTCGCCCCCGCCATGTACGCGTCATAACGCTCTTCGAGGGTCTCGATCATCCGCTGCAGTTCGTCGCTTCCGCCAACCTGCTCCTGCACTTTCTCGAGATACTCGCGGTTCTCTTCCCGAAGTTCGTCACCGGCGAAGACCAATCCCGTGGCGACCGTGACGCTGTCGAGCGCGGCGAGAGCCGCTGCAGGATATTGCGTATCTGCGAGGTAGTGCGGCACCAGCAGCACGAAGCCCGCAACATCCGCCGCGGTCTCGGCAAAGCGGTACTCGAGGAGGTGGCCGACGGTCGCGGGAACCTGTGTCTCTGGCTGCCATACCGAATGCGCCGCCGTGAGCTCGGTCCGGGTCCCGCTCACTGTCGTTCCCAGCGGACGTGTGTGAGGGACAGGCATCGGAATGGCGTGTACCCACGTCACGCTCGCCACGTCAAGTTCAGCGGCCAGCTCGAGGACCGCTGCTGTGAACGAGTCCCAGGCGAAATCCGGCTCGTACCCCGTGAGCGTGATGAACGGCTGCCCCAGGGCGTCGTGAACGAGCGAGAGCTCCAGCCGGGGAGGCCGATAGTCAGTGAGGTGGTCGTGCTCGAAAGAGATGACCGGGCGACGCGCGCGGTAGTCGAGAAGGATGTCGTTCTCGAAAACCGCAATGGGCGTCGGCTCCAGATCCTCCCTCAGGTAGGTGACGACCCGACTCACGGCGGATCCGGCGTCGGTGAAACCGGTGAGCGCGATCACGAGCGGCAGACCCGCGGGCACCGGTGGGGCGCTGGCGACGCGGTGATAAACGGGTACCGACAAGGTCATGCCTCCATGCTAGGCGCGTGGTCGCAGTGGCCGCCCCGACGCGTGCCGCTCAGAGCGAACATGCCCCGACCTAGGATGAATGCATGGCCAGTCCTGTCGTCGAATTCAGCGAAGCCCCGGTTACCGAACACGACGCAGACGCGGTGGTGATGGTGATCCCCCTTGTTTCCGCAACCGCTGACGACGAGTGGGAATCCCTTCCCGGACTGCGCGAGAGCCTGGAGTCGATCGGGTTCACAGGCGCGGCGGGATCGCATGCCCGGGTGGCGGTTCCGCAGCTGTTCGCGCAGCCCGTTGCCGTCGTCGGCAGCGGTGCGGGTCGGGACGCGGCATCCGTTCGTAACGCCGTCGGTGTCGGATGCCGCACTCTGACCGGGTTCGCCGCTGTCGCCGTGGCTCTGCCCTTCCACGAGACGGCAGACGCGGCGCTCGCAGCCGCCGAGGGCGCAGGTCTCGGCGGCTACAGCTTCGCGAGCTTCAAGAAGGAACCGCCGAAGCCCCGCGCCAGCCGTGTCGTCGTTCATGCTGCGGCAGCGGTTCCGCCCGCGGATGCAGCACGAGTCCGCGCCGTGGTCGAAGCAGTCGCGCTCGTGAAGGACCTCGTGACCACCCCCGCCGACGCCCTCGGCCCCGCCGACATGGCGGAGGCGACCAGCGACCTGCTGACAGACCTCCCGGCAACAGTCCAGGTGTGGGACGAAACCGATCTGGCAACCGGCGGGTTCGGTGGCATCCTCGGTGTCGGTCGCGGCTCGGTACGCCCCCCACGCCTCGTTCGCGCCGAGTATGCGCCGGACGGCGCGACGCGTCACGTGGCTCTGGTCGGCAAGGGCATCACGTTCGACTCCGGTGGGCTCTCGCTCAAGCCCGCCGCCGGAATGGTCGACATGAAGTACGACATGTGCGGCGCGGCAACGGTCCTTGCTGTGCTTCGCGCGGTCGCTGAGATCGGTGCTCCCGTGCGCGTGTCAGCGTGGCTGTGTCTGGCCGAGAACATGCCCTCGGGGACGGCGACACGCCCGGGCGATGTCCTTCGCATCGCCGATGGCACGACGGTCGAGGTACTGAACACGGATGCCGAGGGCCGGCTGGTCCTTGCCGACGGGCTTGTCGCGGCGAGCCGTGAGCACCCCGACGTCATCGTCGATGTGGCAACCCTCACTGGTGCGATCACCACAGCGTTGGGAACGCGGCACGCAGGCGTCATGGGCGACGACGAGGCCGTCGCCCGCTACCTTGCGGCAGCGGATCGTGTCAACGAGCTCGCCTGGCAGATGCCCCTTCCCGACCACATGGTCGATGAACTCGACTCTCCGATCGCGGATCTTCGCAATGCAAAGGTCGGTGACCCCGCGGGAGGATCCCTCTTCGCGGGTCTGTTCCTTCGTCATTTCGTCGGAACACGCGACGACGCCGACGGCAGCGGAGTTCGGATCCCGTGGGTTCATCTCGACATCGCCGGTGTGGGCATGAACAAGGGTGCCCCCTTCGGGTTTACAGACAAGGGTCCGACCGCAGCGACGACCCGGAGCCTCATCGAGTTCGTGATCAGCGAGGCCGGCCGATGAGCGAGGACGCCTTCGACATCGTTGTACTCGGAGGCGGCTCCGGAGGCTACGCGGCAGCGTTGCGCGCCCGGGAACTCGGACGAACGGTTGCTCTGGTCGAGCGAGACCAGGTGGGCGGGACGTGCCTTCACCGCGGTTGCGTCCCCACGAAAGCGCTGCTGCACTCCGGAGAAGTCGCCGATGTCGTGCGGAACGCTGCCCACCACGGCGTGAGCGCGAGCCTTGACGCCATCGATATGGCCGCGGTCCACGACTACCGTCGCAAGATCGTCAGCAAGAAGCACGCAGGTCTCACCGGACTTCTCGCCGCGCGCGGTGTCGTCACCGTGGCCGGCGACGGCTATCTCGAACCCGGTTTGCGGGTTCGGGTGGGAGGCCGCACCCTGTCGGCATCCGACATCATCCTTGCCACCGGCGGGCGCACCCGCGAGCTTGCCGATGTGCCTCTCGGCGGGCGGGTGTTAAGCAGCGACACCGCGCTCGAGCTCGACGAGGTACCGTCATCCGTCATCATCCTCGGCGGCGGCGTCATCGGGGTCGAGTTCGCCAGCATCTGGCGCTCGTTCGGCGCAGAGGTGACGATCATCGAGCCGCTCGCCCGCCTGCTTCCCTCAGAAGACGAAGCCAGCAGTGCGGCGCTGCTCCGGGCGTTCCGCAAGCGCGGGATCACGACGACCTTTGGGGTTTCGTGCACCGGTGTGGACGCGAGCGACGACCACGTCACGGTGACCCTGTCGGATGGCTCGACCCGCACCGCAGACTACGTTCTGGTCGCGGCGGGCCGGGTTCCGGCTACCGCTGACCTCGGCTTCGAGGAAGCTGGCGTTGAACTCGCTGCCGGGTTCGTCGTGACGGATGCCGAGCTGCGCACGACCGCACCGCACGTCTGGGCTGTGGGTGACATCGTTCGGGGGCCACAACTTGCCCATCGCGGCTTCGCTCATGGCATCGCTGTGGCGGAGCGGATCGCCGGGCTGTCCGTCGCCCCGCTCGACGACAACTCCGTGCCGCGCGTCGCGTATTCGAGTCCGGAGGTAGCTTCCGTTGGGCTCACGACAGCGGCGGCGGTCGAACGGTTCGGTGAGGATGCCGTTCAAGTCGCGGAGATTCCGCTGGCTGCCAATGCCAAGAGCGAGATCTTGGGAACCACCGGATTCGCGCGGGTCGTGCGGCGGCGCGAAGGCCCGGTCCTGGGTGTGCACCTCGTCGGCGATCGCGTCGGCGAGCTCATCACCGAAGGACAGTTGCTCGTGGGCTGGGACGCGCATCCCGAAGACGTGGCTCCCCTCATTCACGCCCATCCGACACAGAGTGAGTCGCTCGGCGAAGCGCTCTTGCTGCTCTCGGGCAAACCGCTACATGCGATCTGACGACCGCCCCCGCAGAATCACTAAGCTGGAAACGACATCGGCATCCTGAAGGAGACAAACTCATGAGCACTTCCGTGGTCCTCCCCGCACTCGGCGAGAGTGTTACGGAGGGAACGGTGACCCGCTGGCTCAAGAAAGTGGGAGACACAGTTCAGGCCGATGAAGGGCTTCTCGAGATCTCGACCGACAAGGTCGACACCGAGATCCCCTCCCCCGTTTCCGGCGTGATCGAGGAGATCCTCGTTGCCGAGGACGAGACCGTCGAGGTCGGCGCGATCCTGGCGAAGATCGGTGACGGCTCATCCGCACCGTCGTCGGATGCTCCCGCCGAGGAGGCTCCCGGCGAGCAGGCGCCGCAGGAGTCGGCTCCCGAGCCGGAGCCCGCTCCTGCCGAAGAGCCCGCACCTGCACCCGCTCCCGCAGCGCAGGCCGCTCCGTCCGGCGAGGGCAAGGACGTCGTCCTCCCCGAGCTCGGTGAAAGCGTGACCGAAGGCACGGTGACCCGCTGGCTGAAGGCCGTTGGCGACACCGTCGAGGTCGACGAGCCGCTACTGGAGATCTCCACCGACAAGGTCGACACCGAGATCCCCTCCCCTGTCGCGGGAACGCTGCAGGAGATTCTGGTGCAAGAAGACGAGACGGTTTCGGTCGGTGCGACCCTCGCCCGCATCGGCGACGGTGCCGCGCAGGAGTCCGCCCCGGCGCCCACACCCGCTCCTGAGCCGACGCCGGAGCCCGCTGCCGAGAAGCCCGCGGCTGAGCCCGAGAAGCCCGCAGCGCCGAGCCAGACGGCAGAAACTCCCGTGACTTCGTCCGAAGTGACCGAGGCAGCCGCCGACGAAGCGGCGCCCGAGTCCGACGGCGACGGCAAGACGTATGTGACCCCGCTCGTTCGTAAGCTCGCGCAGGAGAAGGGCGTCGACCTCTCGACGGTCAAGGGAAGCGGCGTCGGCGGACGGATCCGCAAGGAGGACGTCCTTGCAGCTGCCGAGCCGGCAGCGACGCCCGCAGCCGCAACTGATGCGCCCAAGCGTGCTGCCCGGGAGGTTTCTGAGCTCCGTGGGACCACGCAGCCGATGTCGCGGCTGCGCAAGGTTCTCTCAGAGCGCGCTGTCGCGTCAATGCAGTCGACGGCTCAGCTCACCACCGTGGTTGAGGTCGACATCACCAAGGTTGCGGCATTCCGCGATGCGGTGAAGGGCGACTTCCAGAAGAAGACGGGCGATAAGCTCTCGTTCCTGCCCTTCTTCGCGCTGGCAGCCGCCGAGGCTCTGCAGGCGTACCCCGTCATCAACGCCACCGTCGACGAGGGTTCGATTGTCTACCCGGCAACCGAGAACCTCTCGATCGCGGTCGACACCGAGCGGGGCCTGCTGACTCCCGTCCTGCGCGATGCAGCAACGAAGAACCTCGCCCAGATCGCTCACGAGATCGCCGATCTCGCGGCCCGGACGCGGGACAACAAGCTCAAGCCCGACGAGCTCGCCGGCGGCACGTTCACGCTGACCAACACCGGCTCCCGTGGCGCGCTGTTTGACACGCCGGTCGTTTTCCTGCCGCAGTCCGCGATCCTCGGCACCGGCACTGTCGTCAAGCGACCCGGCGTCGTGCAGGTTGACGGAAAGGATGCGATCTCCGTTCGCTCGTATGTCTACCTCGCCCTGTCGTACGACCACCGGATCATTGACGGTGCGGATGCGGCCCGCTTCCTCGGTGCCGTGAAGGCGCGCCTCGAAGAGGCAGACTTCGCCGGCGATCTCGGCATCTGACGGGATCGGCGTCGAGCCGGCAAGAACGTACCAGCGCTACGCAGATGGCTGCTGCGTGAGGTCGAGAACCTCACGCAGCAGCCATCTGTCGTCGTGACGTGCAATCACAACGAGCTGCGGCGGAAAGCCGTCGGCCTCGGCGCGAACGACCGCGACATCCCCGTACTCATCGACCAGATGAAGGGTCCGAAGAGCAGCAGGAGCGGCGGCGGCGCCGGTAGCGAATGCCACATCCCCACGCTCGGCAACCGTCCCCACGCAGGCGGCATCCCCGGCACACGTCGACATGGCGTCGAGAATGACGCCCGCCACGCGAGGCAGATCAGGCGCGTCCGCCTCGAGTCGGGAGCTGGACGAGGCAGTTTCGCCGGTATCCGGCGAGATGGCATCTCCGGTCGGTGCACTTTCTGCTGGCGCACTGCGCGCATCAGGCGCCAGGACCGTGACAGCAATAGCCAGGACCACGCCTACGGCAACTGCACCAATGACCAGCCGACCCCGCCCGACAGGGCGCCCCGCTCTCGGGCCACGTCGAAATGAACGCAGAGCGCCACGGGCAGAGGCAGCCACGTCCGCGAGAGTCTCATGCCATCCGCCATCGCCACCGCGCACGAGCCGATCGAAGGCACCAGGCTCATCAGGCGGCACGACCCGCGACTCGGCCCGCAGGTGGGCCTCAACCACAGCCGGGCTCGGAACCAGCCGCACAGTGGCCGGGGCTTCGGACGACGGACGAAGCGGCCCGGGCTCGACCCACTCGAACACGGCTCGCTCACAGGCATCGAAGCCACCTGCGCGGTGGTCATCGGCTCGCAAGACAGCCACGATGGCATCCCGGACGGAGCCACCCCGCGCATCATCGAGCGGAAGTCGGTTCAGGATGCGGCATGCGCTCTCCCGAGCGGGTTCCGCGCCGGGCCCGAGCGCGAAGACGGGCCTGGCGGAGCCGGACAGCCACCATGCTCCGCCGAGATCCTTCCCAGCTGCAGCACGCAGCTCGTACGCCCCGCGCAACAGGCTGATCATGATGGTGGCACACTCCGGTTCCGTGAGAGGCGACCGCCGGCTCTCACGAGTCTCGAGATACGTTTCGAGGGGCTCCCGGCACGCTTCGACCAGCGCACCGACTGCGGCTTCAGAGCGCGAGGCGCCCATGTGCACGACGTCGAGTGCCCGGAGCACGTGCGTGTCATCCTGTGGCGTCCAGAACAGCTCCCCGGCAGGCACCTGTTCAGGATCGATCAGCAGGTGGACACCTGCCGGGCTGCGCACGAGCGTTCCCGCGTAGGGTGACTCTCTTGTCGTGACACGACGCAGCGGGGTGAAAGCGATCAGGAACGGATCATCCGCCCACCCGGGCATTGCATCACTCATGTCCCCAGCCTGAGTAGCAACATCACCCGCGCAATAAGCCCGTCGCCGATGCGGGGACCCGCAAGCCCGATCGCAGCCTGGGGAGGAAGGCGCGGGGATGCGGTCGGACGAGGCAGCGACTCATGCAGCGCGTCCGTCCCGGGTACGCTGGAGGGATGGCAGCACGCGCGTCCTCACCCGAGAAAAGGCCCGGCTTCTTCTCGCAGCTTCGTACCCTGTATACGTTCACGCAGCAGACCTACCGCGGTCTCCCGTGGTTGCTCGTGGGCGTCGTGCTCGCCGGTGCCGCCCTCGGTGTTGGCATCGGGTTCCTCATTCCCCCGGTCGCTGTCTGGAGCATCATTCTCTGGGGTGTCACCGGTCTTCTCTTCGGTGTCCTGATGGGTCTGACCCTGACGACCCGGCTGTCGACACGCGCCATGTACAAGCGCATCGACGGCGTACCCGGCGCCACCGGCCACGTGATCTCCACATCGCTCGGCCGCTCGTGGCAGGCGAACGAGAACCCCGTCGGCGTTAATCCGAAGACCCAGGAAGCGGTTTACCGTGTCATCGGCCGCGGTGGCGTCGTCATCATCGGTGAGGGCTCACGCGGGCGTCTGACCCGGCTGGTCAACGACGAGCGCCAGAAAGTTCAGCGGGTGGCATCCGGTGTACCGCTGACAGTGATCTACGTCGGGCACGGCGACGAGGACGTGCCGATCTCACAGCTCGCGACACGGATCAAGAAGTTGCCGAAGAAGATCGACCGCGCAACGATGGCTGCCGTCATCAAGCGAGTCGACTCGGTTTCCCAGACGTTGACGTCGCTGCCGATTCCTAAGGGCATCGATCCCACCAAGGTTCGGGCACCGCGCCCCCGCTGAGTCCTGGCAGCGCGGTCAGCGGCTGCGAAGCAGGACTGTGCCCGCCGCCTTGTCGTGTAACCCGCGCTGATCGGCATCCCAGATGACAGCCGGGATCACCACGATCAGCAACAGGGTGCGCAGCACCGGTCGCCACAGACCCACCCAGCCCCCCTCCACGCGCTGGAGCGTCAACCCGAAGATCCGATGTCCGGGGCTGCCCTGCAGCGTCGGCAAGAAGGCGATCTGAATGAGCGCAAAGATGCCGAGAATGGCGAGTGCGTCCCACCCGAAGAACCCCGAGATGAGATACGCCGCACCGTAGTCGACGCACAACGCACCGACTCGACGGCCGAGGCGACCGATCGATCCGGGCCCAGACTCCGGAAGTCCGAGGCGTTTACCGGGGTAGTCCTGGGCAACTGAGGTCACCGGAAGAGCCTATCTGGGCGAGCCGATTCGACAGGCTCGTAACATGCCCGAAACAATAGGGACACGGCAGGGCAATCCCTGCCGACTACCGTTTTGGGAAACCCGACACGGGTATCACCACGCCCTACCTCTGGAGTCTTCATGTTCAAAGATTCATCTGAGGTGCTGAAGTTCATCAAGGACGAGGACGTCAAGTTCCTCGACATCCGTTTCACGGATCTTCCCGGTGTGCAGCAGCACTTCAACATTCCGGCATCCACCGTCGACGAGGACTTCTTCACCGTCGGCCAGCTGTTCGACGGATCCTCGATCCGCGGTTTCGCGAACATCCACGAGTCGGACATGCAGCTCATCCCGGATGTCACGACGGCGTACCTTGACCCGTTCCGCGAGGCCAAGACGCTGATCATGATCTTCGACATCTACAACCCCCGTACGGGCGAGATTTACCACAAGGACCCGCGTCAGGTTGCCAAGAAGGCAGAGAAGTTCCTCGCCTCGACCGGCATCGCAGACACCGCATTCTTCGCACCCGAGGCTGAGTTCTACATCTTCGATGACGTGCGCTACGAAGTGAAGCAGAACACGAGCTTCTACTCCGTCGACTCGTCTGAGGGCGCGTGGAACACCGGCCGCGAGGAGGACGGCGGCAACCTCGCCAACAAGACTCCCTACAAGGGCGGCTACTTCCCCGTCTCGCCGGTCGACAAGACCGCC
Organism: Microbacterium sp. NPDC076895; assembly: GCF_040687115.1. Classification (NCBI taxonomy): domain Bacteria; kingdom Bacillati; phylum Actinomycetota; class Actinomycetes; order Micrococcales; family Microbacteriaceae; genus Microbacterium; species Microbacterium sp. NPDC076895. Next base: position 15,743 of record NZ_JBFBMQ010000005.1, read on the forward strand.
GACCTGCGTGATGACATCACGCTGAAGCTGATCGAGTCCGGCTTCGTGCTCGAGCGCTCGCACCATGAAGTCGGTACCGGTGGCCAGCAGGAGATCAACTACCGCTTCGACACGATGGTGCACGCGGCAGACGACATCCTGAAGTTCAAGTACATCGTCAAGAACACGACGCACGAGTGGGGCAAGGTCGCGACCTTCATGCCCAAGCCGCTGTTCGGCGACAACGGCTCGGGTATGCACACCCACCAGTCGCTGTGGCTCGATGGCAAGCCCCTCTTCTACGACGAGGCCGGCTACGGTGGACTGTCGGACATCGCCCGGTGGTACATCGGTGGTCTGCTCGCACACGCCCCCGCGGTGCTCGCCTTCACCAACCCGACGCTCAACTCGTACAAGCGTCTGGTCAAGGGCTACGAGGCTCCCGTCAACCTGGTCTACTCGGCCGGTAACCGCTCGGCTGCGATCCGCATCCCGATCACCGGAACCAACCCGAAGGCCAAGCGCATCGAGTTCCGGGCGCCCGACGCATCGGGCAACCCGTACCTCGCGTTCGCCGCGCAGATGATGGCCGGCCTCGACGGCATCATCAACCGCATCGAGCCGCACGAGCCGGTCGACAAGGACCTGTACGAGCTGCCCCCCGAGGAGGCCAAGCTCATCCCGCAGGTGCCGAACTCGCTGCTCGACTCGCTGGACGCCCTGCGCGCGGACCACGAGTTCCTGCTGCGTGGCAATGTGTTCACGCCCGAGCTCATTGAGACCTGGATCGACTACAAGTTCGAGAACGAGATCCAGCCGATGAACGCCCGTCCTCACCCCTTCGAGTACGAGCTGTACTTCGGGGTCTGATTCCGGGAGGCCCTCAGAGCCACACTTCCGGTCTCTGAGCCCAGCAATTTGCTGAGCCCCAGGCGGCAATCGCCGTCTGGGGCTCAGTCTATCTCTGGACGTTTACGGACGGCTACGGGGAGTAAACGGACAGGTTTTCGGACAGTGTGGATGCCCGCTTCTGCGCACGCGAACAACGCGCTGACTCGACGGTTCGCTGCTACAGCAGCCCACCGACGGGAGCCCGTGTGAGATCAGGCGCGACGGCGTAGCTGACCGCTGGCACCGCAGCCCATCGTTCCGGTGGCAACGCGCCGAACATCAGCTCCAGCGCGAGCCCGACTTCAGCATTGAGAAGCCCCTGCAAGGTGAGCGGCAGCGAAATCGACGCGAGCGCACTGCGCGATTGAACGTTTCGCGCCGAGGCATCCGTCAGTGCGTTAGCGCGAAGCTCTTCAAGGATCCCGTCGAGCACACCCTGCACTTCAGCCGAGATGCCCAACTCTCCTGAGTGGGGCGCGATGAGGTCGGCGATGAGCAACGGCTCACTGGGGACAACAGTCTGCTTTGCAGCATGGGTGTCGGGGATAGCTCCGCCAAACTCCGCTTGCCGGATCAGGTTCTGCGCCACATGTCGTGCGGCGGGAGTTCCCGCAAGCGCGGTTTTCAGTGCGTTGCGGATGTACATGAGGTCGTTCTTGCGTGCTGATCCTGCCGCGGAGAGCCCAACTGCGAGCGCACGGTCGTCGATTGGGACAGTCCCGGTAAGACAGCGCAGCGCGACGTCGATGAGCCTGCGCTGCCACCGCGGGGTAGTCGCAGCAAGGCCATCATCGAGCAGGAAAGCAGCGACTTCCGGGCCGACAGAACAGAGCCACCCCGGCCAGCCCTCTCGCTGGTCGACTCGCTCGACGACCTCGGCTACGAGGTCACGGCGATGGTCTGGTCCCTCTGCGAACAATCGGCCGGCGATGAACACGAATGTGTTCCGCCAATGCGGGCTCGACGCGATGGCCATCATGCGCGCACGCACCTGCTCGTCAGTGCCACTGCTCAACGCGCGTGCGGCCATGACCTCCTGGAGGCTACGGATCTCGAATGACACACCGTCGTCCTCCGCAGGGACCAAGAGAACAAGGCGCTCGGTCGCGGCCTGCACGATGCGATCGGCAATGCGTTCGATGCCCTCGCCCGGCTGGTAGCCGACCTCGACGAGCCGCTGCATAGCGAGCCCGCGCAGCTCTGGCTTGCTCATGATGGCCCGCGAATCGGTCGCGGTTTCGGCGTGCACCTGGAGCGCGAGTCCGACGGTCTCGTGCAACTCGGTGATTGCTCGTCGCTGCTCTGCAAGCAGAGGGGCGAGCGTAGTTGTCTTTGCGGACTCGCGCTCGTAGATCGTCTCGAAGTAGCGCCAGAACAGTTGGTATCGGTCAGCGGGGAGCACGCCGAACCGCTCCAAGATGAGCGTCATGATGAGCACCTGGAGCGGCGTCTTCATCAATCGCAGCATCGTTGCGTCCGTGGCGTGGCGTTCAAATCGCGAAATGACATGGTCTCGCCGATCCAGATCATCGGCAAGTCGCCTTGTCGTGACATGACGGCCGTATGAGAGTGCGGTATCGGCATCGAGATACCGCAAGCTCAACTGCCGGAACCTCTCAGGCATGATCTGCTCGTCATCGCTGGTGGGACGTGTCGTGATGATGATGAGAAGGTCCGCGTCTCCTTGATCGGCGTCCTCCACGAAAGCTCGAATCTCATCGAGCACGCGAGGACGGACTTCAGGCGCTGTCACTTCATCCAGACCATCGAGGATGACGAGAGTGGGCCAGTTCACTATCCATCGCCGCAGCGTATTCGGCTTGATGTCGATCTCAGCGCGGGCAGTGACTCGCTCGCTGAGCCAACGCATCAGACTCTTGTCTCCACTGGGCCCGATGGCGTCCGCATACTCGGCAAGGTTCACGCGAATAGGCCAACGATGGTTGCGAGGTGACTCGACCTGAACACGTCGGAGCGCATCAGCCGTGCCGTCACGCACGTCAGTCGCAGTCGGAGTCAGCGATTCGTCGGATAGGAAGGCCACTCGATACATCTGGGTGAGGAACAGCGTTATGGTGCTCTTCCCGCTCCCTGGCTGACCGGTTATGACGAGGTGGCTGGCACGAGGCGCGAACGACGGCTTCAGGACCGACTCGGCGTGCAGGATCACCTCCTTGAGCAGAGATGCGTCCGTGCCCTCTGTGCCTTCGGCTTTCAGATCGATGAAGACCTGCTCGACTGACTGCCGACTGGTGCCGCCCGCCTCTCTGAAGTTGACCCAACGTTCAGTTCCGATCGTGTTCAGCGCATGAGCTTTGAGGACAGGCTCAAACTCATCAGCCGTCAACAGACCATTCAGCGAGTTGAGCCGGGCAAGCATGTCGCCGACCGTCAGCAGTCCCTTGAAGGCGGTTCGAACTCCGTCGAATGCGGTGAGCAGTCCATTGAGCTGGTCACGATGCCAGACCTTCGCGGCCCACATCCCACGCGCGCGAAGTGAGTCGGGTTTCCCGTCGCTGCCGACCCTCGAGTCCGCGATGCGTTGCGAGATGAAGGAGTTGATCTGGTCGATGCCGCCGGTCCCGGAAACGCTGCTCAGGCGGGCGTTCGTGACGAAGACGACATACTGCGGCAGCTGCCCCCGGCGACTGCTGTCGCTCATCCATGCGTCAAACTCGTCCGAGATCTCCTTGCGCAACCACGCGGCGTTCTGCGCGGGAGTTCCTAGCGTCTCCTTCTGCTTCGCCTGGATCACGACATATCCGTCCCACGACTCGGCACCGAACCCGGTCGTCGCGGACCAGTTGACTTGGCCTCTGTAGGTCGCTTCTCGACCACCGTCGGGGCCTGAGCCGAATGCCTCTACGCCGTTGCCCAGCACCTTCAGCGCGAGCGCCACGGTGAGCTGCTCGAAGGCGCGGGGACTCAGCTCCTCAAGCGGATAGTCCTGCGCCATAGGTGAGCCCCCTGCATAGTTGCCGTCTTCCGATCTTCGCACCTTGCAAGGACATCGATCTTTGGCGCGCGGGCTTGCCGAACTCCCTGTCACCTCAGACGAGCGGAGGGCGTCCTGTCGTGTGCTCGTCAGGCGCGCGACGAGGTGAGTAGCGGGGCGTCCTCGCTGATCGTGTATCCCGCCGACTCACGCTCGGCGCGGCGGTAGTCACGCCGCTCGGCGAGGCGAGCCCGGATCAGGACGACGAGCGTGATCGGCCCGTTGACGAAGAACTTCAGCGCGTTCCAGATGAAGAGCAGCACGAGCAGGTTCAGCCAGCCCGGCCCGCCGTCGGCGATCCAGACGGTCAAGAGCCACGCACCGAGCAGGTACGGGGCGGCGATCAGCATGGCGGGCACGCCCCACTTCAGTCCGCGGCGCGTCCGCAGCGCGTCGAGCAGGATGTTCGTCGGCATGTACGTCCGCAGGAACAGCCGAACCCGGATGCTGAGATTCCAGAGCAGTCGGAACATGATGTCCGCCTCCTGAGAGGGTGCGTAACTCCGCCGAGGAGGTAGATCATGTGGTGAGCGTCCCGAAGGGACCGTCGCAAGCGACCTAGAAATCGTGGCTACTACCTCGACACCTAGGGTACGCCTGGCCTCGGACACACGGAAGGGCAGCTATAGGCGCGGCGCGGATACCCCGACTGCGCTGACCGTGGACTCCGGTTCTGCTGCTCGTGCCGCGAGCTGTTGTGCGCGCAGGATCGCGGCGCGTGCTCGCGCGGCGTCTGTGCGCTGCCGCACGTCGTCGCCGATGACTCCGACCGCGCTGGTCTCGGTGATGCCGTAGGTGTCGCGGTAGGCCGCGACGGTGCGCGCCTCGCGTCGCCAAATCGCGGCAAGCTGCGGATCGGCGGGCTCTGGGCCGAGTTCCGCGGCCCATGCCTCGGACGCCCCAACAGCTTCGGCGACGAGTGCATCAGCGCGCTGCTCGATGAGTACGGCGCGTTCGCGGAGCGCGGCGCGCATGTCGTCGTCCATCGTGCCGAGAGCCGGGGTGATGAGCCCGGCGATAGGCATGGCGGCCTGGCGCACGCGCCCGGCACCGTCCGCTCGGCCGAGGGCTCGGATCACCCGCTCGTGGAGCACCGCGGCCACGTCGCCCGCGTCGTCGAGCGGGCACGAAGCGACGAGCGCGCGAAGCAGGCGCTCCGTGTCGTACCCGTCCGCCTCGGCGCGGCGCAGCTCGGCACCGAGCACACCGAACGCGGTCGATCCAATGGCGGCGTCGGCTTCGGCCTCGGTGAGTCGGGTCGCGCGCACGACGGCTTCCCAACGTGGTTGCTGTGCAGCGGCGGCGATGGTCTCGTACTCGGCGGCGAGCTGGCCGACCGAGCCCCAGGCGTCCTGCTCGGCGGCGATCGTCTGGCGCGCGGAGAGTTCCGCCCCGACGTGCTGGAGCACCCCGGCGAGCACCTTGCGGGCCGCGACCGCCTTGGTGTCCTGGGTGGGCGGGTGGATGTGGTCGTCGTCGGGGCGGTTGATCGAGACGTAGGCGGTGTTGCCCTGCTTGCCGCGGGTCATGGCGACGTAGAGGTTCTCGCGCGTCGCGCCGGGCTCGATGAGCGTGTGTCCGGTGTCGACGGTGACGCCTTGCGCCCGGTACGCGGTGACGGCGTAGCCGAGTTCGACGTGCTCGGCGACGTACTCGGCGGGAAGCCGCACGGTCGCGCCCCAGCGCCGTCCGGCGGGCCGCACCCGCAGCGATCCGTCGGCGCCGATGGCGGTGATCGTCCATCGACTGCCGTTGCGTACCCAGCCGCGGCCGATGCGCAGCTCGCGGTCGTTGCGGCGGGTGATGATCGCGTCCCCGACGGATGTCTCGGTATCGTCATGCAGCCGCACCTCGGCGCGCGCGTCGACCTGCCCGACGAGGATGAGGTCGGCGCGGGCGCGCTGGTTCAGCGTGGTGACCATCGCGCTCGACTCGGCGATGAGGATGCTCGCCAGTCCTGCGGCGCGGTCCCGCTGCCACGAAGCGTAGGCGGCATCAGCCATGCGCTCGGCCTCCCCTGCATGGATGCGCCCGTGGGCGTGGTAAGTGTCGATGGCTTCGATGCGCCCGTGGCGAAGGTCGAGCGTGGCTTCCTTCTCCCATGCAGCTCGGATGCGGCGCACGTCGGTCAGCTCGGGCACGTCGTCGCGGTCGGCGACGAGCAGCCCGAACGCTCCCCCAGCGTCGACGGACTGGAGTTGCGCGGTGTCGCCCACGAGCAGCACCTTCGCTCCGGCGTCGGCCGCGACGCGCACGAGCCGGTCGAGCGCGAGCGTCCCGGCAAGGGATGCCTCGTCCACGATCACGAGCTGCCCAGCGGTGAAGCCGGTGCCATGGTCGCGGTAGGTCTGCCACCACTTCGCGGTGTTCTCCGTCGGGATGCCGAGGTCACCCGCCAGCACCTCAGCCGCGACCGCGGACGGTGCCAGGCCGACGACCGAGCCGTGCCCGTGCTCGGCCTCCCACGCGCCCCGCAACGCGCGCAGCGCGGTGGTCTTGCCCGCCCCCGCGGGGCCGACGAGCAGGTCGAGCATCCGGCCTGACGACGCAATCGCTGCGAGTGCGGCGCGCTGATCGCCGCCGAGCGCGCGCCCACGGCGGGGTTGCAGCGCGTGCGCAATGGTTGCGTCGGCCAGGCGCGGTGCAACCTGCTCGCGGGAGCGTGCAAGCAGCCGATCCTCAGCAGCGAGCACCGCGGCACCGCTATAGCGGGCGGCGTTGCGAGGCCGGAACACGCTCGTCCCGTCCGCGCGCTGGAACGCAGCGGGACTGGAGGCAAGCTCGGGCGGGGTGAGCCGGATGGACGCCTGCTCTGCGGCATCGACGATCATGCCAGTGATCGCCTCGCGGTCCTCCGTGCCGGTGAAGTGCCAGCCCATCGTCTGCCGTGCGGCCTCGGCGTACAGGTTCCAGAGGCTCCACGTCGTGCGCTTCTCGGCAACCGCGGCGACCACCGACAGGCCGAGCCTGGCGATCCGCTCCAGCGGCACATCCTCCGCGCACAGGAGCTTCGCGGGCTCGACCGCGACGGCTTCTCGCGCCCAGTCGGTTGCGTCCCGGCCCAGCAGTCGGCTCGCTCGGGTGCGCCACTCCTGGGCGAGTTCGGCCAGCGGGCGGACTTCCTTGTCGGGCCGGGTCGCCAGCGTCGCCTGCTGCCGCAGCCGGATGATCGTCTCCCGTGACGGCGCGTGCCCGTGCGCTCGCTCGTACTCGGCGATCAGCCGGTCCTTCTCGATCTCGATATGCCGCGACCGGGACGAGAACTCCGCGACCAGCTCCTCGGGCACCGTGGCGACCGCCCACACCGGGTTGCGATCCGCGCCCCGGTCGCGCCGCTCCCACCCCACGCCGAGCGCACGAGTCAGGTGGTCGGCGAACACCGCGGCGTGCAGCTCGCTCAGCGCCACCGTCGCCGCGTGCAGAGGCCGGCCATCCAGCGACCGCCACTTGCCGTCGAACAGGGTGCGCACTTTGTTGCTCACCACGACGTGCGTGTGCAACTGCGGATCGCCCGCCCGTGAGTCGAAATGATCGAACGCGGTGGCGATGAGCCCGGTCACCTCGGCCTGCGCAACCGCTCTCCCGCGCGACGTTGCGCCGGAGCGCGTCGCTGCAAGCTCGCGCTCGATGAACGCAACCACCTCCGCAACCGCGGCATGGTGCGCCTCCGCGATCCGCGCCTGGGTCGCCGCGTCCGCCACTGCCCAGAGCACCGATGCGGACTTCGGCAGCGAGAAGGTGAAGTCGTACCCGGCGACCGCCCGCCGCGAGGCTCGCGCGGATTCCTCCGCCTCGATCACCGCGACCGCCTCGGCACGCTCGTCCGCGCCCAGCGCCGGATCGAGGCGCGAGATGCGCGCCTCGATCCGATCCTCCACGCTCGGGAACACCGGGTACGCCTTCCCCAGCGGGTCGCCGGTCACGGGGTCGCGTCCCATCCCCAGCAGGAGCTGGAGCTGCGCCTCCGAGACCGGCGCGCCCTCGTGAATCTCACCCTGCCCGAGCGCGGGGAGTCCGCCGCCCATCCAGCAGCCCGGCGGTGTGCCCTGCTCGGCGTAGTACCGCGTGAGCGGCGTCGACAGCGCCCGTTCACCGTCAGCCGACGCCACCGAGCGCAGCAGGTACTTGTAGCCGTCCCCCGCACCCATGACCCGCATCGAAACCGACACCCGACACCGCCTCTCTCGTCAGAGAGGTGAGCCGCTGAGCCCGCCGTCAGGCGGGCTCGACCTCGATGTGCCAGACGTGTACTGGTCTCGGGAGGGCTTCGGCGGTCAGACGAGGCGGGCGCGGATGACCAGGAGGTCGCGCTCGTGGTCGCGGACGATCTTGTTGGCCCGCGTCGTGAACTCGAACTTCTGGATGACGACGACGCGGATGCCGTGCTGAGGCAGGGTCTCCGCCTTCCGCTGGTCGTAAAGTCGTCGCTGCTCGCCGCGGGGCACCCCGGAGACGGTCGCGCGGCGGTCGAAGAGCGGCACGGGCTCGGTGTGCTGCTTCTCCTGGAACTCGACCACGAGCTTCAGGGTCGGCCAGTACCCGTCGACGGGGAGCCTGCGAGCCCGCCCAGTCTTCGGCGACACGTCTCCGACGAGCCACGGGAACGTCGCCTGCCGCTCCCCGCGAGTCCCGATCACCTCATCGCAGAGGCCGAGAACGTAGTGCTCATCGCTGTCAGCGCGCGTGCCCACGTCGACCTACAGGTACTCGATCACGACGAGCGCGCGGTAGCTCGTGGCGAACTCGCTGTAGGACGTGATCGACAGCGAGATGATCTTGTGCTCGGGCTTCTGCGACAGCTCGGCAAGGATCGCGTCACGGATCGACGCTCGGAGGCTGTCGAAGATGTTGATCTCGACGATCTCTTGCGTGCTGGTCAGTCCCTCAGCCACGTTCGTCCTCTCGATGTGCCCACTGGGGCGTGCCCGCCACCATACGGGGCATCGACGACACCCGTGGATTCTGATGCTCTACGCCCGGAGCGCGTCGATCATCCGAAGCGGAGCAGGGCGGCTACCAACGCTTCTTGAGGTAGCTCGGGTCGACATCGACGTCGACCTCGGTGTCGCCGAACATCCCACTGATGGTGAAGTGGACGCGGCAACTTGAGCCGCTCCAGTTGGAGCTTAGGACGACCCCCTTCGTGCCCTCGGGCACGTCCTGGGAGAAGAATCCACCGCTGATCTTGACGACGGACTCAACCTTGTCGCCTTGCGAGAATGACGCCATTTCGTGCTCCCTGCTTGTATTCCAGTTCTGGACTCTAGATATTGCGCTCTCTAGACCTCGGCCGCGCCCGAAAAGGCGGTGGGGTCGGTGCGACGCCCCTGCTCGTAGGCTGCAACGTGCGCATCGAAGGGCACCGAGGATGATGCGAACAAGATGCCTCCGTCTGCGCCGACGATCAGAGAACCGCCCCCTCGACCTGCTTCCCAGAAGTAGGTCGCGTCGGCCTCTGGGAGCTGGCGCTGATTCGCGTGCGCGTCGGCAGGCGTGATGTTCAGGAGGTTGGCAGCGACGGATTCACGTCCTGCCACGTCAAGTGAAGTCATAGTGGTGCTCCCATGTCCCAATTGCTAACTGGATTGCTTGGCGATCCGTACTCAGGTGGCCAGTCAAGAATCTCTCCACTTTGCCCGTCGATGGCGACAACTCGCTCACCGTCGTAGTAGGCGTTGAACCAATGCCCTGCACCGAAGGTGCGGTCGATGCCGACCACAGCGTGTGAACCTGGGCCAGCGGCGATCAGAACGTCACGCATCTCGCTGGGCGTCATCGGGATCTGCGGCCTGCCGGTGAGAGCCTCCATCTGCTCAACGCTGAGGGTGCTCGTGCCCGCGACTGCGCTCGGGTCGATCCCCTCAAGTCGAGCGAAGACGGCTGCGGCACACATACCGCAGTTGCTGGAGCGCGGGTCGAAGGGATCGCCCGTGTACCCCGGATTGATGTCGCCAAGCCAGCTCGCAATGGCCCCCAGCGCCGCTGAAGGCGCTGGCCCGCCCCCGTTCCACGGTTCAGGACTAGCAGGACCGAACTCTGGGCTGCTACTGAGGGATTCGGGGCCGCCCGTCCTTCCACCACCTGCGTAGCGTGCGACGAAGCCCTTGCCCGCGAGCGCGGCTTGGTGAAGGTGTTGCGCCGCCTGCGAGATGGAACGCTGCGCCGACTGGAGTGCCGCCGCAGTCTGCTTGCTGTCGGAACGCCCGGACCCTTGAGTCGCGCTCGCCGCGCTCGACGCCGCTTGACCAAGCTGCCGAGCGTGCTGCGCCAGTTGGGCAGCATGTTGCTCGGCTTCCTTGGTCACGCCATCGAGAGCGACCAGGAGATCCTGTAGCTCGCTCATGAGTACCTAGCCCCGCCTAGGCGACTCAGAGCGAGGACGCGAACTTGCTCGCGGCCTGGGAAGCCTGCTGCAACGCGCCAATCGCTGCGTCGAGCTGCTTCTCCGCTGCCTGCAGGGTCTGGATCATGTCCTTGTCGACCCCCTGTGCGCTGCCGCCGATGGTCGCCTGAACCTGATTCACCGCCTGCGAGAACTTGGACTTGAATCCGGTGAGACCTGCGGCGGTCGACTTCGCATCGCTGGCGATGCTGGTGAGCTGCTGCTTCACACCACTGAGCTGAGACATTTCTGCCCCTTTCGGTTTCTAGTTTCCGCTGACGAGTAGGACGACAACCACGATGGTCGCCACGACAACTACAGCCGCAACGACTGAGGAGAGGATCAACGTGCGCTTCCGCCGTTGTGCCGCGAGGGTAGCTTGAGCCTTGGCCTCGGCTTCTCGTGCTGCTGCTTCCGCCTGTTCCTGGCGGATGCGGTCCTGGCGGAGCTTGAGTGCGAGCGCCGCCTGCTGACCGGCCTGCGCCCGGTTCGCGGCGTCGGCCTTCTCCTGCTCCGCCGAGCGCGCTGCGGCTTTGATCCCAGCGTCGATGGCCGCGGCGGCGCGGGTATGAGCGTCAACCGCCTGACGTACCGCGTCTTCCTCACCGCTCGTTGCCGCCTCGGGCCGAACCTGGGGAGGCAATAGGACGTTGTACGCCTTCAGCGAGTCGACCGCAGATGAGTAGCGCGAGTTCGCGGTGCGGCGCAGACCCGCCAAGCGTGTCTGCGCCTGCTGGAACACACCGTCCGCGGCCTGCTTCGCGCTCGCGGCGCTCTTGTCCGCCGACGCCAGCCCTGCACTGAGCTTGGCAGGAATCTGGAGCAACGCGGCGAGCGAGCCCTCGTACTCGTCATAGGTCGGCTGAACAGCCTGCGTTGTTGGCCTCGCCACGTCACACCTCCCAATCGGTCTTGGCGATTGTCGACGCATCCCTTGCGGTGACAGGAGCGAAGGGGATGATCGTCGTTGGCTCGGGCAACTGCGTTCGGTCTGCTAGGAGGCCGCGGTTGTCGCGCACCGACCAGTTGACGAACGGGCCGAGGAACTCCTGCACGCTGCTCTGATCCAGACGCAGCATGAGCAGGGCGTCGATGAAGCCTTCGCCGCCGAAGCCAATATGTGAGCTGAAGGTCGCGGCGTTCGCCCACCAACCGAGGATGTGAACGTGCTTCGCTGATCCCATTCGGAGAATCTGCTGGAGGTCTTCCGAGGGCTTGTGGGCGAACATATCGGGCACGTCGAGCACCGTGGCACGGTCGAGGCCGAAGCCCAGGATGTACCGCGGCTCGGACTCCACCTCTCTCGAATCGAGATCGGCGACGACCTCCTGGAGGTACCCGGCCACCTCGGCCCGCGTGACTCGCCGAACCGGATAGCCGATTGACTCCATCATCGAGAGCCATTGCGCATGGTTGCTTCGTGCGAGGGTCTGATCGTCGAGCATGTCGAGGCTCACGAACTCTGCATCCCCCGCGGGGTGCTGTAGCGCCAGCGAGATCGCAGCCGACTGCAAGGTTCCAATCGCATTGTTGACCGGATCGTCGCCCGCCTCGATGCCGCCGGGCTCCCCTGCGCCGAGGACGGCGAGATGACGCCCTGGCTCTGCCGCAAGAGGGATGCCGAGCGGCTCGTCGGTCACCTCGATTGGGTATCCGAGCAGCGCGACCGCCGACCCGCCCGACTTCGAGGCGCGCGAGCGGATTCGTCGGAGCGAGTCAACGGCATCCCCGATACGGATCTGGCGGCTGCCGTCGAAGACCAACGGGCGCACAACCCTGTCCCGTGTCTCCAGCCACCAATCACGGCGGAGATTCGCCAGTTGATCGTCCTTCGCCACGGCAACGGTGATCTGCCGGTTCGAGTCGACGAGACCATAGTCGAGGTTGAGGATCGCCTCGCCTCTCGCCCGCAGCCGCGCCGCCGCGTCGTTCCCCTGCCCGAGGGTGGCGAACGACTCCTGAACAGCGTTCTTCAGCGCGAGTCTGATCGGGAACTGCGCGAAGATCCCGCCCTCTCGTGTCATCAGAGCGGAGATGCCCGAGATGGTCTGCGAAGCCAGGATGAGGTGAACGCCGTAGGAGCGCCCGCGCCGAGCGATACCTTCGAGCAGTTGCGCTGCTTCCTCGGCAGTCTTGTCGTTGGGGTCGAACATCATGTGGAACTCGTCGACCATCACCACGATCCGCGGCATCCGGGCATCAGGCACGGCAGCCCGATACCGCGCGATGTTGTCACCATAGGGGCGGAACAGCTTTGCCCGGCGGGAGAATTCCGCTTCTATGTGCTTCAGCACCGCCAGCCCGAACTCGCGGTCGCTCTCCAGCCCGAGGACGCGAGCGTGCGGCAGGAAGTCGGGTGATCCCGGCGTCGGTGCCATTGGGTATAGAGTCACGCCCTCCTTGTAGTCGAGGAGGTAGAACTCCAGTTCGTCCGGCGAGTACCGCTGGGCGAGGCTATGGACGATCACCTTCAGCAGGTTCGACTTTCCCTGGCCGACGGCGCCGGTGACAAGGATGTTATGGCGCTGATCCTTTTCGTCGCCGAGGGTGACCTCGGCGACGCTCGGACCGGCGACGCCCAGGGAGAAGCGCAGGCGCTCGGCACTGCTGTCGGTCCACTTCGACTCGAGCGGCTGAACGCGCTCGAACGGCACCGAGGGCGCGGAGACCGATGCAGCTCTCGCGGCAAGTCCGTCGACCTCACGAGCGAGCGCGGCGCGATCCTTGCTCGGGATCTTGAGCGCGAACTCGGGATGCCTCGTCCAGCGAAGCATCTTGTTCTGTTCACGGATGGTCGTTCCGAGCGAGTCCAACAGCCCGTCCCGCCACCAATCAGGCTTTCCCTCGCGGCCGGGCGCAAGCGCGAACACGAAGGCCACTCCCGCGGCGATTCCCGCCTGCGCGAGCGCAAGGATCTGGCGGTGGAGGGGTTCGTCGACACCAGCCGGATAGTCCGCGAGAACGACCAGCCTGAATCGCTCGACCGGGTGGCCGGCCTTGGCACGGAAGTCGATCAGCGAGGACGAGACCCCGCGCAGCGTCTCGTTGACTCGTTGCACGTCGGCGACCAGACCTCGTACCTCGCGTTCGAGGTCTGTTGCCGAGTTGAGCACGCGCAGCGAATCGTCCGAGATGTTGCGGAGCGTGCTGAACGGTGCCATCACCGATGAGAGGTTCGGGTCGTAGGCGATCACGTCGAGCTGCCCCGGTGCAGTACCGCTCAGTGCGCCCCACACGATGCTCTCGATGAGGTCGCCACGGCGCTCGACCGAGGCGTCGATCACCACGTTCCCGCGCCCGAGCAGGGGAAGCAGAAGCGGGGCACCGACCTCCGAGTTGACGCCGGATGCCGACCCATCGACAGAGAGCTGCCCGAGGGCGACGTACTCGGCCACATCGAGCGGCCCGCCATCACCGCGAAGCAGGACTTCAGCGATGTCGCGGGCGCGCAGGCTGTGCTCCGACACAGCTTGCGCGGCCTGGTTGCGGACGACGGCCTGTTGCTTGGTCAGCTCCGTCTGGGCGCGCTGGTAGGCGGCGCTGCGGACGGCCTCGGCAGACGAGTGGGCCGAGTCGAGCACCCCCAGCAGCCTCGCATGCGAGGCTCGAAGCTCCTGTGCGGCGGCGTCAAGCTTCGTCGTCATCAGCCTGGACAGCGACCGTCACCTGGGCGGGCCGGAGGAGTCGATCACCCAGCAGGTATCCCTTGCGAGCCACCGCCACGATGCTGTTCGCGGGGAACTGCTCGCTGGCGCGCACCGTGTCCACGATCTGATGCACCCGAGCATCGAAGTCGCCCGAGTCGTCGACCTCGACGAGATCCCGCCGGAAGAACACCTCCAGGAGCTCTTCGGCCACGGAGTCGATCAGGTCCGGCGAAGGCGGTTCGGTCTGCAATCTGTCCACGGCCAGCAGAGCTTCCTTGAACAATGACTCGAACTGCCGGTAGCGAAGCGCGTCGGAGACAGCGCGCGACTGCTCCTGCACGCTCTCGATGAGGGCGTTCTTGCCCTTGTCCTCGATCAGTCGCCGCTGGAACAGGTCGCGGAGTTGCCCGACCTCATCTCGCAGTCCACTGATCGCTTCGACAACTGCGGTGGCGTCCTGGTCTGTCATGGCGGCGCGTTCTACTGGAGCCCGGTCTGGCGGACGTAGGCGGGCGACTGCTTCCAGTTCCACTTCCATCCGGGAACCCGGTGCGAACGGACGAATAGGACGACCCACAGCACCGCCAGCGCGAGGCAAAGGATGCCCAGGACGACGAAGCCCTGGCCGATGCCGAAGAACACGAACATGGCGATGATCGTGACGATCTCGCCGAAGACGAGGCCACCCATGCCGCCGAACGACCAGAACTTCACCAGTTCAGCCCGCTCGACGTTCAGCCGGATCTCGTCCAGGTCGTTGACGAATCCGACGTCGGTGATCTTCAGCGAATCGATGATCGCCAGCTTCTCCTTGCTGTAGTTGAGCTGGTTCTCGGTCAGGATGCTCTGCGAGCCATCGTGATAGGTCGACCAGGTGCGGGTAATCATGTCCGACAGAGCGAGCCCGTAGAAGTACCGGATCGTCTCGTCGTCGGGCAGCTTCTCGTAAGCGGCCTTGAGGAGGTCGTGCGCCTTCTCGATGTTGCCGAGAGCCCCCTCGGAGAGGCCGACGAAGGCGGAGTAGTAGACGTTGCTCGGCTCAAGCTGGCTGGCCCGCGTGTACTCGGGCAGGGCCTTGTTCCACAGCTCGTTGTTCTTGTAGAGGTCACCGAGTTCCGCGTGGTACGAGGCGTCGTTCGGGTTCAGTCGGATCGCCTCGCTCAGCTCGAACTCCGCGTCGGCGTTGTTGCCGAGCAGCTCAGAACTGAGGCCGCGGATGTACCACGCCTCGGGGTTCTCGGTCTGTTGGGTCGTGGCCTCGCGCGCCGCGTAGTTGGCCTGCGAGCTGTTGCCCTGCACGAGGTAGTCACGGGCGATCTGCAACCAGTCACGTCCCTGCGTAGGGCCGGCCTGCGTGGGCTCAGGAGCTGCGACCTGCGCGGCGAGTTGCTGGTCGTAGTCGCGGCGCTTCGCCGGGTCGAGCAGGATCGACTCCGCCTCGGCGATGTTCTTGATCGTCTGCTCTGCGAGCTGGCGTGTTTCGAGCTTCGGGTGTCCGGTTCGTGGCGTCCACTCCCGCCGCTTCTCGGAAATCGCCTTCTGCACGTCTTCGGCGCTGGCGTTCTGAGCAACGCCAAGGATGTTGTAGTAGTTGTCAAGAGCCATGCGCTGGCTTCTCCTTGCTGGAATCGTCGGGCGTTACTGGACGGAGAGGGATGCGACCTTGGTTGTTGCGGCCTTGAGCTGCTCGTCCGTGAGATTGGCGAGGCGGTCGACCTCGAAGGTTCCGAGCGACTGGTTCGTCGTCAGGTCGGTGACCTCAACGAAGACCGTCTGGTCGATGTCGTAGGCATAGGCGATGCCGAGTGGCGCGCCCTTGGGGTACGGCGGCAGCGGGATCTCCTTGGAGCCGATCTCGACGACGTACTCCGGGTTGGTGTCATCGCCCTGCGTCACCTGCACGAGTACGGTCTTCTGGTTGTCCTGCACGGTCGATCCGGACGTGCTGAACTTCGCCGGGATCTTCGTGTTGCGCGGGATGATGACCTCGTTCACATCGCGGTTGGTCTCGCTGTCGAGGAAGATCACACCGAGCCCCTGCGAGGTCACATCCGAGATGACCGGAGCCTTGCCGTCGAAGATGGCGAGGTCCGCCCCCGCGGTGGTGGACTCCTCCATTGCCGCCTGGATAGCGGCTCCCATCGCCACGGCCTCATCCGGCCGAACGGAGCGATCCGCAGGCTTCCCCGCCAGACGCTCCACGAGTTCGCGCACCATCGGCATCCGAGTCGAGCCGCCGACGAGCAGGAGGTGGTCGATGCTCGCCCAGGTCACGCCAGCCTCGCTCAGCACGAACTCGGTCAAGTCCTTGGTGCGATTCAGGAGGTCCTTGGTGATGCGCTCGAACTCGGCCCGCTCGACGGGCACGCGATACTGACCGCCGCCTGCCGAGACGTGCACGGTCGTCGTAGCGACGGTGGTCAGGCTGCGCTTCGCCATCTCGGCCTTCTCGCGGAGCGAGGCGACCTGTCCCGAGTCATCGAGCAGGTCGCTCGGCCCGCCCTGCTCCTCGATCTTCTCGGCGATGTACTCGATCAGCTTGTTGTCGAAGTCGAATCCGCCGAGCATCCGGTCGCCGTCAGTGCCGAGCACGTCGAAACCATCGTCGGTGATCCGCATCAGCGTCACGTCGAACGTGCCACCGCCCAGGTCGTAGACGAGCACGAGGCCCTGCGCCGAGGTATCGACGCCGAACGAGAGCGCGGCAGCCGTGGGCTCGTTCAGCACCCGCAGCACGTTCAGTCCGGCGATGGCTCCCGCGTGTTTCGTTGCCGTGCGGCGCGCGTCGTCGAAGTACGCGGGAACCGTGATGACGGCATCCCGAACCGGCTCGCCGAGCGCGAGTTCGGCGTCCTCCTTCAGGCGCTTCAGGATGATCGCAGAGATCTCCTCGGCGGAGTAGCTGCTCCCACTCGTCGAGGTGAACCGCCAGTCAGGGTCACCCATCTGCCGCTTGACGAACTGCACCACGTCATCAGGAGCACTCGCCGCTGAGTGCTTCGCCATCGTTCCTACCAGCGGTTCGTCGGAGCTGCCGACTGCCTGGAACAGCACGACCGAGGGGGTGATGTCCTCCCCATCCCGGTTCGGCAGAACCTCGACCTCGCCCGAGTCGCGCAGAACGGCGACGGCAGAGTAGGTGGTCCCGAGGTCGATCCCGATTGCCCGAGCCATCGGTCAGGCCGTCGCCTGGTCGATCTTGCGGATGATCTTCTTGGCCATGCCCCAGCCGCCGCTGGCGACCATGCCCATGCGCGACTGCCAGTGGGACATCCACGCCTGGACGACCGTCTTGCCGTCAGCGGTCGTCTCGAAGTCGATGGAGATCGTCGCGCCGCTGCCGTTGGGGGTGCGACGACGGAAGTTGAGGTCGCCGGGGCCGTCGGTCTCCGCCCAGAACAGCTTTCCGAAGCTGTCGTCGACGAGCGCACGAAGGCGGGCCGGGCTCAGCGTGGTGACGGTCTCGTGCTGACGCTTGGCGGCGATCGTCTGCCAGATGCCGAGAGCAAAGAGGGCGACGATGATGAGAAGGAGGATGCCAATGATCTCCATGCGAACGACTCCTGGGTAGGCGGAACTAGGTCAGTGGGTTGACGCGATGGGTCCGCGTCGAGTCCCGAAGTTAGCGATTCCCGAGAGTCAGGAAGTTCATGTTGCGCTGACTAGATCGCTGTGGTATCCGCGTACCCCAAGCCATGACGCAGCAGTTCCCGAACCCGCGGCCACTCCGGAAGTTCGGGAGGGCGTCGCATGGAAGTCGCATACTTGGCGAAATCGGGAGCTGGGACGCCGCTCGAACGCAGCGCAATCGCACGAAGCAGGTTGACGTTCGCCCGAGCTAGCTCCGGGCCGGTCGATGTCCGCTGGTTCCGCCAGACCGACGCGGGGAGAGTCGCTGCCGTGTCCACGAGTTCGGCGAGTTCGCCGTCGAGGTGAAGCCCCAAGGACTCACGCAGCGCGAGGGGGCTCTCCAAGTGAAACCGGATCGGGATGTTGGCCGTGCTCAGCAGGTCGGAGAGCTTCGGGAGGTTCCCGGACAGCCAGTTGTGCGGGACGAGATAGCGGAAGCCGGCCTCAGCGAGGCGGAGGCGCACGACAGGAGCAACGTTCACGCCATGCACCGCAATGATGGGGATCGCCGTCGTCACGTCCTGGCCGAGTTCGGCGACGCGGGAGATCGCCCCGTACCGATCCGATCCGCGGCTCGATCTGATCCACACCAGAACGTAGTCCCACACCGTCACGATGGTGGGGTCGAGCCCCTCGATGGGCTCCGACCAACAGGCCGCACCCGCTTCGGTCAGCACGCCGCGCAGACCGGCTCGAATCACGGCGTCATCGGAGATGACTAGGACGCTAGCCCGCTCCCTGCTGGCATCGAGGATGCGGCGCTCGAACTGCGCGAGCTCTCCTAGATCAAAGGCGAATTTTGCGGGGGGGGGGGGGCAATAGTGGCGATGCGACGCAAGGCGGTGAGCCTGCGGCGGATCGTGGACTGCGTTCGCCCGGCGCGCGCGAGTCCAAGGACGTAGGCGAAGACGTGGCGACCGCTCAGCGGATCGTGCTGCAAGTCGAGTCCATGCGCTTCGCACCACTGAGTGAGGTCGGCGAGGTCGCCCAGGTAGGCGCGCCGGGAGGCGTCGGAGAGCCCGACGAGGCGCGCAGCCACGTCCTGTTCGATGGACATCTCGCCCCCCTACCTTCCCCCGGACGGGTGACATCCTGGATGTGCACCCGAAGCCTCCTGATAACGAATCATGCTATCGGGTGGCAGCGTTATGCCAGGAAACGTGGGGATCGAGCGGCCCCACACGGCAACTTCCGGAAACCCGCACGGCCTGGTACCCCTCGAACGGGTCACAATCGGGTATGGAGCGCGTGCCGAACACGAGTCGCGGCTCCAGCGGCAGATTCCGCTATGGGCCGATGGCCGTCGAGACGAGACAGTTCCGACGGCCAGTGCCACCTGTTGCCTTCGACTGCGTGAAGCTCCTGCTCATCCGTGAGGGTTCGACGGTGCTCACGACGGACGAAGGGACGACGCGAGCGAGCGAAGGTGACCTCGTGTTTCTGCGGACTGCGGTGCTCTGCAGCGGAACGCCCGAGGGCTCGGTCACCGTCTCGACGGTCTACCTCGACACGGACTACCTGTTCGAGTTGTGGTTCTGGCAGCTCGCGCCGGAGGGTCACGACAAGGAGGCCCTACGCGCTCACGCACTCGGCCCCGGTTTTCTGCCACCGCTCACCTATGTGAGACCTGCGGCCATGACCTCAGCACACCTCGCGGACGTGTTCGACACGCTCGCGCGCACCCTTGCCCGTGGGGCGACCGACTTCTACCGGGCGCAGGCGCTCGTCTCCGAGCTGCTGCATGTCATCGCGCCGCTGATTGGTGCCGCGCCGCCTCCCGCCCCGAGACCCTCTGCTTTCGCCGTCCCGACCCTGCCGCGTGAGCGAGAGTTCGTTCCATTGCGCAGCGAAGCCCTCGTCGTCCGACGTCTGCTGCACGACGACCCGGCGAGACACTGGTCGATTGAGGCTCTCGCTGATGAGGTGCACCTGTCAGCCCGACAGCTCACGCGAGTTTTCTCTGCCGCGTTCGGAAAGCCGCCGCTGGTCTACCTCACGATGCTCCGCGCGCAGGAGATGGCACGACTTCTCGCCAATACCGACCTCACCGTCCCCGCCTCCGCCGAGCGTGTGGGGTGGCGGAGCCGCAGCCGCGCCGCGGATGCTTTTCGGCAGGTGATCGGGGTCTCTCCCGACGAGTACCGTAGCGCCGCGCGCGACCGGGATCTGGACATCCCTGACCCGGATTGGGACGCAATCGAGCGCACCGCAAGCTGAGTCGCGCCCTTCGCGTGTTAGGCACGAGGTACAACGTCAGGCGCGCCTGCTCCTGACGGCGTTGCCCATCGGACCGCGACCGTCTCCCGGAAACCCTGGCGCACCTGATCGACAAGAGCCCCCGGCTCTCGACCAGGCGACAGGAGGTGTGCCGAGATGACGATGCCGGAATCGCCTCGCCACGAGCGCGAGCCCCTCGATGCCGCGGCGCTGCTCGCCTCCGTCGCAGGGGTCCTGCCCGGCGTCGCGGCACTCCGCTACGCCGAGGCAGGCGTGCCCGTCTTCCCCTGCGTCACCGAGGGCAAGCGACCGCTGACCAAGCGCGGATTCCACGAGGCCAGCACCGATCCTCGACAGATCACCCGCTGGTGGGCGTGCTGGCCGCGCGCCAACATCGGCGTGCCGACCGGCCGCGTCTCCGGGCTGGAGGTCGTGGATGTCGACGTGCACGGCGCGATCCGCGGCTTCGCGGCCTTCGAGCTGTCGCGCCGCGAAGGGCTGACGGATCGCTGGGCCGCATTCGTCCGCACGCCCTCCGGCGGAGTCCACGCCTACTACCCGGCCGATACCGAGCGCGCCCAGCCGTCCTGGCAGGCGGCGCGCGCGGGCATCGACTTCCGCGGCGCACGCGGCTACGTCATCGTGCCGCCCTCGATCATCCCCACCGACGCCGGGCCGTGCGCGTATGCCCTCATCGGCTCGGGGCGCGGTGACGCCGTGCCCGTCGACGCCCGCGCCCTGCGGCATTTCCTCGACCCGCGGCCCGCACGCCCGCTGGCCGCGGTCCCCGTCGAACGGGCCGATGGAATCGACGTCGAGCGCATCGCACGCTGGGTCGAGATGCGCGACGAGGGCGAGCGCAACCGTGGCCTGTTCTGGGCGTCGTGCCGACTCATCGAGGCGGGCATCCCGCCTGACCGGGTGCGCGCCACACTCGGGCCGGCCGCGGAGCGCGCAGGCTTGCCCGCACCGGAGATCGAGACGACGATCCGTTCGGCGCACCGCATTGCAACGGGAGCGCCCGCAGCGCCCACCGCCAGCCTGGTCACCGGCCCGGCATCTCGGCCTTCATCTGGACAGGTGCTCTCGTGATCCCCGGCGCCGTGCAGCGGCCTCACGGGCGACTCGCCGTGTGGACGGCCGTGGCCGGGACCGTGTTCATCGCTGCGGCAGCCTTCTGGCTGTCCTTCACCGCACTCGCCGACCTCGCGCGTCGCTCCGGCGTCGACGAGAGCCAGGCGTGGGCCTGGCCGCTCATCGTGGACGGCATCATCGTCGTCGCCACGGTCTCCGTCGTCGCGCTCGCCGGGCAGCGCGCCGCCTGGTATCCGTGGCTGCTGCTGATGGCCGGTGCCGCCGTCTCCGTCGCCGCGAATGCGATCCATGCGGTCGTCGCCGCCGACGCGGATACGCCCGCGGGTCTCGCCGGATCGGTCGCTGCCGTCCCGCCGCTCGTGCTGCTGGCGATCACGCACCTGACAGTCGTGCTCACTCGGCGGTTCCGTGCCGAGCCGTCGACGCACCCCGTCGAGGCGGTGACCGAGGTGGTCGGGTACGCCCCATCGGAACCGCCTGCGCACCTTCCTCCTAGAGAACTGGCTCTGCGGATGAAGGAGGACGGCATGACGAACACCGCCATCGCCCGCGCGACCGGCGTGCACCCCTCCACGGTCGGTCGCTGGCTGGCGACCCCCGCGCTCGCCGCCGCGGCAGGAGGATCACTGTGAACGAGGAGACCCCCGAGGCCGAGCGTGCACGCGAAGCCGCGGAGACGAGACGGGCCGCCGAGCAGCGCCCCGACGAGTCGGCCGAAGTGTCGGAGCTGGCACGCCACGGCGACCCATCCCGCGCAGCGCCCGCGTCATCCGCGACCACGCCACTCGAAGAACGGCTGCGCGCCGAACACGACCGCAGCCAAGTGGTGTGGGTGCGACCGACCGAACTGCTGCCCTCCGCGTCGGGTCGCATCATCGGGCGCGGCATCGACCTCCGTGCCGAGCTGGCGCGGCGCGCGGAAGAGCGTCGGCACACCTCGACGCAGGCGACGCCCGTGACCCGGCCGGGGGTTCGGGCACGCGCCCAGGGCCTCGCGCCGCTCTCGGCCTTCGGGCAGTCCCCCACGCACGAGCACTCCGTCAGCCGCGACCCGCTCCGCCGCCTGTGAGCACATCATGTCCGCCTTGGCCGCTCCCCCGTCGTTCCGCACCCCGGAGGGACTGCGCGCGCTCCTGGAGCGCCTGCACGGCGAGGGCGACAGCGCGTGGCGGCGCAACGTGGATGTCGCGGCGCTCATGGAATACACGGCGGGGCGGTACGCGAGCCTCGCGCGCAAGCATGGCCTCGACCCGTGGGAAGCCGCGAGCGCCGCGTTCGACGCGATGCGCACCCCCGCGGTGCGCACGGCCGAAGATCCGTGGGCGGTCATCACACGCGCCGTCCAGGTCACGCTGATCGCCGAGGAACGCGGCAACGGCCTGCTCTGCTCGACGCACCAGGCCCGCAGGCCGCAATACAGCTCCCTCCACGACCCGGAGCGGTTCAGCGACCGCGAGAATCAGCTCACCGACTACCACGAGGCGCTGCGGGTCGCGCCCCCAGATGCGTCCGAAGACGAGCCGGAGAGCGAATCCGTCGGGGTCGTGCGTGCGGTCGAGGATGCGATCAAGCTGCTGACGTTGCTCGACTGGCCGGAGCAGACCGCCCGCGCTGCCATCGAGCACATCTGCACGCGGCTCGGCGAAGCCCCCTCGCGCGCGAGCGCCGCCGAGTCGTTGCGCCGTGACCGGCACGCTCGCGCCGTGCTCGATCTGTCGTCGACGAGCTGGAACGCGCTGCTCCGCGCGATCCTCGGCAACCCCGATCCCGACCAAGCGCACACCGCGGTCGGCCGCGGCGTGCTGTTCCGCCTCCTGGTCGGCGAGCCGCTGCGCGCGTTGCTCACCGACGACGACCTCGTGCTGCTGCTCGGTCTGAACGCTCCGACGATGGCGGGAGCGGGGTGAACGCATGGCGGCGAACACCGGACACATCGAGCTGGAACGCACCATCGACTCCATCGTCGTCGGCAGCCGTCATCGCACGGAGCTGGGCGACATCGACGCGCTCGCAGCGTCCATCGAGCGCGACGGCCTGCTCCAGCCCCCGACCGTGACGCCGGAGGGCGTGCTGGTCTGCGGCGCTCGTCGCCTCGCCGCGCTGCGCCAGCTCGGGTACAAGAAGGTCAACGTCTTCGTCCGCTCGGGCATCAGCGACCGGCTCCAGCGGCTCATGGCGGAGCAGGCCGACAACGTACTGCACAAGCCGTTCACGCAGACCGAGGCCGCGGCGCTGTACCGCGAGCTGAAGGCGCTCATGGCCGAGGACGCCTCCCGTCGCAAGGCGGCGACGCAGTTCGGCGCAGGTGGGAAAGTCGCGGGAATGAGCGGTGGTGCCGTGACGGCACCACCGCTCATCGGCGCTCCCGGCAAGTCCCGTGCACAGGCCGCGCTCATGGTCACCGGGCGCAAGTCGTACACGAGCCTGGAGCAGATCAACGACCTCCAGCGGATCGCCAACGACCCCCGGCAGCCGGAGGACGTGCGCGACTTCGCGCGATCCGAACTCGACGCCATCGACCGCGGCGCGTCTATCACTACGGCGCACGCGCGCACGATCGCCATGCTGGCGATCCCGCAGGAGGAGCCCGAGCCGCCCGACGAGCTTGAGCTGCTGGCGCAGGAGGCCCTGGAGCGGGCGAAGCAGGGACGCAAGCGCGGCCCGGCACCGGCATCCGTATCGAGCGTCGCGCCGGTTCGGTATCCAGTGCGTGCGTTCACGCTCACCTGGAACGACCTCGATCAGTGGTGGTCGCACTACGACCCGGCTGAGGTCGGCACGTCGCTGTCCGACGACCAGTGGGAGCACTTCGAGGCGATCCTCGACTCCACCGTTCGCTTCTTCGACGCGGCCCGTGCCGCACGAGCTGCCCGCCAACGTCTCGCCAAGGAGAGTGCCTGATGCCCGAGACCCGCTTCCCCCGCCGCCTGATGATCGTCCTCATCGTCGCGGCAATCGTCCTCGCTGCGCTCGTCGGAGTCGGGCTCTACGGGCTGCTGCTAGCGCCCCGTTCCGACCCCTCGCCCGGCGAGAGCAACGCGGGAAGCCTTCCGAGCTCGTCCACGAGCGCCCCGTCGCCGGGATCGAGCACTCCGCCCGTCATCCGGGAGTCCGACGACCCAGAGGCGTTCGCGCGCGCCCTCGCCGCCGCGCTGTTCACCTGGGACACCGCAACTGAGTTCGGGCCGACCGACTACGCGCAGGTCGTCGTCGATGTGGGCGACCCGTCCGGCAATGAGACCGCCGGGCTCGCCTCCGACGTGCGCACCTACCTGCCCAAGGCAGACGCCTGGGCGCAGCTCCGCACCATGCAGACCCGCCAGTGGCTCGACATCAACGAGGTCTTCGTGCCCGACGAGTGGGCAACCGCGCTGGAGCAGGCGTCCGAGGGGCAGATCCTTCCCGGCACGGTCGCCTACACGATCACGGGCGTCCGGCAGCGCGAGGGCATCCACGGCACGGAGCCGGTGACCAGCTCGCACGATGTCGCGTTCACCGTGTTCATCACCTGTGAGCCGACTTTCGACACCTGCCGGGCGCTGCGTCTCTCCGAGCTGGACAACCCGCTGCGGTGATCGAGCACCGACATGAAGAAGGTCGTCTTGGCAGCCGCCGCGCTCGTCGCCATGCTCCCGATGAGCCTGCTCGGCGTCGGCCTGCTCATGTCGCCCGCCGCCTTCGCCGCGTGCCTGTCCTCGACCTCCCTCATCGTCGGCCCGATCCCCGACTCGCTCACGGCGACCACCCGCGCGGGCGCGACGGTGACGCTCGACCGCCAGCAGCTCACCCGAGCGGCGACCATCATCACCGTCGGCGCGCAGACCGAGGGCGTGGGACGTGCGGGCGTCCTCGTCGCACTGATGGCGGCACTCACCGAGTCGCGGCTGCGGATGCTCGCCAACCCGAGCGCCGTCCCCGAATCAGCCGACTACCCGAACGACGGCACCGGCAGCGACCATGACTCGCTCGGCCTCTTCCAGATGCGCCCGAGCGCGGGCTGGGGCACCGTCGCCGACCTGATGAACGCCGAATACCAGACCCGCGCGTTCTACGGCGGGCCGAAGGGACCGAACTACCCATCGCCGCGCGGGCTGCTCGGCATCCCCGGCTGGCAGAGCTTCGACCCTGGCGAGGCAGCGCAAGCGGTCGAGGTCTCGGCCTACCCCGACCGCTATCAGAACTACCAGCCAGTCGCCGAAGCGATCCTCACGGCGCTCACCCGGCGCGCCGAAACGACGGCCGGAGGCACACCGCTCGACGACGTGCCCGAGACGACCGCACTCGTGTTCCCGCTCCCGAACGGGACGTGGGTGAATACGAGCGACTACGGATGGCGCGAAGACCCATTCACCGGAGAGCGTGCGTTCCACTCCGGCACCGATTGGGCCGCAGCGGACGGCACGCCGATCCTCGCGCTCGCCGACGGCGTGGTCAGCTACGCGGCGTTCTCCTCCGGGTACGGCGGGCTCATCATCATCGAGCACACCATTGGCGGCGAGCGCATCGCCTCCGCCTACGCCCATATGTGGGAGAGCGGCATCCTCGTCAGCGTCGGGGATCGCGTGGCCGCCGGGCAGCACATCGGCAACGTCGGGTCGTCGGGCAAGTCGACGGGCGCGCACCTGCACTTCGAGATCCGGCCGGGCGGCTCGAACAGCTCGGCCGTCGACGCGGAGCCGTGGCTTGCCGCGCGCGGCGTGCAGAACCTCGACGCCGCGAGCACCGCGGCGCTCTGCTCAGTGGAAGGAGCTGCGTGACATGGACGTATTTCCCGACTTCGGAGCTGTGGGCGGTCAGGCCGAGTTGCGCGCCATCGTCGGCGCGCTGCTGACCATCGTGCTCATCTTCGCTGTGCTCATGCTCGTGATCTGCGCTGCGGTGTGGGCCATCTCGTCGGCGAACGGCAACATCTCGTCAGCCGTCCGCGCGCGCACCGGATTCCTCGTCTCCATCGGCGCTGCGGCTCTCGCCGGCCTCGGCGTCACCTGGGTCAACTTCCTGCTCAGCGTCGGCACGAGCATCTGACGGGATCCGCCGGGACGACGTGCGCACCTGACTGGCGAGAGTCCTTTTCCCGCCAGTCCCAAGGAGCGCACAAGTGATTGACATCGACCCCAATACCGACGGATTGCCCGGCATCGAGCAGCTCCGCGTCATCGTCGGCGCGGCCATGACGGTGGGGCTCATCCTCGCCGTCCTCGCACTCATCATCTCGGCGGTGATCTGGGGCTACGGGGCGAACAGCTCGAATCCGCACCTCGCCAGCCGCGGCAAGATCGGCGTGCTCGTCTCCTGTGGCGCGGCGATCATCTGCGGCGCGTCGGTGACGCTCGTGAACTTCTTCTGGAACGTCGGCCAGTCGGTATAGCTGCCCGAACGCGACAGAGGGAGGGAACTGATGAGCGTCTGCGACGTGCCCGTCATCGCATCGGTGTGCGACTTCGTGGGCGAGGGAACCGCCTCGCTCATCGCCGCGCCATTCGACTGGCTCGCACAGGCGATGGGCCAGGCCGCAGCCTGGCTGTTCGAGGCGGTGTGGGCGGTGTTCGACACGACGACGCTCGTCGACGTGACCGGAGTCCAATACGTCGCGGTCTACAACGTGCTGTTCGGGGTGGCGATCTTCGTCATGCTCGTGTTCTTCTGCCTCCAGCTCATCACCGGGCTCGTCCATCGAGATCCGATGGCGCTGTCGCGGGCCGGGCTCGGGCTCGCCAAGTCGGTGCTCGGCTCGTTCATCGCCATCACGCTCACCGCGACGCTGCTGGAGGTCACCGATCAGCTCGCCATCGGCATCGTGCAGGCGACGGGAAACACAATGGAGGGCATCGGCGACCGCATGGCGCTGCTCGCCGCCGGGCTGACCACGATCAACATCGCTTCACCCGGCGTCGGCGCGATCATCACGATCTTCCTCGCCGGGCTCGGCATCGCGGGCGCGGGCATCGTGTGGTTCACGCTGCTCATCCGCAAGGCGCTGCTGCTGGTCGCCATCGTCTTCGCTCCCATCGCGCTCGCCGGGTTCACCTGGGATGCCGCGAAGGGGTGGTTCGGGCGGTGGGCCGCGTTCGTCGTGGCGCTCATCTTCTCGAAGCTCGTCATCGTCGTCGTGTTCCTGGTCGCCATCGGGCAGATCAGCGCGCCCATCGACCTCGACCTCGCCTCGATCAGCGACCCGATCTCGGGTGTCGTGCTGATGTTCATCGCCGCGTTCGCGCCGTACCTCACTTACAAGTTCATCTCGTTCGTGGGCTTCGATATGTACCACGCGATGTCGAGCGAGCAGGAGGCGAAGTCCGCGCTGAACCGCCCCATCCCCCTGCCGGTGAAGGCGCAGCCGAGCGCGGCGAAGCCCGTGCTCGACGGACAGAGCGGATCGGGTGCCGGAACGCCTCCCACGCCGAGCACAGCTCCGGCAGCAGGAGGCGCTGGCGGCGGTGCGGCGGCCACTGGCGCGGGAGGCGGAGCTGCGGCATCCGGCGGCGGTGCGGCTTCGGGCGGGGCAGCAGCGGGTGCAGGTGCCGCTGCCGCGGGGCCTGCGGCTGCTGTGGTCATCGGTGCTCAGGTCGCCAAGGCTGCCGCGACATCCGGCCCCAAGGCCGGCGCCACTGTCGGTGACGCGGCGATGGGACAGGCTGACGCGGCCGAGCCCGTAGCCGCAGCAAGTCCGACGCAGCGCACTCCTGTCTCGGTACCGCCCGCGCCGCGCGGCAACGCCACCGCGCCACCCGCACCGCAGCCCCGACCGAGTGCTCCCGCTACGCCGCGGAAGGGATAGGACATGGCGACCCAGCATCCACAGACTCCCGGCCAGCAGCTCTCCCCGGTGCAGTTCTCCCGGCTCGCGCACCGCGGCGTGCTGCTCGGGCTGTCCATCTCGCAGTTGATCGTGCTCGGCATCGGCGTCGTCACCGTGGTAGCCACGATCTACGCGGGCGGCGGCATGGGCCTGGTGTGGACCTCGCCGATCTGGCTGACCTGCCTCCTGCTCGCCATCGTCCCCGTCGACGGGCGCAAGCTCGTGGACTGGCTGCCCATCGTCTCGCGCTGGATGTGGCGAAGCACCGTCGGGCAGTTGATCTTCCGCCACCGGGTCATCAAGCCCCGCCCGGTCGGAACGCTCGCGCTGCCGGGAGATGCGACTGCTTTGCGCGAGTGGGTCGATCCCGAGACCGGAGCCGCGATGGTGCATGACCCCCACGCGCAGACCTTGACCGCGGTGCTCGGGGTGACGCATCCGGCGTTCGTGCTGCTCGATCCGGGCGAGCAGGAGCGGCGGGTCAACGGCTGGGGCCGCGTGCTCGCCACGGCCTGCCGTTCGGGCAGGATTGCTCGGCTCCAGGTCTCCGAGCGCACACTGCCGGACTCCGGCACCGGGCTCGCCGAGTGGTGGGCCAGGCACGGTACCGACGACGGCTCCTGGCCCTCGACCACCTACCGGGAGCTGATCGAGCGGGCCGGGCCGACCGGCGAACGCCACGCGACGACCATCTCGATTGCGCTCGATATGAACACCTCGGGACGACAGATCCGCTCCGCGGGTGGCGGCATCCGAGGAGCTGCTGCGGTGCTGCGCCAGGAGATGACCACCCTCGTCACCGCGCTGCGCGCCGCGGATCTCACAACGACCGGCTGGCTCGCGCCGGGCGAGGTCGCGGTCATCCTGCGTTCAGCCTACGACCCGGCTGCCGCGCCCGCGTTGGAGCGGCACGCCGACATCGGGCGCTCCCTCGCCACCGCGGGGCCGGTCGCGGTCACCGAGAGCTGGGACCGCGTGCGCACCGACTCGGCACACCACACCGTGCTCTGGCTCTCCGAGTGGCCGCGCTCGCAGGTCTACCCCGGCTTCCTCGCGCCGCTGCTGCTGACCTCCGGCGTGCAGCGCACGTTCTCGCTTATCTGCACGCCGGTTCGCGCCGATGTCGCAGCCCGCGACCTGCGGAAGAAGAAGGTCGGCCTGCTCTCCGACGCGACCCAGCGGGCGAGGATCGGGCAGGTCGAGGACGCCTCGCGCACCGCCGAATACCAGGACGTGCTCCAGCAGGAGTCCGACTTGACAGCGGGGCACGGCGTGCTCCGCTACACCGGCCTCATCTCGGTCTCCGCCCCCACAGTCGACGAGCTGGATGCCGCCGTAGCCGCAATCGAGCAAGCGGCGGTGCAGGCGTCCTGCGAGACGCGCCGACTCGTCGGACAGCAGGCCACCGCGTTCGCTGTCGCCGCGCTGCCGCTCTGCCGGGACGTGTAGCGACCCACCCGCCAGGCCCGACCAAGGAGAGACGATGCCGACCTACTACGACCCCGTCGCCGATGCAGGTGATGCGCGGGAGTCCGTGCGGGCGCTCGCGCACGCGAGCCGCGCGTTCCACGACCCAGCGGACACCTATCAGGTGGTCGGCGAGCTGCTCGGGACGCTCCGCTCGCTGGAGCAAGTGCTGGAGCAGGTCGCCGCGGCGCACGTTCGGGAGCAGGACAGGGCGTTCCTCGACAACGGCGACCGCAGCGGCGGGCTCATCGAGGCCGATACCGCCGCTCGCGCGCTCCGTCAGGCCGCTGCCGCCATCGGGCAGGCGGAACGCGCCGTGGATGAGGCGTCGCAGCACTCGGGCCGGATCGCGTGGCATCCGGCACCCGTCGCCGACGAGCCGGGGGTCGATCCGTTCTCCCGCGATCCATTCGATGCTCCCCCGATCAGTTCACGGCGAGGGCTGTCGCTATGAGTCCGGACGACCGCGAGCGCCTGCACACCGCGGTTCTGCTCGACCCGGCAGGTGAACGCCGCGCGGCGCGGAAGGCGCGGCGTCGAGCTGCGAGCAAGATAGAAGCCGCCGACCGCAAGGCGCAGCAAGACCGGGCACGCGCCGAGTGGGAGGCGGAACGTGAGGCGCGGCGGGCGACGACGTACCTCCCGCCGTCCGGCGAGACCCGGCCCGCCGCGCTCCGCACTCCAGGACGGTTCCGGCTGCCGCGCCACCAAGACACGAGTGCGACGCTGGCCGGGGCGTATCCATTCCTGGCCGAGGGCGGGCTCGGCTCTGCCGGGGTGTTCGTCGGCCAGGATCTCTACAGCGGTGCGTCGTTCGTCTACGACCCGTGGGTGCTCTACGCGCAGGGCATCATCACCGCGCCGAACATCGTGCTCGCGGGCATCGTCGGCTCGGGAAAGTCCTCGCTCGCCAAGAGCCTCTACACGCGCTCCATTCCGTTCGGTCGGCGGGTCTACGTCCCCGGCGATCCCAAGGGCGAGCACACCGCCGTCGCGCAGGCGGTCGGCGGGCGCGCGATCATGCTGGGTCACGGGATGTCCACGCGGCTGAATCCGCTCGATGAGGGGCATCGGCCGTCGGGCCTCAGCGACGCCGAGTGGCAGAGCCAGGTGACCTCGCGGCGGCGCGACCTGATCGGTGCGCTCGCCGAAACCGTCCTCGACCGCGGGCTCACCCCGCTGGAACACACGGCCGTCGACATCGCGCTCGCTGACGCCGTGCGCTCGGCCGAGGTGCCGATCCTCCCAATGGTGGTCGAGCGCATCCTGGCTCCGCACGCCGAAGACGACGATGGAAGGATTGCCGAGGACGGGCGGCTCGTCGGCCATGCGCTGCGGCGACTGGTGGCGGGTGACCTTGCCGGGCTGTTCGACGGCCCGAGCACGGTGCGCTTCGACCCGTCGCTGCCGATGGTGTCGCTCGACCTGTCTCGGGTCGCGGACAACTCCACGCTCATCTCCGTCCTCATGACGTGCTCATCCGCGTGGATGGAATCGGCGCTGCTCGATCCGGCAGGCGGACAGCGATGGGTCGTCTACGACGAGGCGTGGCGGCTCATGTCCCACCCGGCGCTGCTGCGCCGCATGGATGCGCAATGGCGGCTCGCGCGGCACTACGGCATCGCCAACCTGCTCATCTTCCACAAGCTCACCGACCTCGACAACGTGGGCGACCAGGGCTCGGCGATGCGCGCGCTCGCCTCGTCGCTACTCGCCAACGCCGAGACCAGGGTGATCTACCGGCAAGAGAGCGACCAGCTCGGCGCGACGGCGCAGGCGCTCGGGCTCACTGGCACCGAGCAGGGGCTGCTGCCCGGTCTCGGCACCGGGCAAGGGCTCTGGCGGATCAAGAACCGCTCGTTCGTCGTCCAGCACCAGCTCCACCCCGCCGAACTTGCGATGTACGAGACAGGGCAGAAGGCGAGAGGAGCGTGAGATGAGCAGCACCCTAATGCGGCGACGCCGAGCGCGTCGGGAGAACACCGAGCAGGCGGCCACGACCAACGCGCCGCCCGTGCTGCCGGTCGTGACGATGACAGTGCAGCCGGACGCGACGCTGCGCGTCGTCGTCGATGGGGAACCCTTCGGTCCACCGACGTTCGCACCGCCGTGGCAGCGCCACTCCTTCGCGCAGATCATCAGCCAGGTGATCGAGCAGCGCCACTCCCCCGTCCGCGTCGTGGTGCACGAACTCGATGGCACCGACTACACGGACATCGTGACCGCGCCGCTCCACCCCGCGTTCCACGACCCGGCTATGCCGGAGCAACCGCCGGCCTCGACCGAGGGCGTCACCCCGGCGTCGGATGTGACCGGCCCTTCGCACCTGCTCGAACTCCAGAACGACGAAGGGTTCGTGCCCGGCGAGGAGGTCGCGGTCGCGGTCATCGTCCGGCATACCGGGGCGGGCGCCGAGGGCACAGCGCGCGCCCTGATCGAGCCGGGCCTGCTCGACTTGAGCCCGACGCACGAGGTCATCCTGCTCGGCCGTGTCTCGGGCACCTGCATCGTCGGGCATCCCGCATGACCAGTTCGTCGCCGCGGGCCGGGACATTCGGTGACGAGCTGACCAACCTCGCCCTCGGCGCGCTTCTCGGTGCGATGCTGCTCGCGGGGGCACTCCGTATCGCCGGAAGCATCGCAGCGTTCGTCACGGGCGCGCCCCAGCCCACCGCAGGTCTCGAAGCGGGAGTCGGTGTCGTGTTCAGCGCCGACGACCCCGGCGAGGCACTCGGCTCCGCGTCGCTCAGTCCCATCGCGTACTGGATCACGGTGGCCCTGCTGCTCGCCGCCGTCGGCACCGCTGCATGGTTCATCTGGCGGTGGGTGCGGGAGCTGGGCAAGCGCGCCAAGTCCGATCCGAACCGGATCGAGGGCATCGCCGACGCGCGCGACGTGCAGCGCGCCGCGTCGGAGCGCAACCTCCTGCGCCGCGCCAAGACGCTCCGCCCCTCGCTGGCGGAGCCCAAGCCCGAGCAGGTCGGCTACCTGCTCGGCACGTCGCACGGCAAGCGCGTGTGGACATCCGTGGAGGACTCGATCCTGCTCATCGGCCCGCCGAGATCCGGCAAGGGCGCGAACATCGTCATCAACATGATCCTCGAAGCCCCCGGCGCGGTCATCACGACCTCAACGAGGCCGGACAACCTCACGGCGACACTCCGCGCACGCCAGACGAAGGGCGGGCCGGTATCCGTCTTCGATCCACAGCATCTCGCCGAAGGCGTACCCGCAGGGCTTCGTTGGTCGCCGATCCGCGGCTGCGAAGTGCCCCTCACGGCGATGATTCGCGGCACGGGGCTCGCCGCCGGTACCGGCCTCTCCGGCCCGTCGGTCGAGAACGGCGGGTTCTGGGAGGGCAAGACCCGCACCGCGCTGCAGGCACTCCTGCACGCCGCAGCCCTCGACCACCGTCAACCTGCCGAGCTGTTCCGCTGGACGCTCGATCCCGCGGCCGCAGCCGATGCCGTCTCCATCCTCGCGTCGCATCCCCAAGCCGCGACCGGGTGGGCGGAGTCGCTCGACGGGATGCTGCAATCCGACCCGCGCACGCGCGACTCCATCTGGCAGGGCGTCTCGCTCTCGCTCGCCTCGCTCGCCGACCCGCGGGTGCTCGAAGCCGTCAGCCCGAGCGAGGACGAACAGTTCGACCCCGAGGCGTTCCTGCGCGAGTCCGGCACGCTCTACCTGCTGGCGACCGGAGCCGGAGCTGGCGCGTCCTCGTCGCTCGTCGCGGCGTTCATCGAAGACCTTGTGGAGACGGCTCGGCGGATCGCCGCTCGCTCACCAGGCGCACGACTCGATCCGCCGGTGCTGCTCGCCCTCGACGAGATC
This sequence comes from Microbacterium sp. NPDC076895, assembly GCF_040687115.1. Lineage (NCBI taxonomy): Bacteria > Bacillati > Actinomycetota > Actinomycetes > Micrococcales > Microbacteriaceae > Microbacterium > Microbacterium sp. NPDC076895. The sequence goes on from NZ_JBFBMQ010000005.1 coordinate 48,679, forward strand.
GGGAACCTCGCACCGCTGCCCTCGCTCCCGGTCCTCATGGCCGAGGGTGGCGGCACGGGCCTGACCGTGATGCCCGTATTCCAGTCGCTCGCCCAGGCGCGAGGTCGCTGGGGGGACGACGCCGCGACCGCGATGTGGGACGCCAGCATCACCAAGATCGTGCTCGGCGGCGGCACCGACACCCGTCACCTCCAGGACATCTCCACACTCATCGGCGAACGTGACGAGACGACCGATGCCGTGACCATCGGCGAGCGGGGCCTGCGCTCCAACCAACGCTCGATCCGCCGCGTCCCGATCATGAAGGTCGAGGACATCCGCACGCTGCCCCAGGGCACGTCGCTCGTCCTGCTCCGCTCTGCGCCGCCGATCATCACAACGATGCGCTACTGGCTCGACCGACCCGACGCCGAGACCCTGCTCGCACAGCGCACCGATGTCGAGTCGGTCATGCGTCCGACCCGAGCAGAAACCACCTCACCCGAACCGGCATCTCCCGAGTAGGACGCCTACAACCGGGTCAAGGCGTTGCCCGCGTCGAGCGCCACCGGAGCCAAGTACGACAGCGACCCGTCCTGCCCATACTCCGGTCGGGGGTTGGCTTGGATCGCCTGCACCGCGGCACGCTCCGAGGGGAGCACACCGTCGCCGAGCAGATCGAGCCTCCGGTGCAGCGCGACCTGGATGGCCCACTCCGCTTGCTGGCGATACCAAGTGAGGTCTTGGAAGTCCAGCCCGAGGCCGAGAGAGTAGGTAGCTTCGCCGCCAACCATCGTGAAGATGAGGGCCGCTCCGCCGTACTGCCGGTCGGGCCACACCTCGACCTCGACGATGTACTCCCACGGGATACTTGCGGCCAGGGCTTTGCCCGCGACTGCGCGAGCTGCGGCAGCGTTCTTCGCACCCTGCGATGCGCCCCGAATCGCAGCGGTCATGAGGAACCCGGCGAAGCTGTCAGTATCGACGTCGACACTCGATTCCTTCGGCTGCACGAAGTTCGGGCACACGAAAATCAATCGCTGATCTGTGAAGTAGAGCGTCGTGTTTCCCCAGCTAGGGCTCACGTCTTGCACGGGTGCGGAGGGCCAAGGCTGATAGAAGCAGCCTCCTTCTCCGGTGAGGTGCTGAAGGTAGTTCTCGCCCTCGGCCAGGGTAGGGCTCTTGTCAGCATTCAGCACGGGAACGAACGGCCCCGGAGACGGCTGGGATACCTCGACCACTCGTAGGAGGTTGATCTTCGCCGAAGTCGTCGGCCCGCTCGCAGGGATCACCAACCGTGGGGCGCTGCCGCCGTCGGTGCCGCCCGATGATGGCTGCGGCACCGACAAGGACTGGTCGTACTGAGCGCGCGCCACAGGCTCCAGCAGGATGCGTTCAGCCTCTGCAATCGCGGCGATCCGCTGCTCAGCGACCTGGCGCTGACTCAGATTCGGATGATTCGAGCGGGTCTGCCACTTCCGGCGCGCAACCGTGATGGCCTCGCGGATCTCGGCCTCGGAAGCCGTCGGCGCAACTTCCAACACCTCATAGAGCGAAATGTCCAAGCTACTCACCGCTGGCCTACCTGATCGAACTCACGAGGGCGATGATGAGGTAGATCACGGTAATCCCAAGACCGATCCACCCGAGCACGATTCCCGCCTTGGCCGTGCCGTATGGGTTCAGCCCCGCCGCCCGAGAAGCCTTCTGCGAGCTGACCCCCATGACGATCGCCAAGATCGCCAAGATCAAGCCGCAACCGGGAACGAGACCGATCACGCCATAGACGACGGCCAAGGTCGCGCGCTTCTTCCCCGGCGGCGGCCCGCCATTCGGATTCCCGGCGACCGGCGGCGGCGGAGTCCGTCCGGTGCTCGCGTTGGAGCCATACGGCTGGGACGGTGCCGACGGCGGCGGAGGCAGGCGGGACGGCTGCGAGCCGGACGGATTGGACGGAGGCGGCGGTGGGAGCGTCACGAAGACTCCTTCTCGTATGGCGCTTGTCGAGATGCGCGGGATCGTCGACCTACAGGGAGGCCGCAAACTTGCTGGCGGATTGCGACGCCTGCTGGAGCGCGGCGACCGCAGCATCGAGCTGCTTCTCAGCGGCCTGAAGCGCCTGGATCAGGTCTCGGTCAGTCCCCGAGGCGGTTCCGCCGATGGTCGCCTGCACTTGGTTGACGGCCTGCGAGAACTTCGACTTAAACCCGGTGAGCCCAGCGGCGGTCGACTTGGCATCAGCAGAGATGCTTGTGAGCTGCTGCTTTACTGTTCCGAGCTGGGACATCTCGATCTCCTCGATAGGGCGTGTGCCGAAAATCAAGCTATGAGCCAGAGCAGATCAGCACTGACCTATTGCGTTACCCCCCCCCCCGTGATATTGGGCGAAGCGCAAGAGTCTGCGCAGCCGCCCCCGTTCGAGGGATAGCCGAAGCCCCCTGCATAGGAACGGCGGCTCCCAAGGGGTAACCCTCCTCGAACGGACGCACGCAGGGCAGCCAGCCCTGCCCCTGGAAAGCGCCCTCTCCGTCCAGTCGATAGCGAGTTCCGCTATCGGTTGAGGCCGATCACCAGACGTTCCGCAGAATCCCGGTGTAGATGGCTGCCACCCCGACGAGCGATACAGCCACCCAAAGAGGCCAACGAACCTGACGATGCATGAGTCGTTCGACTGCCGTCTGGCCGATCAGGAGCAGTCCGGCCACATACGACACGATCAGTAGCGGATTCATGGCAAACGAACGGGACAGGTCGCCCCGCAGCAACGAGTAGAGCGCGCGCGTGCCGCCGCAAGTCGGGCACTCCCACCCGGTCATCTGATGCCAGAAGCACTCGGGGAAGACCTGAGTCTCGTAGGGGTTGGCGAACTGAAAGAGAAGTCCGGCGGCGGCGTGCGCGCCCACGACCGCGACGCCGCCTGCTATCCACGGCGCGGCGGACGACGCCCTGCGCGTCAGCAACGCTTCGCCACTCACGCCAATCCTCTCCGCGTCGGCAATCGCTCCACCGGGATGCGATGCGTACCTGTCGGGTAGCAATCCTCACTCGACAGTACGGTAAGGAGCATTCCCCGATGCGAACCAAAGAGTCCCTGTGGGGCTTCTTCGCCAGCGACCCGCAGTTGTCCTTCAACGAGGACGGCGAGGCGCGGCTGTTCGCCTGGATCGGTCAGGAGCAGTTCGAGCGCAACCCGGACGGCTCGTTCACCCAGGGCGAAACGAAGTTCTACCCGTTCAAGATGTTCCGGCGCAGCGCCGAGCACGCCTACGAGAAGTTCGCGCGCGGCGACAACTTCGTCGCCAGCGGCCACGTCCAGAAGTTCAGCTACCAGAAGGACGGCGAGACGGTCAGCGGCGAGGAGTTCATCGCCACGCACATCGGCCCCGACGCAGCCCGCACGAGCTACGCCGTCGACCGCGGCCGGTCGCGCTCGCAGCAGGTGGAGAGCGCCCCCATCGAAGCGCCCGACCCGACCCTCCCGCAGCAGCCGTCGTCCCGCCCGATGACGCTGTGAGGGCGAGTCATGACCATCGAGCGAACGCTGTTCCCACCGGACGATCCCGACTTCGACGTGCCCCCGCTCGAAGAGCCGGAGCCCGACCCGGTGACGACCTCGCCGAGGCCGGCCAAGGAGCCCGATCCCGAGCCGAAGGACGCTCCCGAGCCGCCGCGCCCCGTGAACTGGAACATCCTGACCGCGGCCGAAGCGCAGGTGGAATGGCTGGAACTGAACGCCTGGGTGAACTGGCTGCGCCACGAGTACGGGCTCAGTGTGAACATCGTGCCGCCGTTCTGGCACCGGCACCCGGAGCTGGTCTGGCCGCTGTCGGCGCTCCGCCAGCACTACCTGAATGCCTACGACAAGAAGCAGCACGGGTCGGCGCCGTTCGGCTGGTGGCGGGACTTCTGGGACTTCCAGCAGCGACTGCGCGACGCGGTGACCGCGTGCGGGACGAAGCTCAACACGGATCGCCCGACGCGGCAGGCCGTCTGGCCGGGCGAGAAGGAACGTCCCGTCATCGAGGAGACCGTCATCCCCAACCGGGATGAGGACTTCACGCAGTTCGTCAAGGACGATGTGGCGCGCAGGCAGGCCATCGAGGACGAGTTCTACGCCCATCTCGCGGCGGAGCAGTAGGGCGCGGGCGGTGACGGCGAATGGCGCGGCAGCGATCCCGGAAGCCCTGGCCGGGGCAACTGGAGTTCGACCTCTGGGGGCTCGACGAGCCCGCGGCGGACGAGTCGATCACCGCTGCGCGGGAGGCTGGCGCAGCCGATGAACAAGTACGGGCAGATGGCGCTGTCGCATTGGCAGGCGACGGCCCCGAGCAGGGTGGCGGAGCTGACCGATCCGGCGACGTTCTTCGAGGCGCTGGGTCTGGAGATGCAGGCGCAGGTGACAAACCTCGCGTCAATGCTGGCGGGCAGCGACCGTCAGGGGGAGACTTTCTTGCAGAAGGTCGCCCGGCTGACGGCGGCCCGGCGACAGGCGGAGGAGGTCGTGATGTCGCAACTGGCGTGGATCACCGACCCGAGCCTGCCGCTGGATCAGGCGCGGGAGGAATGGGAGCAGACCCGTCCCTCCGACGAGAACCTGATCCTCTGGGCGGAGCGGATGCAGGACTGCCCGGATTCGATGCCCTCCTCCGTGGAGCTGGAGGAATTGGCGAAGAGGTGGGCGCTCAGCGTCGAGTTCCTGCTGGAGCTCGTGGCGACGGAGCCCCCGCGGGAGTACATGCGGGCGAACCAGGCGACGCTCTCCGAGGCGGCGACGATCCGCTTCTTCCGCGAGCTGCGGTAGCGCCTCGGTTCGTTCCCGCCTCGCAGGACGACCTTGGCCCCTCGGGCGCGAAGGCACGCTATCGGGCGAACGTGGAGGCGATCCACCTCATCCACGATCTGAACTCGACGGGTCGCCCCGCGTCTCCAGAGGGTCAGCGCGTGCTCGCCCGCTGGTCGAGCTGGGGCGCGATCCCCGAGGTCTTCGATGATCTGAAGCCCGAATGGGATGCCGAGCGCGCTGAGCTGCGCGAGCTGCTGAGCGACGACGAGTGGGATGCCGCCGCGCGCACGACGATCAACGCGCACTACACCGACCCGATGATCGCCCGGCAGGTGTGGCGGCTGCTGGACGGGCTGGGGTTCCGCGGCGGCGCGGTGCTGGAGCCCGGTTCCGGCGCGGGTACGTTCATCGGCCTCGCGCCGGCGTCGGCGCAGATGACCGGGGTGGAACTCGATCCACTGACGGCGGCGATCTGCGCCGAGCTGTACCCGCACGCGACCGTCCGCGCCGAGTCCTTCGCCGACACCCGACTGCCTGAAGGACACTTCGACGCAGCCATCGGCAACGTGCCGTTCAGCAGCGTCACTCTGCACGACCCGCTGCACAACGCCACCCGGCAGTCGATGCACAACCACTTCATCATCAAGTCGCTGCGCCTGACCCGGCCCGGCGGCCTCGTCGCGGTGCTGACCTCGCACTTCACGATGGATGCGCAGAACCCCGGCGCTCGACGCGAGATGAACGAGCTGGCCGACCTCGTGGGCGCGATCCGCCTGCCCACCGGGGCGCACCGTCGCGCCGCCGGAACGGAGGTCGTCACCGACCTGCTCGTCTTCCGGCGACGAGTGCCCGGCGAGCAGATGCGCGACGACGCCTGGGAGACGGTCTCGCAGGTGCCCATCGACGGCGTGCCGATGCGGATCAACCGCTACTTCGATGAGCACCCCGAGCAGATGCTCGGCGAGGTCGGCGTCGGCCACGGGATGTACGACGCGGCCACGCTCACCATCACGACCGATCTGGCTGACTTGGAGGCGGAACTCGCGGTCGCCGTCGACCAGATCGTGTTCTCCGCGCGCCGGGCCGGGCTGACGATGACCGAGCGCACCGCCGAGCAGCAGGCGCGCCGGGCAGCGTTCACCCCGTCGGCGCCGGAGCTATGGGACGGCAGCATCGTGGCGAGCGAGACCGGCGGCTTCCGCACCGTTGTCTCCGGCTCGCTGGAGCCGCTTGCGGTGCCGAAGTCCGCCGAGCGCGAGCTACGCGCACTGCTGCGTCTGCGCGACGGGGCATCCCGCCTGCTGACCGCGGAAGCGGCGAGCGTGGACGACACGCCTGACATCGTGCTCACCCGCACGACGCTGCGCCGCGACTACCTGAAGTACGTCGGCACCTACGGGGCGCTGAACCGCTACACGCTGCGCCCCACCGGGCGCACGAACGAGGACGGCGAGGAGACCTTCGCGCGCATCGTGCCGACACCGATCCGGCTGCTGCGCTCCGACCCGTTCGGTCCCCTGGTGCTCGCGCTGGAGCAGTTCGACGACGAGGATCAGTCCGCGTCGCCCGCGGCGATCATGAGCCACCGCGTGGTCGTGCCGCGCGCCGAGGTGCAGGGCGTCGATAGCCCCGCCGACGCTATCGCCGTCAGCCTCGATCGAACCGGCGGGATCGATCTGCCCCTCATCGCCGACCTGCTCGGGATGAACGACCACGACGCGCGCGAGGCGCTGGGAACGCTCGTGTTCACCGATCCGGCGACCGATCTGCTCGTCCACGCGCCCGAGTACCTGTCCGGCGACGTGCGGGTCAAGCTCGAAGCCGCCCGCCAGCGCGCCGAGCAAGACCCGGCATTCCAGCTCAACGTCGATGCGCTCGCCGAGGTGCTGCCCGCGCCGCTCGGCATCCAGGACATCCACGCCAAGCTCGGGGCCGTCTGGATCAGCGCCGACGTGCATGAGCAGTTCCTCCGCAGCATCCTGCGCGCGCAGGACGTGCGCGTGGAGAACCCACTGCCGGGCATGTGGGAGATTCGCGGCGGTCGGCAGGGCCTCCCCTCCACCTCCGAGTGGGGCACCCCGCGGCGTCCCGCCCCGGACATCGCGCAGGCCGTGATGGAGCAACGCACGATGCTCGTCTACGACGAGGAGAAGGACATCGACGGGAAGGTGCGCCGCATCCTCAATCCCGTCGAGACCACCGCCGCGCAGGAGAAAGCCGACGCGCTACAGGAGCGGTTCGGCGAGTGGGTGTGGGAAGACCCCGACCGCGCGCAGGCGCTCGTGGACGAGTACAACCGGCGCTTCAACTCCATCGTGCTCCGCGACTACACGAACGCCGGGGCCTACCTCTCGCTGCCGGGTCTCGCGGCCACCTTCGAGCCGCGCACGCACCAGCGCGCCGCCGTCGCCCGCATGGTGTCCGAGCCTGCGGCGGGCCTGTTCCACGAGGTTGGCGCAGGCAAGACGGCGGAGATGATTATGGGCGCGATGGAGATGCGCCGCATGGGGCTCATCAGCAAGCCCGTCGTCGTCGTGCCGAACCACATGCTGGAACAGTTCGGCCGCGAGTGGCTCCAGGTCTACCCGCGTGCCCGTGTACTCGCCGCGTCGAGCCTCGACCTCACCGCCGACAAGCGGCGGCTGTTCGTCGCACGGGCGGCTGCGAACGAGTGGGACGCGATCATCCTCACGCAGGGCGCGTTCGCCAAGATCCCGCTGCGCGCCGAGACGCAGCAGCAGTACATCCGCGGGCAGGTGGACGACGTGCGGCAAGTGCTGGACGAGGCGACCGGCGAGCAGCGGATGAGCGTCAAACGCATCCAGCGCAAGCTCCTGGCGATGGAGAACAAGCTCAAGGATCGCCTCGACTCCGACCGCGACCGCGGCGTCTGCTTCGAGGACACCGGCATTGACTACGTCATCGTCGACGAGATGCATATGTACAAGAACCTCGCCACGGAGTCGAACATCCGGGACGCTGCCATCGAGGGATCGGATCGCGCGAGCGACCTGCACATGAAGCTCGAATACCTCCGCTCCGCCGGACGCGAGCGGGTCGTCACCGCGGCGACGGCGACGCCCATCTCGAACTCGATCACCGAGACCTATGTGATGCAGCGATACCTGCGGCCCGACGTGCTGGAGTCCGCGGGCGTCGGCGCATTCGATGCATGGGCGGCGACGTTCGGCGAGCTGGTCACGCAGATGGAGATCTCGCCGACCGGCAGCACGTTCCGCATGAAGACCCGCTTCGCCCGCTTCCAGAACGGGCAGGAGCTGCTGCGGATGTGGTCGGTGTTTGCCGACGTGAAGACCGCCGAAGACCTCGACCTGCCCGTGCCCTCACTCGTACAGCGCGACGACGGCAGCCGCGCGCCCTCCACCGTCCCGGTGCAGCCAACCGTCGAGCTGGAGCAGTACGTCGCCTCCCTCGCCGAACGCGCCGAGAAGGTCGCCAGCCGCCAGGTGCGGCCCGACGAGGACAACATGCTCCTGATCGCCACCGACGGGCGCAAGGCCGCGCTCGACATCCGCATGGTCATCTCCCGCGACCCGTCCGGGCCGAGCAAGGTCGATGTCGCCGCCGACGCGATCCACCGCATCTGGGAGCGCACCCGCGGCAATGAGTACCTCGACACCGTGACGGGGCAACCCTCCGCGGTGCGCGGGGCGCTCCAGCTCGTGTTCAGCGACATCGGCACCCCGAACCTGGGCAGGTGGAACGCCTACGACGAGCTGCGGCAGCAGCTTGTGCAGCGCGGCGTCCCCGCCGAGCAGGTCCGGTACATGCACGAGGCGAAGACCGACGTGGAGAAGGCGCGCCTGTTCGCCGCCGCCCGCGCAGGCCACGTCGCGGTGCTCATCGGCTCGACGGAGAAGATGGGCGTCGGCACCAACGTCCAGGCGCGCGCCATCGCCCTGCACCACCTGGACTGCCCGTGGCGGCCCTCCGACATCGCCCAGCGCGACGGGCGCATCATGCGGCAGGGCAACCAGAACGAGGAAGTGGCGATCGTCCGCTACGTCACCGAGCGATCCTTCGACTCCTACATGTGGCAGACCGTCGAGCGGAAGGCCGCGTCGTTCGCGCAGCTCCTGCGCGGCAAGATCAACGCCCGAGAGATCGAGGAGATCGACACCTCCGCGCTGTCCGCAGCAGAGGCCAAGGCAATCGCCTCCGGCAATCCGCTCCTGCTGGAGCACTCCGTCATCCTGAACGAGGTGAACCGGCTGCGCCGCCTCCAGCGCGCGCACGAGCGCAACGAGGACATGCTCGTCCACACCGGAAACCGCGCCCGGTCAGCCGCCGAGCGCGCCGCCGCGGACATTCGCGGGCTGGAAGCCGCTGCCCCACGGATGATCGACACGAGCGGCGACAGGTTCCGCATCACACTCGGCACGCGCGACTACGACTCCCGCTCCGAAGCCGCCCACGCCCTCGCCGCATGGATGGGCGACTCCGGGCTGAAGTGGCTGCCGCGGTACGGGCACAAGGACTTCGGGATCATCGGCCGCATCTCAGGCTTCGACATCCACGTCGAGGCCCGCTCCGGGCTCGCCGCCCTCGATGTGACCCTCTCCCTGCCCGAGGTGCCCCGCTCGGGATTCACGATGTCGAAGGAGTCGTTCCTGGAGGCCGGGCTCGGGCTCGTGCAGCGCATCGAGAACCGTGTCAGCGGCATCCCCTCCCTTCTCGACCAGGCCCGCGAAGACCTGGAAGAAGCCGAGCAGACCGTCGCCGACACCCAGCAGCGCCTCGGCCAGCCCTTCCGCCACGCACAGACCCTCGCCGACGCCGAGGAAGACCTCGCCCGCGTCGAGTCCCAGCTCGCCGCGATGCAGGACGAACCGGCACCCGAGCCCGCCGCGCCAGAGTCCGAGCGCGTCGAGCTGACCATCGAAGCAGTGCGCGCCTACGAACCGAACCTCGGGTCGCGGGAGGGTGCGGGTCGTGAGCCCGCGACCCCGTTCGTCCCCGTGACGCCTCCGGCCGCGCCGCCGGGCAACGCCCAGCGGCTGTAGCTCAGCGGCACTCCCGGCCGAGCCCGTCGACGATCGTGGCCGGGTCGGTGATGATCTGCTCGCAGCGCAGGCAGCGCGTGCCGCGGAAGATCACCTCCGGCTCGCCGTGGATGCCGTGTTCGGGTTCGACCTCGTAGAGGTCCGCGTGTGCGGCGAACAGGCGCGGGTGGTTCTTGGCGATGGCGGCGTGGAATTGCGCGGGCGTGGTCGGCGGATTGAGCTGACGCTCGACGAACAGGTCGATCACCGTCGAGTACGCATCACGGGTGAGCCGCGTGGCGAGGAACACGTCAGGATTCACTGCCGAGATGCCGACGCTGGCGAGGTCGCCCAGCCCGTAGTCGTCCACATCCTCGGTGACCAGGAAGCGTGCGCCCGCGGCCGCAGCATCGGCAAGGATCTGCCGATCCGCGCCCTTCGTGCCTCCGAAATGTTCCGCACCCGTGCCGGTCGGCCCGAGCAAGACGTCGAATCGCTCCCGGACACTCGACGGCGGCAACGCCCTCGGGCGCATGTGCACCTGGGCCTCCCGCTCGGCAGCCCGGCTCCAGAAGGCGCGGAAGCCGCTCGGCACCCCGCCGACGACCAGCAGAGTCCGAGTGACGGGCTTAGCGATGATGTTCGCGTCCAGGAGAACGCGCGTCAGCTCACTGATCGCCGAAGAGGTCGTCGCGGAGTTCATCGCGCGTCAGCTCCACGAGGTCGCCCATCGTCTTGCGCCAGTACCGCGCGAACTCCTCGTAGGGGATGCGATTGCGATTGCCGACCTTGACCGCGCGAATCTCCCCCGCCTTGATCTTCCGCGAGATGGTGGGACGAGACACGCCCATCGCGTCGGCGACCTGCTCGGGGGTCATCATGCGGCGCTTCGCCGTCAGCGTCACCGTCTCCCCATCGGCTGCCGCCTGCTGCACATATGCGGCGACCTGCTCCAGCCAAGCCGGGCGCGCCCCGGCGCTGGAGCGCACATCCTCCGGGTTGATCGTCAAGCTCGTCATGGTCATGACCCCATCCTACCTCCATCTGCACACTCTGGACAATACAAGTGTTCATACGGCATCCCCTTCTTGAGCCTTACAGTTCATGCGTCGATGCCCGCGAACGCCTCGTCGAGCGCGTCAGCCGCGACCTCGACGATGAGGTCGGGACGCTTCGCGTAGTGCCCTTCCGTGATGTCGGTACTGCTGTGCCCGAGCAGGTCGCGTGCGACCTCGACGCCAGCCGTGTCCGATACCGCGGCCGCGACCGCCTTGCGGAGACTGCGGAAGGTGAGATGCTCGGCGTCGACCCCGATAGCCAGCAGTTCCGGCTCGAACTCGCGGCGGAACATCCGGAGCAACTCGCCGACGGCGCTGGGGTCGCGCGGACGGCCGCGCTCGGTCGTGAACAGCACGTCGTCTGGATTCCGTTCGGGGTCGGGAACGTGGCTCGCCACGAGTTCGCTCAGTACCTTCGCTGCGAACTTCGGCACGCGAACCCAACGCTTCTGCCGCTCCGCTTTGGGCGAGTCCTGGCGAAACAGGCCGCGGGACTTGGTGCGAACCATCGTCCCGCCGACCCAGACGAGCGCCTCCATCGTGAGGCTTCCATCCGGTTGTTCCACCGCCTCGAACCGCACGTCCTGGAACCGGATCGCAATCGGTTCTGCCGTCCTCTCGGAGGTGCCGAGCGTGATGAGGATGTAGTCGGCGAGCAGCTTGTAGTTGGGCCGTCGGCCCACCGGATACCGCTTCCGGTGCCGCTCGGGCCACACCTCGCGGATGAGGTGGAGGATGTACTTGACCTGCACCGCGTCGAGTTCGAAGTACACCGTGTCCGGCTCGTCCGCTCGCCTGGTCGCACGGATCGGGTTCGCCATGACGACCGCTCCGTACCGTGTGTTCTGGATCGACCCGGCAGCCGAGAAGTGCCCCTGCTGGATCGCCCAGTCGAACATGAGCGACATCACGTTCCGAACCTTGTTCGCGGTCGTTACCGACTTCTCCCGTGCTACGTCCATGAGCAGCCCATCAGCACGGTCGGCGGTGATGTCGGCAATGGGGATGGCACCGGCGCGCGGGACGACATGCGCGCGAACAACCGATGCGTAGCCATCGACGGTCTGCTCGCGGCGCTGGCGCAGCACCCGCGGATCATCGTCGTGATACGCCGTCTTCAGCCACGCCTTCGCCAGCTCAGCGACAGTCATGACCTGTGCTCGTCGCGCCAGCACTCGACCGACAGCGACATCAGCAGCTTCCTGCAACGCCGTCAGCGCCTCAGCCTCGGTCGCTCCGCTGCCGCTGGGACGACGCTCCTGCCCCTGGCCGTCATAGACCCGCGCTCGCGCGATGACCAGTCCGCTCGGCTCGACCGTGTAGGTCACCTTGCCGAGTTCGCCGAGTGCGCGCTTCGGCCGCGCCATCAGTCGCCCGCCCTATCCGTCGGGGCCACGATCCGCCCAGCGATGAACGCCTCGACATCCTCATCGCGGTAGCGAACGTTGTGCGACGAGAGTGCGACGAACGGCAACCCGAGACCTCGGCTGCGCGCACGCTCTGTGCGCCAGTCAGCGAGCGTCCTGATCGGGATGCCCGTGTACTCCGCAAGCTCCTGCGGAGTCCAGAGGCGGGGGCGGTCGTCGCTCATACCAATGAGGTAGGCGGCACCACCCGCAGACCTCCAGCGAACCCCGTAGGACGGCCAAGAATCGAGTAAACGGACGGGTTCTCGGACAGCCGCAGTAGCGACCAACTCCATGCTCAACATCGCACTTCCCTGTATTTGCAGGGGAGTATGATCCTGTGGAACACCCTCCGGTTCTCAGATCCTCAAGCCGAGCTGTACTTCGGGGTCTGAGACCCGGTACGACGAAAGCCCCGCATCCGATCGGATGCGGGGCTTTCGCGTGAGCTCATATCGCCGGCGACTCAGCCGTAGAAGTACTTCTCGAACACCCGCCTGGCACGCCGGGTCGCACCCAAGTAGTCCTCTTCGACCTGGGATGCCGAGTGGGGCGGATACTCAAGCAGACGCGCGAGGCCATCGAGCTTCTGTCGATCGCTGGGCAGCACATCGCTGGTCTGCGCTGAAAGCAGCGTGTTCGCCGAACGCAGCCGACTCGCGAGCACCCAGGCGTGTCGTAGGCGATCTGCAGCGCTCACGGGAAGGAGACCATGCCTCACGAGGGCGTCCAGTGCGCGCAGCGTCGATGTCGTGCGGAGATCGGGCACCGCGTACGCGTGCTGAAGCTGGAGCAGCTGCACGAGCCACTCGACGTCGCTGAGGGAACCAGGACCGAGCTTGAGATGGCGAGCCGGATCGATCCCCTGCGGGAGCCGTTCGTTCTCGACGCGCGCCTTGATGCGCTTGATCTCCCGTAACCCGTTCTCGTCGGCGCGCTCGGGATAGCGGACTGTATCGGCGAGCTCCGTGAAGGCACCGATGAGTTTCACACTCCCCGCCACACCCCGCGCGCGAAGGAGCGCCTGCGCCTCCCAGGACAGTGACCACCGCTGGTAGTAAGCCGCGTAAGAATCCAGCGACCGGACCATGGGGCCCGACCTCCCCTCGGGTCGAAGGTCGGCATCCAGATCGAGCGGGAGCCTCAGGTCTTCAGAGTGCTGACGAAGACCTGCAACGAGCGCGTTGGACAACTGCGCGGCACGCCCCTCGTCCACGCCGTTGGCGCGGTAGACGTAGAGCACGTCGGCGTCCGAGCCGAAGCCCAGTTCCGAACCGCCGAAGCGCCCCATCGCGATGACCGAGAAGTCAAGGGCGTCGTCCTCGGGAGGCACGACGTCCCGGCGCACTGCCCGAAGGGTTGCCTGGATCGTCACTTCGGTGATCGTGGTCAACGCCTCTGCGATCTCGTCGATCGACAGGATACCGAGTACACCGCCCATTGCGGTGCGCAGCACCTCCCGCCGACGCAACGCCCGCACCGCCCGCGCTGCATCCTCGATGGAGCTGTGTCGGGTCTGAATGGCCCGCGCTTCTTCTTGCAGTGCGACGCCTGATCGCGGTCTCAGCTGGTCTTCGCCGTCCAGCCAGGCTGCCGATTCGGGTATCCATTCGACGAGCTCTCCGACATACCGCGAACCGGAGAGCACACGCGTCAGGCGTTCAGCCGCGCCCGTGGAGTCCCGCAGCATCCGAAGGAACCAGGGAGTATCGCCGAGACGCTCGCTCAGGCGTCTGAACGAGATCAGGCCGTAGTCGGGATCCACGCCGTCGGCGAACCACCGGATCATCACAGGCATGAGGTGACGCTGGATTGTCGCTTTGCGACTGAGTCCTGTCGTGAGCGCACGGATGTGGCGAAGAGCGCCAGGCGGATCGCGGAAACCGATCGCCGCAAGCCGATCATGAGCCTGGTCCTCGGACAGGGCACGTTCTTCGGCGGGTAGTGCTGCCACGGCCGACAGCAACGGCCGGTAGAACAGTCGAACGTGAATATCGCGGACTTCCCGCTTGATCGATTCCCACTGCGAGACGAGATCTGCGCCGGTATCAGCGAGGCCGGACGAACGCGCCAAGACCCGCAACTCGTCGGGATCGGTCGGCATGAGGTGGGTGCGTGAGAGCCGACGCAACTGCAGACGGTGCTCGAGCAGTCGCAACAGGCGGTAGTCGCGCGCGAATGCCGCAGCATCCGTGCGCCCGATGTAGCCCTCGGTCACCAGCGCGTCGATCGCAGCGAGCGTGCCCCGTTGCCTGATCGCCTCATCACTGACGCCATGCACCAGCTGCAGCAACTGCACCGTGAACTCCACGTCGCGGATGCCGCCCGGACCAAGCTTGATCTGCTGGGACACCTCGTCGGGCGGGATGTGGTCTGTGACGCGCTCGCGCATCCGTTGCACACTGTCCACGAAGTTCTCGCGCGTCGCGCTTGCCCACACCCCCGGCCGGACTGCGTCGATATACGCGTCTCCGAGCGTTCTATTGCCCGCGATGGGCCGAGCCTTCAGAAGTGCCTGGAACTCCCAGCTCTTCGCCCAGCGCTCGTAATAGGCCACGTGCGATTCGAGCGTGCGCACGAGAGCTCCCTGTTTGCCCTCAGGTCGCAGGTTCGGATCGACCTCCCACAGTGGAGGCTCGATCTCGACACCAGAGATGCCCCGCATGGTCTGTACGGCCAGGCGCGTGCCGATGTCAACGGCACGCGCCTCGGAGACGAGAGTCTCGTCATCCGTTCCCGCGACGAAGATGACGTCGACGTCAGAGACATAGTTCAGTTCGCGAGCCCCGCACTTGCCCATCCCGATGATCGCGAACTGCGTCGCATCGACCTGCTCCCGAGAGAACTGGCCCGCGGGTCCCCCCGTCGAGATGCGGGTCCTTGCGACGCACAGGGATGCTTCGAGAGCCGCTCCCGCCGCATCAGCGAGTGCAGCCGACACCGCGTCCAGGACTGCCTCCGGAGCGACGTGCGAGAGGTCGAACAGCGCGATACGGGCCAGTTGCGTCCGGTACGCAATCCGCAGGCGCACCCAGGCAGCCTCGGACCCGTCGTCGGCAAACCCTCCCTCTACCCCGACTGCGCTCAGGAGAGCTTCGCGAAGCTCGGCTTCGGTCGGCAGATTGTCTGCCCCGCCCTCGAGCTGCACGATCTCTCGTGGATGCCTGCCGTAGAACTCCCCGAAACCGCGCGAAGCACCGAGGAGCAGCCACAGGTGGGCCCAGCGGCGGTCGTCGAGCGCCGCTACCCGGAGAGCGTCGGAGTCGCGGCGAACCACCCGGAGCAGAGCCTGCAGCGCCCCATCGGGGTCGGCGGCGCTTGCCGCCGGCGCCGCGACCTGAGCGCGGTCGATTCCGAGAGCCTCCGCTAGTTCGGTGAGCCCGGCATCGGCCTGAGCGAGTTCGCTGAAGCCCACGCGCGCAAGGTCGGTCAGACCCGTGGTCCGTTCGGTGGATGCCATCGACGGTACCGTGCGCGTCAGAGCATCTCGAGGTTGCTCTTCAGCTCGTACGGAGTGACCTGCGCACGGTACTGCTGCCAGTCCCGGCGCTTGTTCAGCAGGACGTAGTTGAAGACCTGCTCACCCAGGGTCTCCGCCACGAGCTCGGAGTCTTCCATGTACTCCAGCGCGTGGTCGAGGCTGGCCGGAAGCGGCGCGTAGCCCAGCGCTCGGCGCTCAGAGTCGGTGAGCGACCACACGTTGTCCTCAGCCTCGGCGGGAAGCTCGTATCCCTCTTCAATGCCCTTGAGACCGGCAGCCAGGAGCAGCGCGTACGCGAGGTACGGGTTGGCTGCCGAATCCAGAGCACGATACTCGACTCGCGAGGACTGACCCTTGTTGGGCTTGTACATCGGAACACGCACGAGCGCTGAGCGGTTGTTGTGGCCCCAGCAGATGAAGCTCGGCGCCTCGTCACCGCCCCAGAGACGCTTGTACGAGTTCACGAACTGGTTCGTCACAGCACTGATCTCATTTGCGTGGCGCAGGAGCCCCGCAATGAACTGCCGTCCAACCTTCGACAGCTGGTACTGGGCGCCCTCTTCGTAGAACGCGTTCACATCGCCCTCGAACAGAGACATGTGCGTGTGCATGCCGCTGCCAGGCTGACCGCTGAGGGGCTTGGGCATGAACGTTGCGTAGACGCCCTGCTCGATCGCGACCTCTTTGATGACCGTGCGGAAGGTCATGATGTTGTCCGCCGTCGCCAATGCGTCTGCGTAACGCAGGTCGATCTCGTTCTGCCCGGGACCGCCCTCGTGGTGGCTGTACTCGACCGAGATCCCCAGGTCTTCCAGCATCCTCACCGACCGACGACGGAAGTCGTGCGCCGTGCCGCCGGGAACGTTGTCGAAGTATCCTGCGGAATCGACCGGCTCTGGGCCGTCGGCTCCGTACGTCGATGACTTGAGGAGGTAGAACTCGATTTCGGGATGCGTGTAGAACGTGAATCCCGCGTCCGCAGCCTTGGCCAGGGTCCGCTTGAGCACATGACGCGGGTCGGCGACGGCGGGCTGACCATCCGGAGTCGTGATGTCACAGAACATGCGCGCGGTCGGGTCGATCTCACCGCGCCACGGCAGGATCTGGAACGTCGTCGGGTCCGGGTGCGCCAGAAGGTCGGACTCGTAGGAGCGGGTAAGCCCTTCGATCGCGGATCCGTCGAAACCCAGGCCTTCCGTGAACGCGCCCTCAACCTCGGCTGGCGCGACGGCCACCGACTTGAGCGTGCCGATTACGTCGGTAAACCACAGGCGCACGAACTTGACGCCGCGCTCCTCGATCGTGCGAAGAACAAAGTCCCGCTGCTTGTCCATGGAGGTCCTCTCGGTACGAACGTCAGTGGGCGGCGCTGCCGCCGGAACCCCAGGAGTCTTCACGGGCTTCGTCGTCAGCCCATGCGCGCGAGCGCTCCTTCATGATCTCGGGCGCTCGAGCCGCCTCTTCTGCGGTTTCGAACGGGCCGGCACGGTCGACCGCGGGCGACTCAAAGCCCTTCTCCACCTGACCAGTGGTCAGGTTGTACCAGTACTTCTCGGCGTCAGCGGACACGTCTGCTCCCTCGGTGGGTTCCGTTGACTCGATCCTACTGATCACAGGCGCGCGGATGGGTAGGCTGATCGCATGGCATCTGACCTGACCCGAGCAGTGGGCATCGACATCGGCGGCACGGGAATCAAGGGAGGTGTTGTTGACCTCGAAGCGGGTGAGCTCGTCACCGATCGCATCAAGGTGCCGACTCCCCCGGGAGCGGAGCCGCCCGCAGTTCTGGATGCGGTAAAGCAGGTTCTCGAAACGCTCGAGGTCGCGGACACCGATATCCCGCTCGGGGTTGCATTCCCCGCGATCGTCAAAAATGGAAAGACCCTGTCGGCCGCAAACGTCTCGGACAAGTGGATCGGCTTCGAGGCTGAGAAATTCTTCGAGGACGGCCTGGGCCGCGACATCCATTTCGCCAACGATGCGGATGTCGCCGGCGTCGCCGAGGTCCGCTACGGCGCCGCGAAGGGCGTCCAAGGCCTCGTTCTGCTCACAACCCTCGGCACCGGCATCGGCTCGGCCATGATCTACAACGGTGTGCTCATTCCCAACTCCGAACTCGGCCACCTCGCCCGGCCCGGCAAGGACAAGGATGCCGAGTACTACGCCGCGTACTCAGCGATGGAGCGCGAGGAACTGTCCTGGGAGAAGTGGGCCAAGCGGCTCCAGTGGTACTACAGCCACCTGGAGTTCCTCTTCTCCCCCGACCTGTTCGTCGTTGGCGGCGGGGTCTCGAAGCACCCGGAAGAGTTCCTGCCCCTGTTGAAGCTGAACACCCCGATCGTGCCGGCGGTGCACCGCAACAACTCGGGGATCATCGGCGCAGCAGCGCTCTCGCTGGGCGCGATGCCTCAGTTGGCCCAGACCACCGCAGCGGACTGAGCCGCTCGGCTCAGCAACGCGTCCGCGGGGCCGGCGATCAGATCGTTGACAGCGAAAGGCAAACATCTCAGATGATATCTGTTCGCCTGATCGTCGCCGCTGTGACATTTTCGGCGGCGACATTGCTCGCGGGTTGTGTCGCAACAAGCGTTGAGGTCGACAGCCCATCAACCGAATCATCGGCGGCAACAGATCCACACGGCCGGCACACCATCACCAGCCGCGACCGCAACGAATCCTGACGAAGGTGATGCACCGCTCGACCGGATCTCGTTGGGCCAGCAATGTGCCGAGATCATCTCTGCACAAGAGTGGTCGCAGCTATCGGACTTCCAGCCGGATCTTGCCACTGCGGCCTCCCGCCCCGATGGGCTGATTTTCGTCACACTGCCCGCGGCCGCGCCTGCGCTCTCGGGTGGCGAAGAGATCTCTGTCGAGACGGATGCCTACTGCTACCTGGAACCCGACACCTTCGATGCGTACGTGTCTCGCCTCGGCTATGTCGCAGTTGGCAGCAACATGAACATCCGCGTTGATGAGTACGACCTTCTCTTCAACGCAGACGAACCAATAGACAGCCTGCTCGATTAGCGGTGTGAGCTAATACGTGGAGTGGCCGACAGGGCGAATGGGCCGGCCTGTACGCCGGGTTCTGTTCGGGAGCGTGAACTCCGTCGACGGTCATCTCTCTCGGCGACGCGTTACCGCGCCGCTCTAGCGGCCTACCCGGGGACTCGGCGAGCCGCGTCGTCATCCCCTGTCTGGCCTTGCTCCGGACGAGGTTTACCGTGCGAGTCGTGTCACCACGACTCCGGTGGTCTCTTACACCACCCTTTCACCCTTACCGGAACGAGCCCGGCGGTCTGCTTTCTGTGGCACTGTCTCGCGGATTGCTCCGGGTGGGTGTTACCCACCGCCCTGCCCTGTGGAGCCCGGACGTTCCTCGGCGCGGCACTGCCGCGACGCGACCGTCCGGCCGACCCATTCGCACGGCCGAGTCTACGCGGCGTCGCTCGTGGTCGACCCGCCACTGAAGCGACCGGGTGGACTACAGACCTGACTCTTCCGTGCGGACGAGGATGCAGCCGCACTCAGGACAGGTCACGACGGCCTCCGGCGCGGCGGCGCGCAGGGCACTGAGGTCGCTGCCGGCGAGAACCATGTGGCAGCCCCCACAGGTCTGTCGAGTCAGCAGGGCCGCGCCGGCACTGCGCTGGGAGAGCTTGTCGTACAGGCCGAGAAGATCGGCGGCGACCGTGGATGCAACGGCCTCGCGGTCCCGGGTCGCAGCTGCCTCGTCGGCCTGGGCTGCGGACACCGCAGCCTTCGCCGCCGCGCTGAGCGTCGCGCCCTCATCGTTGATCTCGCGCAGTCTCGTTTCCAGCCCGGCAACGATCTCTTCGGCAGCCTCCGCGCGCTCCATGGCGTCGAGATCAGCGTCTTCGAGATCACTCTTTCGCCGGGCCAGCGCTTCAAGCTCGTGCTCGAGGTTCTGCGCTTCCTTGGCATTGGCTGAGTCGGCCAGCCGCGCCGCGTCGCGGGCGATGCGTGCCTCGACGACCTTCAGGTCGTCATCGAGTCGACGCTGCTCGGCACGGACGTCGTCAACATCACCGCGGGCACGAACGAGCTCCTGATTGAGCTCAGCCCGCGCCTGCATCAGCTCTGAGATCCGAGCTGCCTGCTCAGGTGAGCGCGCGGCGGCAGCAGCAGCGCGGATGCGGGCGTCGAGGGCAGCGACCTCGAGAAGACGGCGCTGATCGTCGGGACTCGCATTCATGTGGGCCCTGCCGGGATCGAACCGACGACATCCACGGTGTAAACGTGGCGCTCTACCAGCTGAGCTAAAGGCCCTCGAGGCGAGTCTACGGGGCGGATGCGGCATCCACCGTTTCTGCTGAGACAGCTGTGGCTCATCGACCGCTCCCACCGGATGCGGGAATCGCTAGGCTGGGTCGTGGTCTGCCATACAGATACGCGCACGACCAGACCCTGCGGTGCTTACCCTGCAGCGCTCGGCCGCCCGTTCGTGGCACACCCTGCCCGTCGAAGAAAGGTTTCACGTGACCGTCAACGATCAGGATCCGTACTCGCAGGGGCCGCTGGACAGCGACCCCGACGAGACCACGGAGTGGCAGGAGTCCCTGCAGCAACTCGTCTCGGCCAAGGGCCAGGGGCGAGGCAGAGAGATCATGCTCAGCCTGTTGCAGACCTCGCACGAGCTTCAGCTCAACGTGCCGCAGGTGCCGACCACGGATTACATCAACACCATCTCGCCGGATGCTGAACCCGATTTCCCCGGCGACGAGGAGTTGGAGCGCCGCTACCGACGCTGGATTCGCTGGAATGCGGCGATCACGGTCCACCGCGCCCAGCGCCCCGGCATCAGCGTCGGTGGTCACATCTCGACCTACGCTTCCTCTGCATCGCTCTACGAGGTGGGCTTCAACCACTTCTTCCGCGGCCCGGACCACCCCTCCGGCGGCGACCAGATCTTCATCCAGGGGCACGCCTCCCCCGGAACCTACGCTCGTTCGTTCCTGGAAGGACGCCTGACCGAGGCCCAGCTCGACGGCTTCCGGCAGGAGAAGTCGGCGGCGCCCAACGGCCTCCCGTCGTACCCACACCCACGTCTGATGCCTGACTACTGGCAGTTCCCGACCGTCTCGATGGGGCTCGGCCCGATTAACGCGATCTACCAGGCGATGACCAACAAGTACCTGACAAACCGTGGCATCAAGGATGTCGGCGACAGCCACGTCTGGGCATTCCTCGGTGACGGCGAGATGGACGAGGTCGAAAGCCGCGGCCAGCTTCAGGTCGCCGCGAACGAGGGCCTGGACAACCTCACGTTTGTCGTCAACGCGAACCTCCAGCGTCTCGACGGGCCGGTGCGCGGCAACGGGAAGATCATCCAGGAGCTGGAGAGCTTCTTCCGGGGTGCGGGCTGGAACGTCATCAAGGTCGTGTGGGGAACCGGCTGGGACGAGCTGCTCGCCAAAGACACCGACGGCGCACTCGTGCACCTCATGAACACCACCCCGGACGGTGACTTCCAGACCTACCGTGCTGAAGATGGGGCGTTCATCCGTGAGCACTTCTTCGGCCGCGACGAACGCACCGCAGCCCTCGTGAAGGACTGGAGCGACGAGGAGATCTGGGGCAAGCTGCGCCGCGGTGGTCTCGACTACCGCAAGGTCTACGCCGCCTACAAGGCAGCAGTCGAGCACAAGGGCCAGCCCACCGTGATCATCGCCAAGACGATCAAGGGCTACGGTCTCGGCCATCACTTCGAGGGACGCAACGCGACCCACCAGATGAAGAAGATGACGCTCGAAGACCTCAAGCACTTCCGCGACTCGATGCGTATCCCGATCTCGGATGCCCAGCTCGAGGAGAACCCGTACCTGCCGCCGTACTACAACCCCGGCCCGCAGGACGAGACGATCCAGTACATGATGGAGCGACGCCGCGCGCTCGGCGGCTTCCTTCCCCAGCGACGGACCTCGCACACCTCGATCACGCTGCCGGGCGACGATGTCTACGCGCTTCCGAAGAAGGGCTCGGGAACGCAGGAAGTCGCCACGACGATGGCGTTCGTGAGGCTCCTGAAGGATCTGCTGCGCGCCAAGGGCTTCGGCAACCGCATCGTGCCGATCATTCCGGACGAGGCACGGACGTTCGGTATCGACGCGTTCTTCCCGACCCAGAAGATCTACAACCCGCACGGCCAGAACTACACGTCGGTCGACCGCGATCTGCTTCTTGCCTACAAGGAGAGCCCGCAGGGTCAGATCATGCACGTCGGCATCAACGAGGCCGGCGCGCTGGCGGCGTTCACCGCCACGGGGACGTCCTACGCAACGCACGGCGAGCCGCTGATTCCCGTCTACGTCTTCTACTCGATGTTCGGGTTCCAGCGCACTGGCGACGCGCAGTGGGCTGCCGGTGACCAGATGACACGGGGTTTCGTGATCGGTGCGACTGCGGGACGGACCACCCTGACGGGTGAAGGTCTGCAGCACGCCGACGGCCACTCCCACCTTCTGGCCTCAACGAACCCGGCAACGGTGTCGTACGATCCGGCGTACGGGTACGAGATCGCGCACATCGTGCAGTCGGGCCTGGAGCGGATGTACGGCGGGCACCACCCCGATCCCGACGTCATGTACTACCTCACGGTCTACAACGAGCCACTCGTGCAGCCCGCGGAGCCCGAGGGCGTGGATGTCGAAGGCATCGTGCGCGGCATCCATCGCATCTCCACCGCCGAGGGCGACGGCCCGCGTGCGCAGCTGCTCGCCTCGGGGGTCGGTGTGCCGTGGGCACTCGAAGCCCAGCAGTTGCTGCGCGACGATTGGGGCGTTCAGGCCGACGTGTGGTCGGTGACGTCGTGGACGGAGCTGCGCCGCGACGGCCTTGCCGCCGACGAGCACAACTTCTTGCACCCCGAGAATGAGCCTCGCCGCGCCTACATCAGCGAGAAGCTGCAGGATGCCGAGGGCCCCGTGGTCGCCGTCAGTGACTTCATGCACGCCGTACAGGATCAGATCCGTCCGTGGGTTCCGGGGCGCTTCGCAACGCTCGGCGCCGATGGCTTCGGGTTCTCGGACACGCGTCCGGCAGCACGACGCTTCTTCAAGATCGACGGCCCCTCGATCGTGGTTCGCACGCTGCAGGCACTGGCTGAAGACGGCGTCGTCGACCGGGCCCTTGCCGGCCAGGCGATCCGCAAGTACGACCTGCACAACGTCAAGGCTGGCACCAGCGGAAACGCAGGCGGGGAGAGCTGACGACCCGGCCATGACAGCGCATCCCACCGACAAGGCCGAGACTCTGGCGTGGCTACGCCGCATCTCGGGGGATCTCGCCACCGCGACGATCCAGCGGCTCGAGCAGAGCCTGCCCTGGTACTCCGAGATGCCGCCTGCGCGTCGGTCCGCGGTGGGCCTGGTGGCCCAGGCCGGTATCACGTCATTTATCCAGTGGTACGACGATCCGCAGTCGACGCCGTGGATCGCCGCAGACATCTTCGCCGCTGCGCCCCGAGAACTCTTGCGCAGTGTGAGCCTGCAGCAGACGCTTCAGCTCATCCGTGTGTCAGTGACGGTGACCGAAGAGCGGATCGCGAGCAAGAGCGAGAGCCTGCGTGAGGCGATCCTCCTCTACTCGAGGGAGGTCGCCTTCGCGGCGGCCGACGTGTATGCCCGAGCCGCCGAGGCGCGCGGGCTGTGGGATGCACGGCTGGAAGCTCTCGTCGTGGATTCGATCCTCACGGGCGAAACCGACGAGGAGCTGCCGAGCCGGATTGCGGCGCTCGGATGGCACGGCCACGGAGAAGTCGCTGTTCTGGTGGGCACGACACCGCCACAGTTCGACGTCGACCAGCTGCGCCGAACCGCGCGCAAGCTCGGCGTGGATGTGCTCATCGGGGTGCAGGGATCCCGATTGGTTCTGGTGATCGGGAGGTCAGAGCCGTCACCGCGCTCAGAAGACGCCGAGCAGGACTTGCCCTTCCCCGAGATCGCTCGGCGCCTCGAGCCCGGCTTCGGGCCGGGATACCTCGTGCTCGGCCCCGCGGTGCCGGCGCTGGTCGATGCCAGCATGAGCGCCCGCGCAGCACTGGCGGGATTTGCCGTTGCCCGCGCATGGCGGCATGCGCCGCGGCCGGTCGAGGCCGATGACCTGCTTCCGGAGCGCGCGCTGGCCGGTGATCCGTTGGCCAAGCAGACGTTGATCGAACGCATCTACCGTCCCCTGCACGCGCATTCGACGGATCTTGTCACGACCCTGTGGAGCTACCTCGACAACGGTCGGTCGCTCGAGGCCACCGCGCGCGAACTCTTCGTGCACCCGAACACGGTTCGGTATCGCCTCAAGCGCGTCTCGGAAGTCATCGGCTGGGATGCCACGGGTCCCCGCGAGGCCCTCATCCTCCAGACCGCGCTTATTCTGGGGTCGATGGGCACCGAGTCCGTGCGGCGCCGACCTACCGCGCTGCACCGCCGCGTATCAGCGTGATCGTGTAGACGCGCGACAAACGAATGCGCGGTTTCTCGATCAGAATCTCCAGAATGACCTCTCGACACGCTGGCAGGATGGGATGGTGATGATCGCCGTCTTCCCCGGTCAAGGCTCCCAAACACCAGGATTCCTCCGACCCTGGCTCGAACTCGATGGAGTCCGTGCGCGGCTCGAGCAGTTCTCTCAGTGGGCAGAGGTCGACCTCATCGGAGCGGGAACCGAGGCGGATGCCGACACCATCCGCGACACGCGCATCGCACAGCCGCTCATTGTTGCGGCCTCGGTGTTGTCGTGGGAGCTCTTCACACAGCGCGTCTCTACGCCTGTCGACGGGGTCGCCGGGCATTCCGTGGGCGAGTTCGCCGCCCTTGCAGCGGCGGGCGTCATTGATGCGGAGACTGCCCTACGACTTGTCGGGATCCGCGGCCGGGCGATGGCCGATGCCGCATCGCTCGCAGACACCGGAATGAGCGCCGTCATCGGCGGCGACCAGGCAATCGTCGAGGGGAGCCTCGCCGAGCTCGAGCTCACACCGGCGAACTTCAACGGGGGCGGACAGATCGTGGCGGCAGGTGCGGCAGCGGCGCTCGCCGCGCTGAGCGCCGAGCCGCCGGCGGGGACCCGTGTGATTCCGCTCTCGGTTGCGGGCGCCTTCCACACGCACTACATGGCGCCGGCGGTCGAGACACTGCGGTCAGCTGTAGCAGCCGTGACCCCGTCCGATCCGGGCCTGCAGCTGTGGACGAATCGAGACGGTTCGCTAGTAAGCAGCGGCGCGGAGGCGCTCTCGCTCGTCGTCGATCAGGTTGCCTCCCCGGTTCGGTGGGACGCGTGTATGCAGTCTTTCGCAGCCGCGGGCGTCACGGGACTCATCGAGTTCGCTCCCGGCGGCACGCTTGTCGGCCTCGCGAAGCGTGCTCTGCGCGGAGTACCCTCAGTCGCGGTCAAGACTCCCGAAGACCTCACATCAGCGGCCGAGCTTCTGGCCACCGCATCCGCTCAAGGAGAAGCCGAATGACCGCGTCCCTTCGTCAGCCCCAGGGCGCTGCGCACACACGGATCTATGCCTATGGCGCCGCCCGGGGCGAACGAGTCGTTCCGAACGATGATCTCGTCGGTCCGATCGACTCAAGCGACGAGTGGATCCGCCAGCGGACGGGAATCGTGACCCGCGTGCGTGCGGTGGAAACGACCACCGCGATCGACCTCGCCGCGGATGCCGCCGCCGAAGCCGTCTCGAAGTCAGGCGTCTCTCCGGACAAGATCGACGCCGTGATCGTGGCGACGATCTCCAACCCCCGGCAGACCCCGTCAGTTTCGGCGATCGTTGCGGAGCGCATCGGAGCAAAGGATGCCGCAGCGTACGACCTCAACGCCGCGTGTGCGGGGTTCGCGTACGGCGTGGGGCAAGCCGATGCTCTCATCCGCGGGGGCGGCGCACACTACGCCGTCGTGATCGGAGCTGAGAAGCTCAGTGACATCGTCGACCCGACCGACCGCTCGATCTCTTTCCTCCTCGGCGACGGTGCTGGTGCTGCCGTTGTCGGCCCCTCGGAGACACCGGGGATCGGCCCGACGGTGTGGGGCTCGGATGGCTCGAAGGCCGACGCCGTCGGGATGAACCACACGCTGACGGAGTTCCGCGACGGTAAAGCACCGTGGCCTACGCTGCGCCAGGAAGGCCCGACGGTCTTCCGCTGGGCGGTATGGGAGATGGTCAAGGTCGCCCGTGAGGCCCTCGCGGCTGCCGGAGTCGAGGCATCCGACCTCGCTGCCTTCGTTCCGCACCAGGCGAACATGCGGATCATCGACGAGTTCGCCAAGCAGCTCGGGCTTCCCGAGTCCGTCGTGATAGGACGCGACATCGAGACGACCGGAAACACCTCCGCCGCCTCCATCCCGCTCGCGACGCACCGGCTTCTCGAGGAACACCCCGAATTGAGCGGCGGCCTGGCCCTGCAGATCGGTTTCGGAGCGGGCCTGGTCTACGGCGCGCAGGTCGTCGTCCTTCCGTGAGTCACGAACCTCGAACTCTAGACTTGCAGGACGGTCTCACCTGAGGCCCACACCGACCACAACCCATCCATATCAACCCAGAGGGAGATACCCATGGCACTCACAAACGACGACGTCCTCGCAGGACTCGCCGAGCTCATCACCGACGAGACCGGCATCTCTGCCGACGAGGTCGCCATGGAGAAGTCGTTCACCGACGACCTCGACATCGACTCGATCTCGATGATGACAATCGTCGTCAACGCCGAGGAGAAGTTCGGCGTGACCATTCCCGACGACGAGGTCAAGAACCTCAAGACCGTCGGCGACGCCGTTACCTACATCACGTCGAACCAGGCGTGACCCGATCTCCGGTGGGGGCGCCGCCCCCACCGGACCATCCCTGAGGACTACATGAGCAGTTCACGTATCGTCGTCACCGGTATCGGCGCCACGACCCCCATCGGGGGAACGGCGCCCGAGTCCTGGTCGGCACTGCTGGCCGGTGAATCTGGCGCCCGCTCCCTCGAGCACGACTGGGTTGCGAAGTACGAGCTTCCCGTGACGTTCGCGGCCTCGGCACGCGTCCCGGCAGACACCGTGCTCGCCCGGCCCGAATCCAAGCGCCTCGACCCGTCGTCTCAGTACGCACTGGTCGCTGCCCGCGAAGCGTGGGCCGACGCCGGCAGCCCGGACGTCGACCCCGAGCGCCTCGGCGTCGACTTCGCCACCGGAATCGGCGGACTGTGGACTCTCCTCGACGGGTGGGACACCCTTCGCGAGAAGGGCCCCCGTCGAGTCATGCCGATGTCGGTTCCCATGCTCATGCCCAATGCTCCTGCCGCGGCTATCTCGATGCATCTGGAAGCGCGGGCATACGCACGCACCGTGGCCTCGGCCTGTGCATCCAGCACCGAGTCGATCGTCAATGCGGTCGAGCACATCCGCCTCGGCCTCGCAGATGTCGTGATCGCGGGCGGCACCGAGTCGGTCATCCACCCGATCACCCTCGCTGCCTTCTCCTCGATGCAGGCCCTGTCACGCCGCAACGACGACCCGGCTCACGCGTCACGCCCCTACAGCATCGACCGTGACGGTTTCGTCATGGGTGAGGGCGCCGCCGCCCTGGTGCTCGAGACCGAAGAACACGCGCGTGCCCGCGGTGCCCGGATTTACGCCGTCGTGGCCGGCGGCTCCGTCACGGCTGACTCGTACCACATCACGGCGCCCGAGCCCGAGGGCCTCGGCGCTTCCCGCGCAGTTCTGCAGGCTCTCGCGCAGGCGGACGCATCTGTCGATGACGTGACGCACATCAACGCACACGCCACTTCGACACCGACCGGAGACATCGCCGAATACAAGGCGCTGCTGTCGGTCTTCGGTGACCGCGTTCACGAGATCCCCGTGTCGGCAACCAAGGGCTCCACGGGACACCTGCTCGGCGGCACCGGCGCTCTGGAGGCCGTCTTCACTGTCTTGGCGCTGCACAACCGCATCGCTCCCCCGACGATCAACATCACGGAGCAGGATCCCGAGATCCCGCTGCGGGTGGGCGCAGCCGTCGAACTCGGTGAGGGCGATCACGTCGCAATCAGCAACTCGTTCGGATTCGGCGGACACAACGCCGTCGCCGCGTTCCGCAACATCTAAGCAACCCTGCCGGGCTGGCCCCGTGTGGGAGACTCGACCCGTGGGTTCTGTTCGCGCGATGGTGCTGGCTCCGGTCATGGCGCTGACCCTCCTTGGGCTGAGCGCCTGCACTTTCGGACCTCCGACGGCTGCGCCTGAGGCCGCTGCATCCCCCTCAGCCTCGCCCTCTGCAACCATCCAGGGGCGTGTGGCGACCCCAACCCCCGCCACCACGGCAACCACACGTCCGACGCCGTCGCCTTCCACACCAACAGGTCCCGGAAGCGGCGGTGGTGGTGGTTCCCATCGCCCGACGCCGCAGCCGACACCGAATCCCGCGCCGACGCCCACCCCGACCCCGACAATTCCGCCGGCGTGCCCCACCAGCGACACTCCCCCGACGGATCCCGTCCTCGCGTTCGGCTCGATCGCCAAGTACTCCCCCGTGCCGCTCGCACAGGGGCGCGACTGCACCGGATTTCGGGCCTACCTGTCCACAGGGCTCCCCCAGTACGACTCGCAGTCCTATGAGTTTTTCGGACACCTTGTCGGCAGTGACGGCAGCATCAACGCGATCGCCTTGATGTCACAGGGAAACTCGGTCATCCCGGGCCTCCAGGTACCCCTCCTCACCATCGAAGAGTCAGGGCTCATCTTCAACCGCCTCGACCAGAACACCGGTCCCGCGTTCGGCGGAATCGATGGCCTTGCCGACATCACGGTTCCCACGAGCATCAGCTACCAGCCCTGGCAGATCCACGTCGAACAGCAGAACAACGGCCAATCACCGCAGACGGTCGACATGAGAGTTGTTACCGGGGCCATCGGCGCCGTCGGCGCGGTCTACGAGCTCACCGTCTCGGTCGACACCGGGATCTACCAGTCCGGCGTCAGCGAACCGACCACACTGACCATCCGGGCACGCGATACAACAGGCATCATTCAGTGGGGATACGGACCCAACGGGTTCTTCCCGCTGTGGATGTTCGACGGGACGCCACTACCGGCATCCAGTGGCCCCATCGCTACAACCGATCAGCGCACGGCCATCATGAACACCTATGGCGGAGACATCGGAAGCTACCTCGCCGAAACCAACGACCCGATGACCGGGCAGGGCTCGCACTACTACTCGATGCCGCTCGTCGAGGTCGAGTCGTGGTCGATACAGATCGGATCGACATACGCCGGCGGCGGCACGGGCGGCGTGCTGTTCTTCGACAATCTCACCGAAACGTACAACGATTCCGCGAAGTACATCGTGAGCAATGGGTATGCCTGGACCGAGTTCTCGGTCCAACTGCCCGATACCGAACAGGGCATGCTGATCGCGGTGACAGGCCAGCAGGACGTCGGAAATCTCTACTACGCCATGCTCGGCGGTGCCGGATCTTCCCAATCAGCCAATGGAACCCTCAACCCGACCGCCAACTGGCCGCAGGGCGCGATCCACATCACGCCCGACCCAGCAAGCGCATGGACCTCGCCGCACAGCTGCTATGTCTATGAGCTCTCGTATGCCGTGACGTTGGATGCCTCAGCATCGCGCCCCGGCGCCGACCTCGTGTTCCGCGCTACCGCGCAGGATCAGGAACTGAACGCTCTCGGACGCGCGGTCTACGAGGGTCTCTTCTCCTACTCCGGCACACTCGACGGAAAGGCGGTCAGCGGGTACGCCTGGGGCGAGATCCAAGGCCGCCCGCCGGCCGGAAGTCCGACACCGCCGAACTGCTGAAGCCAGAGGCAGAACGGGTTCCTCTGCACCATCGCTCAGAGGAACCCGTTCTCATCGTCACGTGCTGCCACGCTCTCCCAGCGCCGGGAATCGTCACATCCGACATCCGGTACGCACGCGCGCGGCACGCGAAGTCTCTACCCCACCTTGTGAAGCCACACGACGGCGGCGTCGTCACTGGCGTGGCGGAACGGCTCGAGTTCGTCATCCCATGCCGAACCGAGCGCGACCTGCAGTTCGCGTTGCATGTCATGGACATCGCGCGCCGCGAGCTCCATCGCATAGCGAATCCGGTCTTCCCCCACGACGACGTTACCTGCGGCATCCGTCTGCGCATGATGGATGCCGAGGTCCGGCGTGTGCATCCACCGAGCGCCGTCTGAGGCAGCCGACGGGTCCTCGGTGACCTCGAAACGCAGGTGTTCCCAACCGTGCATGGCGGAGGTGATCGCGGCCCCCGTGCCGATGGGTCCCGACCAGAAGTACTCAGCACGCCGCGCGCCGGGCAACACGGGTTGGTCCATCCAGTCGAAGTTCACCGCACGACCGAGCGCGCGGCCCACCGCCCACTCCAAGTGGGGGCACAACGCCCGCGGCGCGGAGTGAATCATCACCACACCGCGCGTCATTGATGTAGCCATATCGATCTCCGTTCTGAGGTGCGTCTTCCCCAACGTCCTCAGGAGATCTGTGGCTGTTCTGTTATGGGGCCCATTATCGCCCGGGTCGAGCCGAATCACAAGCCTGTCATTCTGCGGTGACCGTGGCGCGAACTGGGGCTTTGCCGAGGACCGCCCGTCTGAAAGGCTGGGTCAGGGGGGCCACACGCGACTCTCGCAGCGCGCCTCATCTGGCGCGCTGCCCAAACCTAAGGAGACGTCCATGGAGGCAGCCGGACTTGTCGGTATTCTGATCATCATCGGGGTCGCTGTGGTCGCAGCGATCATCGTCGCGCTCATCGGCCTCCTGCTGGCGAGGGCCTGGATCAAGGTCGCCCGCGCCGACGAAGCTCTCGTGATTTCGGGCCGCAAGCAGCGCGTCCAGACCACAGTGATGGATGCCGACGGCACGAGCCGATCGGAGATGACCGAGTCCCCGGTCACCGTGATCGTCAACGGCAAGTCGCTCGTGAATCCCCTCACGCAGCGCCACGAGATCATTTCGCTGCGCTCTCGCCAGGTGTCGCTGAGTGCCGAGGCCCAGTCGCTCGACAACGTCACGCTCAACGTCGATGGTGTCGCGATCGTCAAGATCGGATCCGACCCGCTGTTCGTTCGCCGCGCCGCCGAGCGTTTCGCGTCACAGGACAAGGCGATCGAGCAGTTCACCACGGAGCAGCTCGAGGGAGCGCTCCGTGGCATCGTTGCGACGCTGTCGGTCGTCGAACTCATGCGGGAACGCAAGAAATTCTCGGATCAGATCGCCGTCGATGTCTCCCATGAACTGGCCGAACAAGGTCTCATCCTCGACTCGTTCCAGATCAAGGGAATCACTGACGCGATGGGGTACATCCAGTCCCTCGGAGCGCCGGAGATCCAGGCCAAGCGCCAGGCCGCCGAGATCGCGCAAACCAACGCCGACCGCGCGATCAATCAAAAGAACATCGCGAACCAGGAAGCGAATCTGATCGAGCAGACGGCACTGGACACCAATACCGCCAATGCGAACGCCGGTATCGGTCGCGCTCGTGCTGAGGCCGAACAGGCTGAGCAGCTCGCGAGAGCTCAGGCTGAACAGGCGGTCTTGCAGCAGCAGGCCGAGAACCGGCAGGCCCAACTGGATGCCGACGTCAAGCGCGTCGCCGACGCTCAGCGCTACGAGGCCGAGACCCGGGCGCAGGCCGAGCTCTACACCCGCGAACGTGCCGCAGAGGCTGCGGCCATCGAGAAGATCAAAGAGGCAGAGGCTCGCACGCGGATCGCCGAGCAGCAGGCAGAGGCAGACCGCGCCCGCGCCGCGGGAGAGGCTGCCGCTGCCGAGGCGCGCGCCGCCGGTGAGGCTAGTGCTCTGCGTGCGCTCGCGGACGCAGAAGCCACGGCGAGGCGCCTGCGTGCCGAGGCGGAGGCCGACGCGATCCGGGCCGAAGGTCAGGCGCGCGCCGAGTCGATTGAGGCGGAGGCAGAAGCCATCGCTTCCAACCAGGAGGCGATTCTGTCGCAACGTGTGCTCGATGTGCTCCCCTCGATCATGGCGGAGTTCGCGAAGGGTTACTCGGCGATCGGCAACGTATCGATCGTCGGCGGCGGCTCAGGCGAGGAGGGCGCATCCCGCGTCATCGGCGCCGACAGCGCGACAGCCATGAAGTCGGTCTTCGACAGCGTGCAGGCAGCGACCGGCATTGACCTCGCCGCCATCATTCAGGGTCAGACTGTCGGCCGCGCCTTCGGCACTGGCATGGCGGATGCAGCTGGCGGAGAAGCATCCGCGCCGGTTGTTGCCTCTCGGCGCACATCCAAGCCGAAGGCGGAGTAACGCTCGACGGCAACACCCCACAACGAACAGAACCCCGCCAGAAGGCGGGGTTCTGTTCGTAGGGCGGGTGAGACTTGTCCCTTTCGCCCCTCCACGGCTCGCTGCGCAATCCGCGGAGCCTCCGGCGAATGGGGCCCACCCACAGGGTGCGTTCTCGGCAACACCCCACAACGAACAGAACCCCGCCAGACGGCGGGGTTCTGTTCGTAGGGCGGGTGGGACTTGAACCCACGATCGTCGGGTTATGAGCCCGCTGCCTTGACCAGCTTGGCCACCGCCCCCTACCAGATCAGCGTACCGGGCGTGCGCTCACGACGAGGACTTCGGCCCGTCGGAGGACGAATCATCCGACGCGCTTCCGCGTGTGAACGGCAGCTCCAGGCTGTCGCTGATCACCTGCGGGTGGTTGCGCGCCAGGCTGATCACTCCGTACACAGCGAGGGCGCCGGCGACACCGAATCCGATGAAGGCCCACAGCGGCGCAGTCTCCGCCTCCTGCAGAACGACAAGTCCGATGACCACCGCGACGATCGGGTCAATCACGGTGAGGCCCGCGATAACGAGATCGGGTGGACCCAGACTGTATGCCGTCTGGACGAAGTACGCCCCAACCGCCACCGCAGCCAGCAGGGCAACGACGCACAACAGAGTGAGCCAGTCGAAGTTCTGGTCGCGAATCCGGCTCAGAACCACCTTCGCGAGAGTCGCTACGAACCCGTAGAGAACCCCCGAAGCGACGATATAGAACAGCGCGAGGCCGTGCTTGCGGAACACGAGCCAGAGAACCGCGAAGATGACGATGGTCACGGCCAACAGACCGAGGATGATGAGCAGCTGCGCTTGAGTGACGGGACGCTCGGTGGCAAAGAACGCGGCGATCGTCACGAAAATGAAGATCCCGCCCACTGCCGCGACGATCGATCGGATCGATTGGCGGGTCGGGCGATGGCCGCTGATGCGCGCGTTCAACAGGGTCGTGATGACCAGCGAGACGGCGCCGAGTGGCTGGACGACGATCAGCGGCGCTACGGAGAGTGCAGCCAGCTGACAAACGATGGCCAGGCCGAGCATGATGGTGCCCGCCAACCACGATGGCCGTCGTAGCAAGTTCAGCAGGTGGTTGCGGTCGAGTCCGTTCCCACCGGACCGACCGGTGACCTTCTCGACCTTCTGAACTCCCCGGTACTGATACTGGGCGCCGAAGGACATGAAGATGGCGCCGAGCAGTGCGAGAGGAATACCCGCGAGAATTGCGGGGTCACGGAACGCCTCGGTGATCTGGTCGGTCACACTTGCCGACACGGTCAGGAGGAGCACCTTTCGACCCTATCCCGGCGTCGGCCGGACGCCGTGTGTCTCAATAGGCTTGTCGCATGGCTGTTCTCCCGATCCGCATCATGGGCGATCCCGTCCTCCACGCTCCCGCCACTCCCGTCGCAGAGATCGACGACGACATCCGTCGCCTTGTCGCCGACATGTACGAGACGATGGATGCCGCGCCCGGCGTCGGGCTCGCCGCCCCGCAGGTGGGCGTGGGGCTTCGGATCTTCACCTACAGCTACACCGATGACGACGGTGCGCCGTGGCGTGGCGTGGTCATCAACCCGGAACTGTGGATTGCTCCCCTCGAGCCGGGCGAGCCAGATCCCGACGAGGAGTCCGAAGGCTGCCTGTCCTTCCCCGGTGAGCGGTTCCCACTGCGCCGGTCCGAGCGCGCCAGGGTGACCGGAATCGATCTCGAGGGTGAGCGGGTCGATATCGAGGTCGACGGCTGGCGCGCGCGCATCCTGCAGCACGAATTCGATCACCTCGACGGCGTGCTCTATGTGGATAGGCTCGGTGACCGCGATTGGCGCACCGCGCAGAAGATATCTCGCAAACAGGGCTGGGGTACGCCGGGCAATTCATGGATGCCAGGCGTCGACGACCTCGACGCCTGAACCATCGACGAGGAAGAGAAGTAATGGCTCCCCGGCTTGGACTCGAACCAAGAACCTATCGGTTAACAGCCGATTGCTCTGCCAATTGAGCTACCGAGGAATATGCCCGCCGCAGCAGGCAACCCCACTATCTTAGCAAAGCCGACGGGGTGTCAACGACGCGGGGCACCCCCGCGTCGCGCCGTCAGGAGACGACGAATCGGCGGTCGGCTTCTGTGCTCGGCGTCCAGATGAGATCGTTCGTGCCGTGGCCGAAGGCGACGACGTGTCCGCCTCGCAGCACGAGCACGTTGGCATCGAGTTCCTTCACAGCTTCGGGGTCATGCGTTGAAATCACGGCGGCCATGCCGGTGTGATCGCGCCGCCGCGTGATGGCCTCGCGTGCCGCTTTGCGGACTTCGACATCGAGATTCGCGAATGGTTCGTCAGCCACGAGAACTCGCGGATCGACGACGAGAGCTCGGGCCAGAGCCACGCGCTGACGCATCCCAGCTGACAGCTCGTACGGGAACTTACTGGCAGCGCCGAGGGGAAGCATGAGTTCATCGAGCAGCCCGGCGACCCGGATCGCGAGGGCCTTCTGATTGATCCGGCGCTCTCGCGAAGTGATCGGCTCTGCAATGACCTCTGAGACCGTCAGCCGGGACGGCAGGTGAGCTCCCGCAGATTGCGGCAGGTATCCGGCAAAGTAGGTCAGTTCACGGATGGCCCTGCCCGGCCGTCGCACCGAGATGCCGTCGACGAGCGCGTCTCCCCCGGTGACCGAAACCCCCTCGTGTGCACGACCGGCAAGTACTGAGAGCAGACTCGACTTCCCGGCACCGGTAGGCCCCATGAGCGCCAGGACCGAACCGCGCGCCACCGTGAAGGTGATCCCGTCGATGAGCTTGTCGGTCTCACCGCGACCGGAGTGACTGATCGAGAGGTCCGAGCACACGATCGCCGCTTCGGTGGCTCTGCGACGAGGAGACATACCCTCATCCTGCCGTGCCGTCGCGTCGGGATCCAGTCTGGACTCCGGCGCGATCAGCGTTCGACGTCACCTGTCCAGCGCTGCCGCTCGAGGTCGAGCTCGCGCAATTGCAGCCGAATCCGGCGCCCCTCCTCCGAGTCCGGGGGCACACGCTGGACCGCGCGAACCAATTCTGCCTTCTCCGTGTCAACGCGTCGCACGATGAGTCTGCGCATCAGATCGGATGCAGACGCCGCAGCATCCGTCTCACCGAGAGCCGGGAACGCCGACATCAGCAGCTCCGAGCCGAGAGCGCGGTAGGGCTCGCGGATGGTGTCAACAGCCTGCACTGCCCATCCTGCTCGCGTGTAGTCGGGCGCATCGACGACGGCGGCACGAACGGCATCGAGCGCCGGATGCTGGAACGCGGCTCCCAGGGCGCGTCGGACGGTGGCATCGTCGAGGCGGTGCCCGAACTGCAGAGCAGCCATGAGCGCGTCGCGCTCAATCACGACATCGCGCGTGCGAGGAAGCGACGCGATCGTCGGGACCAGCATCGGTGCGGATGCCGCGGCAGGTCCATCATCCGGATGCTGGCGCTCGGTTGCCGCACCGTCGCTCCCACGTCGCTGCGGCGCGCCACCCGCGTCGCGTGAGCGGAAAGCCCGAGTCACCGCAGCGCCCACCTCGTCGAGGTCGAGTCCGATCCGGCGCGCGAGCACACGAACGTATCCGGGGCGCAATGACGGGTCTCGGATGTCGGCGACCACCGGCGCCGCCGCCCGAAGCGCCGCAGCCCGCCCCTCGACAGTTCCGAGGTCGTACTGTGCGAGACGCTGGTCGATGACGAACTCGAACATCGGTGACTTGTTCGTCATGAGGGCGCGCACGGCATCATCGCCGCGGGCGAGACGTAGATCACACGGGTCCAAACCGTCCGGGGCCACAGCGACATAGGTCTGCGCAGAGAAGCGTTTCTCGTCGGCGAAGGCGCGGAGGGCTGCCTTCTGACCCGCGGCATCGGGGTCGAAGGTGAAGACCACCTCTCCCCCACTCGAATCGTCGCCCATGACGCGCCGGAGCACCGTGATGTGATCGCTACCGAACGCCGTGCCACAGGTCGCGATCGCCGTTGTGATTCCCGCCAGGTGGCACGCCATGACATCGGTGTAGCCTTCGACGACCACGACCCGGTGCTCCCGCGAGATGTCACGCTTGGCCAGATCAAGTCCGTAGAGCACCTGGGACTTCCGGTAGATCGACGTCTCCGGCGTGTTCAAGTACTTCGGGCCCTGGTCGTCTTCGAGCAGCCGTCGCGCCCCGAAGCCGACGACTTGGCTCGTCACATCACGGATCGGCCAGATGAGTCGGCCACGAAAACGGTCGTACGTACCGCGCTGACCTTGTGAGAGCAGTCCGGCAGCCAAGAGCTCCTCACGCGTGAACCCTTGCGCAGCGAGGGCGTCCGACAGGTTCGACCAGCCCTTGGGCGCGAAGCCCACGCCGAAGTGAGCAGCGGCAGCAGCGTCGAACCCTCGCTCGCCCAGAAACCGGCGTCCGATCTCGGCCTCGGGCGTCAGAAGTTGGGCACGAAAGTACTCAGCAGCGGCAGCGTTTGCTGCGTAGAGGCGACTGCGACCCGAGTTCTCCGGGGCAGCGCCGCCCTCTTCGAAGTGAAGCGTGTAACCGATGCGTCCGGCCAAGCGTTCGACGGCCTCGGTGAAACTCAGATGGTCCATTTTGCGCAGGAACGAATACACGTCGCCCGACTCGCCACACCCGAAGCAGTGATAGAAGCCGACCTGCGGCCGCACATGGAAGCTCGGACTGCGCTCGTCGTGGAAGGGGCACAGTCCCTTCAGCGAACCAACACCGGCGGATTTGAGCGCAACACGTTCGCCGATCACATCCGCGATGTTCGTACGCGCCTTCACCTCGTCGATGTCGGCCTGAGCGATACGTCCTGGCATCCGGGCGCCCTACCGTGCCCGCATCGGCGTGCCGGGTACCCAGATCCCGAGGGAGGCGACATCGACGTCACCGACAAGCCTGCCGTGCCACGAGATCGCGTGCTGATCGGTCAGGCTTGCGACCTGATCGACGATCGTGCGGCGTCGCTCTCGGTCGGTCACGGCGTGATCGAAGTCTTCGCGGTAAACGGCATCCAGCTCGTGCGGGTTCTCCCACAGCGCTGTGGCCAGGCGCTTGAGCAGGCGCCGCTGCTCTTTGTAGAGCGCCTTACGACCATCGATGCTCACCACCACAGCACCAATGATGCCCTTGAGCACCCCCATCTCGGCCTCGATGACGCGAGGCACCACGACGTGAGCATGGAAGCGGGTCAGATCCGGGCCTCCGGCTGCCGCGCGGGTCGCCGTGACGGCGGCACGGGCGAAACGCCCGATGAGGTCGCTGGTCAGGTTCTTCAGGCGTGCAAGGTCGGAGCGCGTGCCCGAAAAACTCGCGACCCACTCGGGCATCCGCATCAGGCGGTAGAGGGCGTCTTCGAGCTCGTCTCGCGCAAAGTCGTAGCCCACCCAGGTCTGAATCGCAGTGATGAGAGCGTCATGCTCGGCAGGATCGGCCAGGCGCGCCGGATCAAGGTAGCCGTTGACGATCGCGTCTTCGAAATCGTGGACGGAATAAGCGATGTCGTCGGAGAGGTCCATGACCTCGGCCTCGATACAGCGAACCCGCCCGGGTGCGCCCTCGCGCATCCAGGTGAAGACCGCCTCGTCCTCCTCGTACACCCCGTACTTGAGCCGGCCGCCCGGGTCGGGAAGCGGATGCTCGGAGGTCCAGGGGTACTTGCAGGTGGCATCCAGGCTTGCGCGCGTGAGGTTCAGGCCGTGGCTCCGGCCGTTGGCGTCGATGACCTTGGGTTCCAGGCGCGACAGGATCCGCAGGGTCTGCGCGTTTCCTTCGAATCCACCGATGTCTTCTGCCCAGTCATTCAGGGCACGCTCGCCGTTATGACCGAAGGGCGGATGCCCCAGGTCGTGGCTCAGGCACGCGGTGTCGACGACGTCGGGCGCCAGTTCGAGCGCCGTGGCGAGCTCACGTCCGACCTGTGCGACTTCGAGCGAGTGGGTCAACCGG
Source organism: Microbacterium sp. NPDC076895 (assembly GCF_040687115.1). NCBI lineage: Bacteria > Bacillati > Actinomycetota > Actinomycetes > Micrococcales > Microbacteriaceae > Microbacterium > Microbacterium sp. NPDC076895. Next base: position 86,674 of record NZ_JBFBMQ010000005.1, read on the forward strand.
TTACGAGCGAAATCGGCGGGGCTTGCGGGGCTCAGGACCTGGGTCTTGGCGGCAAGGCGGCGAAGCGCCGCCGAGTGCAGCACGCGCGCCCGGTCCCGTGCGAAACCGTCGCGCTGCGATCGGTGGTGCTCGCTATAGAATCGTTCGGCATCGGCATCCGCATACCCGCGATGCACCGGGACACCTCGCTCAGCCACCGCTGTGGTCCAGTTCAGCGTCGGCCAGCGCACACGAGTCGACGCCGTCAATGTCCTGAGACTCGAGCCAGCGGTCCGGCAGAGCAGGGCGCTTCGGGGTTCCCGCGCGCCCGCGCTGACCCTCGGCTGCGCTTCCCGGATAGGGAGCGTCGAGGTCCAGCTGCGCGAGCAGCTCGTCGATCTCGGCGATAGAGGATGCCGTCGCAAGTCTGGCTCGGAGATCGCCGCCCACCGGATAGCCCTTGAAGTACCAGGCGACATGCTTTCGGATGTCGCGGCATCCGCGGCCCTCGTCCTCGAAGAACTCCACCAGAAGCTCCGCATGCCGACGGAAGGCACGCGCGACGAAGCCCAGATTTGCGTCGACAAGCGGTCCGGCATCCACGTCGAACGCCCGCGCCAGCTCTCCGAACAGCCAGGGCCGCCCGAGGCACCCGCGACCCACGACAACGCCGTCGCATCCGGTCTCAGCCATCATCCGCGTCGCGTCCTCGGCTGCCCAGATGTCACCGTTGCCGAGCACCGGAATCGAGCTCACGTGCTCTTTGAGACGAGCGATCGCTTCCCAGTCAGCCTCCCCCGAATAGAACTGGGCGGCTGTGCGGGCGTGAAGTGCGACCGCTGAGACGCCGGCGTCCTCGGCGATTCTGCCCGCCTCGAGGTAGGTGAGATGGTCGTCGTCGATTCCCTTGCGCATCTTCACCGTCACGGGGATGGGTCCCGCTGCGGCAACGGCGCGCGTCACGATCTCACGGAACAGGCCGAGCTTCCACGGGAGGGCGGCACCACCTCCCTTGCGCGTGACTTTGGGGACGGGGCATCCGAAGTTCATGTCGATGTGATCTGCGCGGTCCTCCTCGACAAGAACCCGTACCGCAGCCTCCACCGTGGCAGGATCCACGCCGTACAGCTGAATCGACCGCGGCGTCTCGGACTCGTGATGAGTGATCAACCGCATCGTCGTCTCGTTGCGCTCCACGAGCGCACGCGACGTGATCATTTCGCTGACGTAGAGGCCCGCGCCGTACTCGCGACACAACCGCCGAAACGCCGTGTTGGTGATCCCGGCCATCGGTGCGAGCACGACCGGCGCATCGACCGTGATCGGACCGATTCGCAGCGGCGCGACGGACGTGGCGGACGGTGATGACGGCATCCACCCATTCTCCCAGACCTGCGCGTTGCCGCGCCGCGCTGTCCCTCGGGGGCGACGGTAGCCTGAACCCATGACCGACGTGCAGCAGGTTTCCCTCCGCGACATCCCCTTCACGACGGCCGACGGCGACACGGCGACGCTGGCCGACTACGGTGACGGTGTCGTGCTGGTGGTCAACGTCGCCTCGAAGTGCGGTCTGACGCCACAGTACGAGCAACTCGAGCAGCTACAGAAGACCTACGGCGCTCGCGGATTCACCGTCATCGGGTTCCCCTGCAACCAGTTCATGGGGCAGGAGCCGGGCAGCATGGACGAGATTCTCGACTACTGCGCGACCACCTGGGGCGTCTCGTTTCCGGTGGTAGAGAAGGTCAAGGTCAACGGCTCCCACGCCGCGCCGCTCTACAAGGCCCTCAAGAAGGCGAAGGATGCCGAGGGTAAGCGTGGTCCCGTGCTGTGGAACTTCGAGAAGTTCCTGCTCACGCCCGACGGCACTGTGCGCCGGTTCCGTCCGACGACAAAGCCTGACGACCCGGCGATCGTTTCGGTGATCGAAGAGTCGCTCCCCCGCTGATCTCGCGCAGTTTTCGCCCCCGGGTCAGTGATGGAAGCTGCCCGCCTCTTCCTCGCTCATCGGGACGGATACCGGGTGCTTGTCGAAGTGAGCGATCGCATCACGGTAGTCATCCATCAGGAGCGATGCCTCGTCGCGGCTGAATCCGGCGCGGACAAGGATGCGCTGCACGGCGAGGTCTTGCCGGTTGGCGGGCATGGTGTAGGCCGGGACCTGCCAGCCCCGTGTACGCAGCCGGTCGGCAAGATCAAACAGGGTGAATCCGTGCTCGACTCCCTCGACGAGTTTCCACGAGACAGCCGGAATGCCGTGCTCGGGACTGCCATCGTTGATGATCTCGAAGTGACCGAGCTTCGCGATCTCCGCCGCGAGGTACATCGCGGTGTCGTAGCAGGCCTGATGAACGCGCTGGTACCCCTCCCGACCGAGTCGCACGAAGTTGTAGTACTGGGCGATCACCTGTCCGCCGGGACGGGAGAAGTTGAGCGCGAAGGTCGGCATGTTGCCGCCGAGATAGTTCACTTCGAAGATCAGATCCTCGGGAAGTTCGGATGCGTCGCGCCACACAATCCACCCGACCCCCAGTGGTGCCAGACCGAACTTGTGACCTGACGCATTGATCGACTTCACACGGGGTAGGCGGAAGTCCCACACGATGTCGGGGGCGGTAAAGGGTGCGAGGAAGCCACCGCTCGCACCGTCGACGTGGATGGGGATGTCGAGTCCGGTACGTGCCTGGAGGTCATCGAGTGCCGCACTGACTGCTTGCACTGGCTCGTACTGGCCGGTGAAGGTAACACCCAACGTGGGTACCACGCCGATCGTGTTCTCGTCGGCCCGAGAAAGAACCTCATCCGGCGTCATGATCAGCCGGTCATGTTCCATGGGGATTTCGCGCAGCTCAATATCCCAGTAGCGGGCGAACTTGTGCCAGCACACCTGCACGGGCCCGCAGATGAGGTTCGGCTTGTCTGTCGACAGTCCAGCTGCCCGTCGCCGCTCGCGCCACTTCCACAGCAGTGCCATACCGCCGAGCATGGCCGCCTCGCTCGAGCCGGTCGTCGATGTGCCGAGGGTGTTCTCTGCCTCGGGAGAGTTCCAAAGGTCGGCGAGGATGTGAACACATCGTGCCTCAATCGCCGCGGTCTGCGGATACTCGTCCTTGTCGACCATGTTCTTGTCGAGTGTCTCGCGCATGAGGTCCCGAACTTCGGGCTCCAGCCAGGTCTGGCAGAACGTCGCAAGGTTCTGGCGCGAGTTGCCGTCGAGTATCAACTCGTCGGAAACGAGCCGATATGCGTGCCGCGCGAGCTGCTCGCTCTGGGGCATCTGGAACTTCGGCAGGCTCGCCGACAGCTCGGTCGAGGCAAAAACCTCGTCGAAGATTTCGTCACGGATGGTGTCGCGTTCGTGCAGCATGGCATCTCCTCGGGTTGCTACCGAGTCTTTCAGGACTCACGCGGGGCTCGCTACCGACGGGATGAACGGATCCGGCGTGGATCCCGGCCTTCGAGCTGCTACAGAGCGGGAGGCTCGGGAGTGTCGACCGCTCCGCCGAAGCGGCGGTCCCGGCCAAGGTAGAGGTCGATCGCTCGCCACAGGTCTGCCCGGGAGAAGTCCGGCCAGAGGGTGTCGAGGAACACGTACTCCGCGTATGCCGACTCCCAGAGGAGGAAGTTCGATGTGCGCTGTTCGCCGCTGGACCGAATGAAAAGATCCACGTCCGGCATCTCCGGCTGGTAGAGCCGACGCGCAATGAGCTTCTCGCTCACCGCAGAGGCACGCAGCCTGCCCGCGGCGACATCGTCGGCGATCGAGCGCACCGCATCGACGAGCTCTACCCGACCGCCGTAGTTGACGCACATCGTGAGGGTCAGGACATCGTTGCCTGCGGTCAGCTGCTCGGCAAATTGCAGTTCCTTGATGACGCTCGACCACAGCCGGGGCTTGCGACCGGCCCACCGCACCCTGACGCCCCATTCGTTCAGCTGGTCGCGACGGCGGTGCAGCACGTCGCGGTTGAACCCCATGAGGAAGCGGACTTCGTCGGGTGAGCGCGACCAGTTCTCGGTCGAGAAGGCATACACCGACAGATGTTTGACGCCGGCTTGGATGGCTCCTGCCACGACATCGAGGAGGGCAGCTTCGCCGGCCTTGTGGCCCTCGACACGCGTGAGGCCGCGTCGGTTGGCCCAGCGTCCATTTCCGTCCATGACGATGGCGACATGGTTCGGAACCGAACCTTTGGGGAACTCGGGTGGGTAGAGTCCTGTCCAATCGATCGGCCGGTAGGGCACGGCGTCACGGTGGGTGTAAGGCTTGGGGCTCATGGAGTGGGTTCCATCGTCTGAACAGGCGCCGTCTGCTGTGGGGGCGACTCAAAGGTATCGAGGTGTTCGAGCGAACGGATGCCGCGCTCGAGGTGCCACTGGGTGTACGCCGCGATCAGGCCGGATGCCGCCCCACCCGCCCCGGCGGATGCCCCGTCCACGACGTCCCACTCCCCCGTCATGAGCGCACGCAACACCCCGAGAGTCTCGGCATCCACCCGCGCCGACCCGACCGGCGAGCAGTCGGGACACACCATCCCGCCGAGCTGGGCGACGAAGGACCTGTGCTCGCCGACGCGCCCGCACCGGGCGCACGCATCAAGCCCGGGCGCCCATCCCGACAGAGCCATGACACGAAGCAGATACGAGTCGAGGATGCTGCGCGATGCGTGCTCGCCGCGGGCAAGCGCCCGCAGGCCGCCGAGCAGAAGAAGATACTGCGGCGTCGTCGCCTCGGACTCACTGAGCCGGTCCGCGGCCTCGACCATCGCGTGCGCTGCAGTGTACCGGTCGTAGTGCAGCGCGATGTCTGCGCCGTAGGCTCCGAGGCTGTCAGCCTGCTGCACGATGTCGAGCGAGCGCCCCTGATACAGCAGCACATCGGCGACCATGAAGGGCTCGAGACGAGCGCCGAACCGCGACGATGTGCGGCGCACGCCCTTGGCCACAGCGCGGACCTTGCCGTGGCGTCGGCTCAGCAGCGTGACGATCCGGTCCGCTTCACCCAATTTGTGGGTGCGCAGAACCACGACTTCGTCACGGTAGGTGGGCACCCCTCGATTATCCCGGCATCGAGCGACAATGGACGGGTGAACGAGCCACTCTTCGTGATCCCGCTCTGGGCAGATCTCTCTGCCGTGGCGCTGGGCGGGCTCCAGGGCGCGCTGTTCGCCTCGGGATTCCGCGGCCAGCGGCGCCTGGATCTCCTCGGCGTCGCGATCATCGGGATCGTCATGGGGATGGGTGGCGGTCTCATCCGTGACCTGCTGCTGAACGTCACCCCGTCGACGCTGCAGTCGAACTGGTACCTGATCACGGCAGTCGCAGCCGCGCTCCTGGGGATGCTGCTCGCGACGATCCTCGAGCGCGTTAGCTGGCTGATCGTCGGGCTCGACGCTCTCGTCATCGGCCTGTTCGGAGCCTTCGGCACAAGTAAGGCGCTGTATCTCGGCCTACCGGAAGTGCCCGCGATCTTCGTTGGCGTCGCCGCTGCGGTGGGTGGCGGCATCCTGCGCGATGTGCTCATGGGCCTGCCGGTCGCGATCATGCACGTCGGATCGCTCTACGCGGTAGCGGCGGGTGCGGGGTGCGTCGTCCTCACCGTCTCGTTCTCGCTGGGGGCGCCACTCACCGCCGCGGCGATCATGGCTGTCGCCGTGACCACAGTCATCCGCCTGCTCGCTGTCGTTTTCGATATCTCGCTTCCGGAACAGCGTGCCCTCTACCGCCGGAAGGTCGCCGTCGAGACCTCGGCGATCACCGTCGTCGGTGATGCCGGAAGTCCTGACAACGGCGACGCGGGGGCAACCGGCTGACCGGTAACCCCCGCGCACACTCGGCTGTCAGACCGCGGCGAGAGCTCCGGACTCCTCGCGGACGCGAATGGCGCGGTTCACGCCCGAGACGATCGCCTTCAGCGACGCCGTCGAGATGTCACCGTCGATCCCGACACCCCACAGCCGCTCACCCTCAACCTGAAGTTCGACGTAGGCAGCCGCTTGCGCATCGCCGCCAGCGCTGAGAGCGTGCTCGACGTAGTCGTAGACGGTGACATCAAACCCCTGCTCGCGCAGCACGGACAGGAACGCCGCGATTGGTCCGTTGCCGTTTCCGCGAGCCGAGATCTCGGCATCGCCGTCACGCAGCCGCACGTCGAGGACGACGTCACCGGTCATGTCGCTCTCGGTGCGCGTCGAGAGCAACTCGAACCGGCCCCAACGCTCATCGGCAACCGTACTCGGCAGGTACTCGTCGGTGAAGATCGACCAGATCTGGTCGCTCGTGACCTCGCCACCCTCGGCATCCGTCTTTGCCTGCACGACGCCCGAGAACTCGATCTGCAGCCGGCGCGGCAGGTCCAAGGCGTGGTCGGTCTTCAACAGGTAGGCAACGCCACCCTTGCCGGACTGGGAGTTCACGCGGATGACTGCCTCGTAGGAGCGGCCGAGATCCTTGGGATCGATCGGCAGATACGGCACAGCCCACACCAGCTCGTCGACAGAGACCCCCTGCGCCGCGGCGGCGGCATCCATCGACTCGAAGCCCTTCTTGATCGCATCCTGGTGCGACCCGCTGAAGGCAGTGAAAACCAGATCACCGGCCCAGGGACTGCGCTCGTGCACCGGGAGCTGGTTGCAATACTCGACGGTGCGCTTGACCTGGTCGATGTCGCTGAAGTCGATCTGAGGGTCGACTCCCTGCGTGAGCAGGTTGATCCCCAGCGCGACCAGGTCGACGTTGCCGGTGCGCTCGCCGTTGCCGAACAGACATCCCTCGATGCGGTCCGCGCCGGCCATATAGCCGAGCTCAGCAGCAGCGATCGCAGTGCCACGGTCGTTGTGCGGATGCAGCGAGATGATGACGTTCTCGCGGTGGTTCAGGTGGCGGCTCATCCACTCGATGGAGTCGGCGTAGACGTTCGGCGTTGCCATCTCGACCGTCGCCGGCAAATTGATGATGACCTTGCGCTCGGGCGACGGCTCGAAGATCTCGAGAACCTGGTTGCACACGTCCACCGCGAACTCGAGCTCGGTGCCCGTGTAGCTCTCGGGCGAGTACTCGTAGAAGACCTCGGTATCGGGAACCGTCGCCTCGAACTTGCGGCACAGGCGAGCACCCTCGAGGGCGATGTCGATGATCCCCTGCTTGTCGGTGCGGAACACGACATCACGCTGCAGGATGCTCGTCGAGTTGTAGAGGTGCACGATCGCGCGCTTCGCGCCGCGGATCGACTCGTACGTGCGCTCGATGAGGTGTTCACGGGCCTGCGTCAGGACCTGAATAGTGACGTCATCCGGGATCACATCGTCTTCGATCAGGTGACGCACGAAGTCGAAGTCGGTCTGGCTCGCGGACGGGAAACCGACCTCGATCTCTTTGTAGCCCATCTTCACCAGCAGATCGAACATGATCCGCTTGCGCTCCGGGCTCATCGGATCGATGAGCGCCTGATTCCCATCGCGCAGGTCGACCGCGCACCACCGCGGCGCCTGCGTGATCTTCGCGTCGGGCCACGTGCGGTCGGGAACCGACACGCGGATCTGCTCGTGATAGGGAACGTACTTGTGCGTCGGCATCCCCGACGGCTGCTGAGTGTTCTTCATGGTGTCGCTCTTCCTGCTTCTGGCTCGAGGTGAACGGGCCGACACGAAGCTCCGCGACGAGGTAGGCCCTAGATGGCCCCGCCGCGGCAGCTAAGAAGAAGCGAGAGTGCACGCACACGGCGATGTTATCAGCAATCTGCTCTACCGACTTCGAGACGTTTGCCGCGCGGTCGACACTACCTCAGTATGAGGACTTCGACTCGTCTCGGTACCGCCGCGCTCGCCGCGGCAGCGCTCTTGCTGATCACCGCCGGATGCGCCAGCGGGTCCGGTGCATCCGGCGGCTCGTTGGCGACTGCGCAGATCAGTCCTCCGGACGGCGAGGTGGTCGGCACGGGAACCGTTCTTGACGTCGCCGGAGACGTGACGCTCTGCCTCGGGCCGATCGCCGAGTCCTACCCGCCGCAGTGCGACGGGCTGCCGGTCAAGGACTGGAGCTGGGAAGGCGTCGACGGCTTCGAGGAGTCAGGGGACACGCGGTGGGGCACCTACGCCGTCTTCGGAACGTTCGACGGCGAGGTCTTCACCGCCACCCAACCGCCGATCATGCTTGCGCTCTACGATCCGATTCGCCCAGAGGACCCGACGGGAGGAGTCCCGGGCGAAAAACCGGCTGCCGAACTGGACGAGATCGCGAGCGAGCTACCGACAGCTCTCGGCGATCTTCTGCTCGCGACCTGGACGCAGGATGGCTACGTCTGGGCGCAGGTGATCTGGGATGACGGCAGCCTGCAGGATGCCGCGGACACCGAGTACGGCGACGGTGTCGTGATCATCCAGTCAGCCCTCCGCTCACTTGCGTGAGAACGGCGCACCGCACGTGAGGGTCAGAAGCCGAGGCGACCGAGCTGCTTCGGGTCTCGCTGCCAGTCCTTGGCGACCTTGACGTGCAGTGACAGGAAGACGCGGGATCCGAGGAGCGGCTCGATCTGTTCGCGCGCCGTCGCACCGACGCGTGCGAGCCGCGACCCCTTCTTGCCGATGATGATCGCCTTCTGACTGTCGCGCTCGACCACGATGTCGGCGTAGACATCGATCAGGTCCGAGTCCTCACGTGGTTCGACATCCTGCACGACCACGGCGATGGAGTGCGGCAACTCGTCACGGACGCCATCGAGCGCGGCCTCCCGAATGATCTCGGCGATCCGGTCATCGTCCGACTCGTCAGTAACGACGCCGTCCGGGTACAGGGCAGGCCCCTCAGGCAGCAGTTTCAAGATCTCATCAGCCAGAACCTCGAGCTGATCCGCTGTGACCGCCGAAAGCGGAATAACCGCCGCCCAGTCCTCACGCAGCGCGTCGACTTCCATGAGCCGCTCCGTGATCTGGTCGCGAGAGGCGGCATCCGTTTTGGTTACCAGGGCGATCTTCCTCGCCGACGCGTACCCGTCGAGAGACTCCGCGATCCGTCGATCGCCGGGGCCGACCTTCTCCGTCGCTGGTGCGCAAAACGCGATCACATCAACGTCTCCGAGAACCTCTTCGACGAGATCGTTCAGGCGCTGACCGAGGAGCGTGCGCGGGCGGTGGAGACCTGGGGTGTCGACGATCACGATCTGCCCGCCGGGGCGGTTCAGGATGCCGCGAATGGCTCGCCGGGTGGTCTGCGGCTTGTCGCTGGTGATCGCGATCTTCTCGCCAACGAGCGCATTCATGAGCGTGGACTTGCCGACATTCGGGCGCCCCACGAAGGTCACAAAGCCGGATCGGAAATCGCTGTCGCTCACGAGCGCACCTTCCGTTCAGATGACGGCTCGGATTCCGCAGCCAAGCCCTCGTCGTCGGCAGCTGCGTCGCCTTCCGCGTCGGTCGCGAGCGGAATGCGTTCGACGAACACGGTCGAGATGCCGCGACCCTTGCCGCGGGAAGCGCCGCCGGTGATGCGCAGACCTTCGAAATCCGTCACCGCTCCGGGCTGCGGCACCTTGCCGAGCTGTTTGCCCAGAAGTCCCCCGATCGAATCGACCTCGTCGTCCTCGAGATCGAGGTCGAAGAGCTCCCCGACCTCCGTCAGCCCCAATCGGGCACTCACGCGGTAGCGTCCTTCTGCGACTTCGGCGATCTCGGTGGCCCGCGGGTCGAACTCGTCAGCGATCTCGCCCACCAGCTCCTCGATCAGGTCCTCGAGGGTCACGAGGCCCGAGACCCCGCCGTACTCGTCCACCACCACGCACACGTGCACGGCCTCGCGCTTCATCTGCTGCAAGAGGGTCTCGGCTCGCATGGACTCGGGGACGAACACGGCAGGTCGCGCGAGCTGTGAGATCGCAGCAGCGCGCCATCCTGCCTCATCGCGATACGCGAACTGCACGAGGTCTTTGAGGTAGAGCATCCCGATGACGTCATCGGCTTCGTCGTCGACGACCGGAACGCGCGAGACTCCCTTGTCGAGGAACAGCTCCATCGCGTCCTTCGTCGTCGTGTCAGCGTCGACAGTCACCATCTCTGTGCGCGGAATCATGACCGCCCGCACGTACGTGTCGGTGAAATCGAACACGGAGTGGATGAGTTCGCGATCGTCCTCCTCGATGAGGTCCTGCGATGCCGCCTCGTCCACCATGCTCAGCAGTTGCTCTTCGGAGGCGAACGATGATCCACGGGCGACACCGGGTGTCACCCGGTCGCCCAGCGCGACGAGACCGTGAGCGAGCGGTCCCAGCACGATGCGCATCGCACGGATGACGGGTGCAGCGCCCCGGAGGAGCCCCTTGGCGTGGAGGCGCCCGACGCTGCGCGGGCTCGCGCCGACCACGACGAACGAGATGCCCGTCATGATGATCGCGGCAGCGAGCATCGCCCACCAGATGCTGTCGAACAGGATCGTCAGCGCGACAGTTACGAGCACCGCCGCGGTGGTCTCGGACAGGACGCGCATGAAGCCCGCGGCGTTCGCGTGCGCCGCAGGGTCATCGGCGATTCCGCGGATGAACGCGGCATTGCGACCGGACTGACTCATCTCCTCGAGGTCTGAGCGGGAGGTCACTCCGAGTGCTGCATCCACCGCCGCCATCAGACCACCGAAGGCGACCAGGAGGGCTGCCGCAGCCAGCAGGAGGGCCGCGGTCACGGCTTGAGACGACGGCGTTCTGCCGCGTGGAATCGGACGATGAGGTCTCGCTGCAGGGCGAACATCTCACGTTCTTCCGCCGGTTCGGCGTGATCGAAACCGAGCAGGTGCAGCAGACCGTGCGTGGTGAGCAGGATCAGTTCGTCCATCGTGGAATGACCGGCGGCCTGAGCCTGAGTCTCAGCGACCTGCGGACACAAGACGATGTCGCCCAGCAGCCCCTCGGGGGTCGGCGCATCTTCCGTTCCCGGGCGCAGTTCGTCCATCGGAAAGCTCAGCACATCCGTCGGGCCGGGCTCGTCCATCCACTGGACGTGCAACGACTCCATCGCGCCCTCGTCGACCAGGAGGATCGCAAGGTCGGCATCCGGGCTGACGAACAACTCAGCGAGGTTGTTCTCGGTGAGCCGAAGAAGGACCGTCTCGTCGACGTCGATTCCGGACTCGTTGGTGATTTCGATCGTCATCGGCGTCCTCGTTTGGGCATGTGATCGCGTGGTCCGGCGGGCCGGCTTGCCCCGCGGCGCTCGGCACGATTGCTGAGCTCGCTCGCCTCGTCGCGCTCTCGCTTCGCGGACAGGCGCCGCTCGTCGTACTCGGAGTAGGCGTCGACGATCCTGCCGACGAGCGAGTGGCGCACGACGTCGTCGCTCGTGAGATACGCGAAGTGGATGTCGTCGATCGTGCTCAGCACCTTCGTGACCAGGCGCAGACCCGATGCCCCCTGCGGGAGGTCGATCTGAGTGATGTCTCCTGTCACGACCATCTTCGTGTTGAAACCCAGGCGAGTCAGGAACATCTTCATTTGTTCCGGTGTGGTGTTCTGGGCCTCGTCGAGCACGACGAACGAGTCGTTCAGTGTGCGCCCGCGCATGTAGGCGAGTGGCGCGACCTCGATTGTTCCTGTCGCCATGAGCTTGGGAACGATCTCCGGGTCCATCATTTCGTTCAGCGCGTCGTACAGGGGACGCAGGTACGGGTCGATCTTGTCCGTCAGCGTTCCCGGCAGGAAACCGAGGCGCTCCCCCGCCTCGACGGCGGGCCGGGTCAGGATGATGCGGCTGACCTCTTTACGCTGCAGCGCCTGCACCGCCTTGGCCATCGCCAGATAGGTCTTGCCGGTACCCGCCGGTCCGATGCCAAACGTGATCGTGGTGTTCTCGATCGCATCCACGTACGACTTCTGCCCGAGTGTCTTCGGACGAATCACCCGACCGCGGCTGGAGAGAATCGCTTCGCCCAGGACCTCGGACGGACGTGGGTTGCCATCGCTTCGCAGGATACGGTTCGAGCTGGATACGTCAGCTGGCGCGAGATCGTGACCGGTGCGCGTCATCGTCAGGAGTTCCTCGACGAGCTCTCGGGCCGCGGCCACAGCTGCGGCGCTTCCCGCGAGAGTGATCTCGTTCCCGCGCACGTGCACGTCGACATCCGGGTGCTCCCGCTCGACCACGCGCAGCAGCCTGTCTTCGGGCCCGAGAAGCTGGACCATGGCTACACCGTCGGCGAACAACCGCTCCGTGACGCGATCTCCGGATTCCGCACTGTTGTCCGAATCAGCCACCGAGACTGCCTTCTGCAAGGTCGCCGCCGAGCACGTGGGCATGCACGTGGAAGACCGTCTGCCCCGCGCCGGGACCGGTGTTGAAGACCAGTCGGAAATCGCCGCTGCCATGCTCTGCGGCGACATCCCCCGCCACCGCCACCATCTCGGCGAGCAACGCAGGATCACCCGCCGCAAGCTCGGTGACATCGCGGTATTCGGCGGTCTTCGGAATGACCAAGAGGTGCAGCGGCGCCTGCGGAGCGATATCCCGGATGACGAACACGTTCTCGGTCTCGCTGAGGATCTCTGCGGGAATCTCGCCACGCAGGATGCGGGTGAAGACGGAGGGTTCGCTCATGCGCTCAGTCTACCGACGGCCTCTCCGGCGGGCCCAGCTACCACTTGCACGATCACCACCGGCCGAGCGTGCTGCTGAGCACAGCGATTGCCGCGGGTCCCGCTGTGGAAGTACGCAATACATGCTCGCCCAGGCGCACGAGCGTCGCGCCCGCAGCTTCGAGGGACGTCAGCTCGCCTGCGTCGATCCCGCCCTCGGGCCCGACGACGATAGCGATATCGCGGCAGTCGGTCGGGTCAGGCATCCATTCGCTGAGACGCAGCGCCGCTGTCGGCTCCAACACGAGCATCCGGGTCGCCGCGGCCCGCTCGCACAACTGTGCAGTCGTCAGCGGGCCGCCGACTTCTGGAAGCCACGCACGGTGCGCCTGCTTGCCTGCTTCCCGCGCGATCTGACGCCAGCGCGTGACACCCTTCTCACGCTTGGCCGCGTCCCACCGCGAAACGCTGCGGGCAGCTTGCCACGGCGTGATGACATCCACGCCGAGTTCGGTCGACGCTTGGACCGCGAGTTCGTCGCGGTCGCCTTTCGCAAGAGCCTGCACGAGCTCGATCCGCACGGATGGACGCGGTACCTCCTCCCGGTTCGTGACGCGAACCAGGACCTCGCGGGCTGCGACGAGCTCGCACGCGCCTTCGAGCCACACTCCTGCTCCGTCACCGAGCGTGACCGTTTCTCCGACGCGGACCCGACGAACCGTGGCGGCGTGGTGCGCCTCAGCGCCGGTGAGGGTCACGGTCTGGCCGGTATCGGCATCCAGCGGTTCGTCGACGACGAAGTGAAGCGGCACGATCAGCCGTTCCGGAACCGATCGCGCAGCTTCGAGAACAGACCCTGATGGAACTCCGCCAGGTGAGGCGCGGGAGCCTTCGTGCGCTTGGCGAACTCCTCGATGAGGCCCCGTTCCTTGGCGTCGAGCTTCGTGGGCGTGACCACGTGCACGCCAACGCGCAAGTCACCACGCTGATTGCCGCGCAACGGTGTGATGCCTCGACCCTTGATGGTCAGCACATCGCCCGACTGGACTCCTGGACGCACCTCGAGGTCCACCGGCCCGTCGAGGCCCTCGATCGTCGTGGCCGCGCCGAGAACGGCATCCGGCATCGACACTTCGAGCGTTGCGAGCAGGTCGTCACCTTCGCGGCTGAATACCGGATGCGTCGCGACGGAGACCTCGATGTACAGGTCGCCCCGCGTCCCACCGCCCGGTCCGACTTCGCCCGATCCGGGAAGCTGAAGCCGCAGGCCCGTGTCAACACCGGCCGGAATGTCGATCGACACGGTGCGACGAGCCCGAACGCGACCCTGCCCCTGACACGTCGCGCACGGGTACGGGATCGTCGTGCCGTACCCCTGACATGTGCCGCACGGCTGGGAGGTGACGACGTTGCCAAGCAGGCTTCGTACGGTGCGCTGGATGTGGCCCGTGCCGTGGCAGATATCGCAGCGAACCGGCGTTGTTCCGGGTTGCGTGCACGAACCATTGCAGGTCTCGCACATGACGGCGGTGTCGACGTCGATGTCGCGATGGACACCGAATACGACATCCTTCAGGTCGAGGTCGACGCGAACCAGCGCATCCTGGCCCCGCTCTTTGCGAGACCGCGGGCGCCCGCCGCGAGCAGCGCCCCCTCCCCCGAAGAAGCTCTCGAAGATGTCGCTGAAGCCACCGAAGTCGCCGGCTCCGCCGAAACCACCGTTCTGGCCGCCGCCCATGTCGTAGCGCTGGCGCTGCTGCGGGTCACTGAGCACGTCGTAGGCATGCGTGACGAGTTTGAACCGCTCGGCAGCGTCCTCCCCCGGGTTCACATCCGGGTGAAGCTCTCGGGCCAGGCGGCGATATGCCTTCTTGATCTCTTCGGGCGACGCGTCTCGCGACACGCCAAGGACCTCGTAGTGGTCAGCCACGGTCACCTTTCTGCATCCCGCGTGTTGTCGCGGGCAGTTCGTACGGGCTCATCGGCCCTTTTCGTCCTCGGCGAGCAGCCCCGTGAGGTAGCGCGCTACTGCACGTACCGCCGCGAGGTTGCTGGGATAGTCCATTCGAGTCGGGCCCATCAGCCCGACGCGTGCCCGCGCGCCCGTCGCATCGTAGTCACTTGCGATGACGGATGCCTCCGACAGCCCGAACGCCTCGTTCTCACGTCCGATGCTGGCTGCGAGCCCGTTGTCATCGGCGACCATCTCCCCCATCAGGCGAAGGATCGTCACCTGCTCTTCGATCGCCTCCAGAAGCGGGTAGATGCTTCCGCGGAAGTCGCTCTCGCGACGCGCGAGATTTGCCGCGCCAGCCATCACGAGCCGATCCTGACGGAACTCGTCAAGCTCCTCCTGCACGACTCGAAGGATCTCGGTGACCGCCGACTGGTGGGCGGTGCGCACGTCACTGTCTGCTTGCTCCTCGACGCGCTTCGCCCCCTGACGGACGCTGCGGCCGACAAGCAGTGTCGACACCTCGGCGCGAACGCGCGCGAGATCTGACTCGTCGAGGGCCACGGTCAGAAGCGCGAGGCGTTGTGACACACGTCCCGTATCGGTGACGACGATGACAAGCACCCGGGTGGGCTCAAGTGCCACGAGCTCAACGTGCGTGATGGTCGCCTTGGCAAACGAGGGATACTGCACGATGGCCACCTGGCCGGTGAGCTGTGTGAGTGCCCGCACCGTTCGCGCCAGAGCGTCATCCAGGTCTCCGGGCCCCTGCAGGAAGCTCGCGATGGCTGCGCGCTGGGCCGGTGAAAGGGGCCGGATCTCGGCGAGGTGGTCGACGAAGACGCGGTAGCCCTTGTCGGTCGGGACGCGCCCCGACGAGGTATGGGGTGCCGCGATGAGTTCTTCGTCTTCGAGAAGCGCCATGTCGTTGCGGATCGTGGCCGCTGATACGCCGAACGCGTGACGCTCGACGATGGCCTTGCTTCCGACGGGCTCGCGGGTATCGACGTAGTCCTGCACGATAGCCCGCAGGACCTGAAGCCCACGCTCGCTGACCATGTCGCCTCCTTCCGCATCCGGCGTCGGCCGTTACAGCGGCTCGACGTGGCACTGGCACTCACATCCTCAGAGTGCCAATTCTAGCGGATGCCTCTCCCCCACGCCCTGGATCACGCGGTCAGCGCGCGGACTACCGCGTCAGCCAGCAGTCGCCCGGCACGAGTGAGCACAAGGGTCCCCCGCACCGCCTCGCGACCGTCGACGAGTCCATCCGCGACGAGACCGGCAACGGCTTGTCGGCTCTGCCATGCCAGCTGCGAAACCGGCAGACCCTCCACCGTACGCACCCGCAGCATCACGCGCTCGAGCAGTCGCGCCTCCTCATCGGGGACCTCCAAGCCCGCCCCCGGTGAATCGCCGGCAGCGAGCCGCTGCGCGTAGGCAGCAGGATGCCTGACATTCCAGAACCGCACGCCTCCGACGTGGCTGTGGGCGCCAGGACCGAAACCCCACCAGTCGTGGCCGTGCCAGTACGCAAGGTTGTGCCGCGAACGGTCGGCGGGGGTCCTCGCCCAGTTGGACACCTCGTACCAGTCGTAGCCGGCCTCCTCGAACGCTGTGTCAGCGTGCTCGTACATGGCAGCCTGCAGATCGTCGTCGGGTGTGGCGAGTTCTCCGCGTCGGATGCGGCGCTCCAGCGCAGTGCCCTCTTCGACGATCAGCGCATATGCCGAGATGTGGTCAGTCTCCAGCGCAAGGGCGGCCTCGACGCTGCGTCGCCAGTGATCGAGGGTCTCGTCTGGCGCGCCGTAGATGAGGTCGACACTTACTGCCAGACCACTGTCTCGTGCGGCGCGCACCGCCGTCGCAACGTTTTCGGGTCGGTGCGTCCGGTCGAGCGTCCGAAGCACCTCCGGCACCGCTGACTGCATCCCGATCGACAACCTCGTGACTCCCGCACCGGCCAGTTCCTCGGTGACCTCAGGTGTGACAGTGTCGGGGTTCGCCTCCACGGTGACCTCGGCATCCGGCTCGAGCCCGAAGCGATCCCGCAGGCTTACCAGAATGACTGCGAGGTCGCGGGCAGGAAGCAGCGTCGGCGTTCCCCCGCCGAAGAACACCGTGCTCAGTGGCCTCGGATGGGCAGAAAGGACGCCCGACGCGAGGTCGATCTCTCGAAGCAGCGTCCCCGCATAGTCCTCGCGGCGCGCGCCACGCAACTCCTCGGCCGTGTAGGTGTTGAAGTCGCAGTAGCCGCAGCGGACGCGGCAGAACGGAATATGGACGTATGCAGACAGCGGGGCGGTGGGGTCGATGACCGCCCCGGGAAGCGATCCGTCGCGCGGAACGGGATCGCCGAGGGGAAGCGCTGCGCCCATCAGGGAGCGAACAGCGGCGATACCGCCGTCAGGTAGGCCCGGAAGAGCCGTCGCCGCCGCCCGCGGACGAAGCGCGGTACCAGCCGGTACAGCGTCGATACGGGACGGTCAAATGCGCGCACGGTGAACCAGACCTCGTCGTTATCGCGCCACTCGACCAGGAACAGCTCCTCGCCGCTGACGACAGAGCCGCCCACGGTGCCGAGCGCATAAGCCGTGCGCCGGGGTTCTTCGACGGCCAGAATGACGCGCAGTTCGGCATCCGCGCGGTAGCCGCTGAGCCGGCCGGTGACATGCACTGTAGCGCCGGCGCTGACATACGGAGTGCCCTCGGCGTCGAAACGCTGCTCGGCGTCGCGTCGCGACGGCGCTATCGGCGCGCCATCCGAGTCGTACGCGACGCCGGCGTAGCCGGACCCGGATGCCGGACGGATGTCGGCCAACGACAACCCGGCCCCGCGCAGCGGCGCCCATGACAAGAGCGACTCGGTCGCCGACTCGAATCGTGCCTGACCGCTACCGATCCGCCAGGACTCCTCGGCGGGGACGCTCTTCTCCGGCGGGTACTGCATGAGGTCGGTAGCCTGTGTGGCCCCGACTGCTGCATAGTCGACGGTCTCGTCCCGGAAGGTTCCGCGGCGCATGGCGATCAGACTACTTGTCTTTACCCTCGACGTCCCCCGAGAGCGCTGCGATGAACGCCTCCTGGGGGACCTCGACGCGACCGACCATCTTCATGCGCTTCTTGCCCTCTTTCTGCTTTTCGAGCAGCTTGCGCTTGCGGGTGATGTCACCGCCATAGCACTTGGCCAGCACGTCCTTACGGATCGCGCGGATGTTCTCGCGGGCGATGATCCGCGCCCCGATGGCGGCCTGGATGGGCACTTCGAACTGCTGGCGCGGGATGAGCTTGCGGAGGCGCTCAGTCATCATCGTGCCGTACCCATACGCCTTGTCGCGGTGGACGATGGAGCTGAAGGCATCCACCTTCTCACCCTGCAAGAGGATGTCGACCTTCACGAGATCGGCGGTCTGCGACCCAGCCGGCTCGTAGTCCAGGCTCGCGTAACCCTGCGTCTTGGACTTGAGCTGATCGAAGAAGTCGAAGACGATCTCACCGAGCGGCATGTTGTAGCGCAGCTCTACGCGGTCCTCGCTCAGGTAGTCCATACCGAGCAGCGACCCGCGTCGGGACTGGCACAGCTCCATGACCGTACCCACATAATCCTTGGGCAACAGGATGCCGACCTTCACCACTGGTTCCGACACCTCGGCAACCCGACCGTCGGGGTATTCACTGGGGTTGGTGACGGTGACAGTCTCTCCGGTGTCGGTTGTGACCGTGTAGGTCACCGACGGCGCGGTGGTGATCAGGTCGAGGTCGAACTCGCGCGAGAGTCGCTCAGTGATGATTTCCAGGTGCAGGAGCCCGAGGAACCCGCAGCGGAAGCCGAAGCCCAGCGCAACCGAGGTCTCGGGTTCGTACTGCAGTGAGGCATCCGAGAGCTTGAGCTTGTCGAGCGCTTCGCGCAGATCGGCGTAATCGCTGCCGTCGATCGGGTAGATGCCCGAGAAGACCATGGGCTTGGGGTCGGTGTAGCCCGGAAGGGCATCGGATGCCGGCTTGCGCTGGTTCGTGATCGTGTCGCCGACCTTCGACTGGCGCACGTCCTTCACGCCGGTGATCAGATACCCCACTTCGCCGACGCCGAGGCCCTTGGTCGGGGTCGGTTCGGGACTGGAGACTCCGATCTCCAGAAGATCGTGCGTTGCCCGGGTCGACATCATCTGGATGCGCTCGCGCGGTTCGAGCTTGCCGTCCACCATCCGCACGTAGGTCACGACGCCGCGGTAGGCGTCGTAGACGGAGTCGAAAATCATTGCGCGGGCCGGCGCGTCAGCGTCACCGGTGGGGGCTGGGATCTCAGCGACGATTCTGTCGAGAAGCTCCTCCACGCCCTGCCCGGTCTTGCCACTGACTCGCAGCACATCGGCCGGATCGCCGCCGATGAGGCTCGCGAGTTCAGCCGCGTACTTCTCGGGGTCCGCGGCGGGTAGATCGATCTTGTTGAGCACCGGGATGATGTGCAGGTCGTTCTCGAGCGCCAGGTAGAGATTCGCAAGCGTCTGCGCTTCGATCCCCTGCGCGGCATCCACGAGCAGGACCGCGCCTTCGCACGCCGCGAGCGAGCGCGACACCTCGTAGGTGAAGTCCACGTGACCAGGAGTGTCGATCATGTTGAGGGCGAAGGTGCCGGCATCCGTCTGCCAGGGCATCCGCACCGCCTGGCTCTTGATGGTGATTCCGCGCTCGCGCTCGATGTCCATGCGGTCGAGGTACTGCGCACGCATGTCGCGATCAGAGACGACGCCCGTGATCTGCAGCATGCGGTCGGCCAGGGTGGACTTGCCGTGGTCGATGTGCGCGATGATGCAGAAGTTGCGGATCTGCGCGGGCGGCGTAGCTGCCGGCTGCAGCGGCGTAGAGGCACGGGGGGACATATCCGCACGATTCTACCGGCGTGCGCACTGTCGCATCCCCCTTGCCTCACGGCGACGGCGGGCTACTCTACCGACATGGCGGTCGCGGTGGTTCTCGTTCACGGCATCCGCACCTCCCGCACGATGTGGCGGGCGCAAGAGCAGTACCTGATCGAGCGCGGTAACCCCGTGACAGCCGTCGACCTCCCCGGGCACGGGTCGCGGATGAACGAGACGTTCTTGCTCGACGGTGCGTTCGCAACGATCGATGAGGCCGTGCGCCGTGCCGCGGAGGAACACGGCACCGTCCTGCTGGTCGCCCACTCGATGGGCGGACTGCTCTCGATCGAGTACGCCGGGCAAGAGGATGCCCCTCCGATCGCCGGCCTGATTGCCGCATCATGCACGGCCATTCCGCGCGGTGCCGCACTGCAGACCTATCGACTTCTCGCCCGCGGGTTCGACTCGCTCCCGAACCGCGGAGCGTGGCTCAGTGAACGGGTGCTGGATGCCACGCTGCCACCAGAGACACGGGCGGACTTCGGCGCTGGGGGCTATGCGCTCGACGCGCAAGACACGGCACTTCGCAGTTTGTCGGTGCTGGACCTGCTGTCGGCCCTCGGCCGGATCGAGGTCCCACTGTGGTTCGTGAACGGCCAGTTCGACCAGCTGCGGGTCAACGAGCGGCTGTTCACGCGGGTCGCACCGGATGCCGAACTGATCGTTGTGCCGCGGACGAGTCACTTGGTTACGGCCATGCGTCCTCGAGTGTTCAACGCGGTCCTGAACCTCGCGCTCACGACCCTCGAACAGACCTGGTAGACTCGCTGATTGGCTTGTGTGTGGGTTTTACCCTCACGATCGCTGGTGGACGCCCCTCTCTCGTCGCCGGCAGTCCATCCATCACTCGAACGAAAGAACGTCTCCACGTGGCGAACATCAAGTCGCAGATCAAGCGCAACAAGACCAACGAGAAGGCTCACGAGCGCAACAAGGCAGTCAAGAGCGCTCTGAAGACCGAGGTGCGTCGCACCCGCGAGGCCATCGCCGCCGGCGACAAGGCCGCCGCCGAGAAGGCTCTGGCCACGGCGACCAAGAAGCTCGACAAGGCAGTCAGCAAGGGCGTCATCCACGCCAACCAGGCTGCAAACCGCAAGTCGGCGATCTCGAAGCAGGTCGCGGCTCTCTAAGCCTCACGCTTCATGCAAAGCCCGCCCTTCGGGGCGGGCTTTGTCGTTCTGGACGTCAGCTCCCGAACTCGCTGCGCGTCGCGACCACGGTGACGAGTCGCTCGAGAGCGAAGATCGGGTCACGCGAGGCACCCTTGACCTCGGCATCCGCTCGCGCCGCAGCTTGGATGGCTCGGCCCAGAGATTCCTCGTTCCAGCCGGTGAGATCCCGGCGGGCACGGTCAACCTGCCAGTCCTTCACCCCGATCCGGGCCGCGATCGCGGCAGAGGACTCGCGCAGGCCGGCAACACGCGCCATCGTCCGCAGCTTCGACGCGATCGCCGCGACAAGCGGCACCGGGTCAGCTCCGCTGGCCAAAGCGTGCCGCAGCGTAATGAGCGCCTCGCCGTAGCGTCCCGCGATGGCGGTGTCTGCCACGGCAAAGGCTGTCGTTTCGACGCGTCCGCCGTAATAGCGCCGCACGATCTCGTCGGTCACATCACCATCGACATCCGCGATGAGTTGCTGGCATGCCGCGGCGAGCTCGGTGAGGTCGTCGGAGAACGCCGAGACGAGCGCACGGAGGGCGGCAGGCGCGATCCGCTTGTTCGCGGAAGAGAACTCGGCAGCGGCGAAGTCGTAGCGGTCGCTATCGCGCTTGACCGCGGGGCAGGCGATCTCGACAGCATCAGCCTTTCCGCTCCGGATCGCGTCGAGCAGCTTCTTGCCTCGCACGCTCGCGCCCGTGTGGCGCAAAACGACGGTTGCGCCTTCCTGGGGCGACTCGAGGTAGGCCACGGCTTCGGTGAGGAACGAGTCGGATGCCTTCTCGACTCCGAAGACGCGCACGAGCCGAGGCTCACCGAACAGCGACGGCGACGTGACGGTGAGCAGCGTTCCCGCCACGTAGTCGTCGGCACGCAGATCAGTCACCTCGACGGCGGGGTCCTCTGCGCGGACGTAGTCACGCAGACCCGCAATCGCACGCTCTGCGCAGACGTCTTCGGGACCCGAGACCAGCACGATGGGAGCAGGACGCGGATCACGCCACGGTACCTGCCGGATCGCCGACTTCGAGGAACTCGAGCGACGGGGTGCAGCCATGCCGAAAGCCTAGCCGCCACCCACGACAGACGCCGCCCGCTCCCGCCATAGAGCGAGGGTGTCGCCCTCTCCGACGACCGCCACGATCCCGTCCTGGTCGGCGCGCCCGACGGCACTGCCCTGCAGCATTGCGATCGTCGTCGTGGTGGGGTGACCGTAGGTGTTGTCGGCTCCCACCCCGATGAGCGCGACGCGCGGCGCGATCTGCTCGTAGAGACCAGGATCCTGATCAGCGCTGCCGTGGTGGGACACCTTGACGACCTCAACGACGCCGCTGACACTCGCGCGCAGCATCCGCTGCGGATCCGCCGAAAGATCGCCCAGGAAGAGCGATCGTGGGACGCCACCGCCTTCGATACTCACGGTCACCGACGAGTCATTACCCGCAGCGAACAGCGCCGTGGCACGCGGCCAGAGCACGCTCCAGTGGGCGCCACCGAGCGTTCCCGTCATCCCCTCCTGAGCCGACACCACCTGCGCTCCAGCGGCCGCGAGCTCTTCCAGGAGCCGTTCGTCGGCGCTTCCGTCGGTCGGACCGTGCAGCACGGTTTCGGCGCGCCCGATCACCGCCTCGGTGCCGCCGACGTGGTCTTTGTCGAAGTGCGTCAGGACGAGCAAGTCGAGGCGTGTGACGCCGACCCGGTCGAGGCATGCGCTCACCAGCGCGGGGTCGTGACCCGTGTCGATGAGCGCCGTCGCGCCCTCGCTGCGCACGAGCACCGCGTCTCCCTGGCCCACATCACACATCAGAATCGACCACTCGCCGGGGATGCCCCACCGCTGCGTGATCGTGGTGACAACGGTCGTGGAGGTCCAGACGGTGACGAGAGCTGCGAGCAGCAGCGCCGAGCCACGACGGATGCGGGCGGACCGGGGGCTCTGTGCGGGTAGGCCGAGCGCGAGGGCGACGAGTCCGCCCACCACAGCGAGTGAGAGAGCGCCCACGAGTCCGCTCACCCAAGGAACGCGTGCGAAGGGCAACCCGCTCGCGACATCCGCGATCCCGGCGATCCAGGCTGCCGGGAGCCACGCGAGTGCTGCCAGGCCGCTCTGCAGCACCGGGAACGGCGCGGCCAGGCACGCGGCAAGCCCCAGCACCGTCGCTGCGGGGGCGGCGGGCGCGGCGAGAAGGTTCGCCGGCACACCCCAGAGGGGCACCGTTGGGTCGATCAGCACCAGCAGCGGTCCGCACGCCAGCTGGGCGGCAAGCGGCACGGAGAGGGCAAGCGCCAGCGGCGCCGGCATCGCACGCGTCAGCCCCGATGCAAGCGGTCGGGCCAGCGTCAGAAGCGCCGCCGTGGCAGCCACGGAAAGCGCGAACCCCAGTGAGCCCGCCAACCAGGGGTCGAAGAGCAGGAGCAGGACCACGGCCGCGCTCAGCAGCGCGACCCCCGCGCCAGCGCGACCGAGCAGGACCGCGAGCATGGCGATTCCTGCCATCATCGCGGCGCGGACGACGCTGGGCTCGGGCGTGACGAGGATGACGAAGCCGACAAGCGCACCGAGACCGGAAACGACGCGGACCCGGCGCCCAGCCCCGAGTCCAGCCGCAACGACGAATGCGATCCCCACGACGAGCGCACAGTTTGCGCCCGACACTGCGGTGAGGTGGGATAGCGAGGATGCCTTCATGTCGGCATCCGTCTGGGAGCTGACCGCTGAGGTATCACCCACCGCGAGTCCAGGAACGAGCTCTCCCCCGCCGCCGGGCAGACCCGCGGCGGCTCGGACCAGCGACTGCCGGAGGTCGGCTGCGATGCGCAGGATGCCGGTGGGTGGTTCGACGACCTCTATCTCGTGCGCCAGGATCTGAACAACGGCACGATCTCCCGGATACGCCGGCCTGCTCGTTCCATTCATCCGTGCACGTGCGCCCACATCCAGCCCGCTGCTGACCTGCTCGCCCGACACGCGTACTGCCGCGTCAGTCCAGCCGGAGATCGCACCTCCATCAGCCCCGATGAGTCGGATCGACGCATCGAACGCGCGCTGGCCGCCCGCGCGCGGCTCGACCTTGCCGCTGACGATCGCCTCGACCTCGACGACACGCGAGCCGCTTCCGAAGGCTTCGAGCGCGGCATCCCGCCCCGGCTGCGCCAACGCAACATGGATGCCGACCCCAGCTGCCGCCGCCAGCGCCACAACGACAACAGACAAGACGCCTGCCGTCGCAAGGGAGCGCCGATACACGCCGCCAGCCTCCGACGCCGCGGTCGAGGAGCGCGGTCGCGAGATCGCACCGAGCACAACTCCCCCACCGACGCCGGCCGCCGCCAGGGCCATGACCGCCATCGGCGCGAGCGCAGGAGCGTTCACCAGCACGAAAGCCGTCGCCCATGCCACCACCGCGGCCGGCACGAGCCGCGCGGCACGCCATCGCCGCCCTCCGCTCAGCACAGGGCGGCCCGCTCACACCGTGACGAGATCACGAAGGGACTCGAGCATCTTGGGTCCGATCCCGGAGACCGACAACAGATCATCGACGCTCGCGAACCGCCCGTTCGCCTCCCGCCACTCGATGATCCGTCCGGCAATGGCTGGCCCCACGCCCGGGAGCGTGTCGAGCGCTCCTTCATCCGCGCTGTTCAGGTTCACCCGGCCGTCGGCCGTGACACCGGCAGGTCCAGCTGCCGGTGCCTCCCCCACGCGCGGCACGATCACCTGCTCCCCATCCGATACGGGGCGCGCAAGATTGACCCCGGCAGCCTCGGCATCCTCGGCGAGTCCTCCTGCCGCAGCCACCGCATCGACGACCCTCGCATCGGCGTGCAGAACGTACAGCCCTGGAGCGTTCACAGCTCCCGAGACGTGGACATAGAGCGAGGTGGACGCCGTGGCCACCGTCACCGGCGCTGGGGCCAATGACTGAGCGGATCCGGCACCCCGAACGATCCCCACGATCACCGCGATCGCAAGAGCGCCATGGGCCAGAATGACGACAGCACCGACGCCCCAGCGACGTCGCTCCTCGCGCGCAAGCCCACCCACATCGCGACGCTATGGCGATGACTCAGTCACCGAGCGACGGGGGGACCGAAGCGGTGCAGAAGCTCTCGCAGACCTCCCGTGGGGAGGAAGGCGTCAGCTCGTGCTGAAGCTGACGACCTTCGGAGCGCGAACGATGGCCCGTGTGATGTCGCGTCCGGCGAGCGAGCGGAGCACCCGTTCGTCGGCGCGAGCGAGAGCCTCCAGGTCGGCGCCGTCGATCTTGGCAGAGACCTCGAGCGTCGCACGTACCTTGCCGTCGATCTGCACGACCGCCGTGACCGTGTCTTCGACCAGCAGCGTCGGATCGGCCTGACGCCACCCGACGAGCCCGACGAACGGCTCGTAGCCGAGCGCTTCCCACATCTCCTCTGCCGTGTGCGGGGCGAACAGGTCGAGGATCATCGCCACAGCCTCGGCTGCTTCCCGCACCGCCGGGTCTGCGGGGCCCGCACCGGTGTCGATGGTTCTGCGGATCGCGTTGACCAGCTCCATCAGCCGCGCAACGACGACATTGAACTTCGTCTGCTCGACGAGGCCCGGAGCCTCCGCCCAGAGGCGGTGGGTGATTCGGCGCAACGCGACATCACCCTCCGCCCAGACGACATCCGGCTCGCTCGTGACCTCTTGCGCGATGCGCCACGCGCGAGAGAGGAACTTCTGCGCACCCGTCGTGGAGACATCGGCCCAGTCTTTGTCGTCCTCGACGGGGCCCGCGAAGGCAAGAGCCACGCGCAGCGCATCGGCACCGTGCGTCGCGAGCTCCTCGTGGAAGAGCACGAGGTTGCCCTTGCTCTTGGACATCTTGGAGCCGCCGAGAATCACCATGCCCTGATTGATCAGGCTCGAGAACGGCTCGGTGAAGTCGACGAGTCCCATGTCGAACAGGACCTTGGTGATGAAGCGCGCGTACAGCAGGTGCAGGATGGCGTGCTCCACACCCCCGATGTAGAAGTCCACCGGCGCCCAGCGCTGCGCCTCTGCGGGGTCGAAAGCAACCGAGTCGTTGCCCGGTGACAGGAAGCGCAGGAAGTACCACGAGCTGTCGACGAACGTGTCCATCGTGTCGGGGTCGCGAAGGGCTGGATCACCGGTCTCAGGGTCGGTGGTAGCCATCCACTCGGAAGCGCCCCCGAGCGGGGACGTACCCTTGGGCGCCAGGTCGAGGCCGTGAGCGTCGGGGAGCCTGACGGGCAGCTCGTCCTCGGGGACCGGGACGATACGACCGTCCTCGGTGTGCACCATCGGGATCGGCGTACCCCAGAAGCGCTGGCGAGAGATGAGCCAGTCGCGGAGGCGATACGACTTCGAGGCGCGCCCCGTGCCCGCAGTCTCAAGAATCTCGGTGATCCGCGCGATGGCGTTCCGCTTGCTCAGGCCATCCAGCGACCCGGAGTTGATCAGACGTCCTTCACCGGTGAGCGCCACCCCCGTCTTTGCGGGATCGATGGACTCGATGTCATCGGCATCCTCCGAGAGCGGACCGTCCTCCCCGATGACCGGGATGGCACCCGTGGCGGGTGCGGTCGTGTCCACAACAACGCGGATGGGCAGACCGAACTCGCGCGCAAAGTCGAGGTCACGCTGATCATGTGCGGGCACTGCCATGACCGCGCCGTGGCCGTAGTCGGCGAGCACGTAGTCGGCTGCCCAGATCGGCAGGCGCTCTCCGTTGATCGGATTGACGGCGTAGCGGTCGAGGAACACCCCGGTCTTCGGGCGATCGGTGTTCTGGCGCTCGATCTCGGTCTGTTTCTGCACCGTCTCGAGGTAGTCCTGGAACGCGCTCTGGACTTCTGGCGTCGAGCCGGATGCCAGCTCAGCAGCCAGATCACTGTCGGGAGCGACCACCATGAACGTTGCTCCGTACAGCGTGTCGGGGCGGGTGGAGAAGACGGTGACCTTCTCGTCGCGGCCCTCGATCTCGAAGTCGATGTCGGCTCCGACCGAGCGACCGATCCAGTTGCGCTGCATCTGGAGGACCTTGTGGGGCCAGAAGCCTTCGAGCTGGTTCAGGTCGTCGAGCAGCCGATCGGCGTAGTCGGTGATGCGGAAGTACCACTGCGTGAGCTTCTTCTTGATGACCTCGGCGCCACAGCGCTCGCAGTGGCCGTCGACGACCTGCTCGTTGGCCAGCACCGTCTGGTCGACCGGGCACCAGTTGACCGGGCTCTCCTTGCGATACGCCAGGCCGCGCTCGAACAGTCGCTGGAAAAGCCATTGGTTCCACTGGTAGTACTCGGGGTCGCTGGTGTGCAGCACCCGGTTCCAGTCGAACGAGACCCCGTAAGAACGGAAGCCCGCCTTCTGCTGGTCGATGTTGGCGTAGGTCCACTCGCGTGGGTCGGCCCCGCGCTTGATCGCGGCGTTCTCGGCCGGCAGGCCGAACGAGTCCCAGCCGATCGGGTTGAGCACGTTGTAGCCGCGGTGCCGCCAGCTACGGGCGACGATGTCCGAGTACAGATAGTTCTCGGCGTGCCCCATGTGCAGGTCGCCCGACGGATACGGGAACATCGCGAGCACGTACTTGCGTGGACGCGTGTCATCGGTCCCGCCCGCGCGGAACGGATCGGCGGCCGCCCAGCGCTCCTGCCACTTGGCCTGGACCGCTTGCGGGTCATACCCGCCTTCGGGACCGTGGGCGGCAACGGTGTCGGTAGGGGCCATCTGACTCACGTAACGGGTACCAATCGGGATGCAGGGAAGACGCGCGAAAGCGCACCATCCAGGCTACCGGATGCCTGGAATCACGCGCCCGGGGCCGCTGTCGCCCAGCTCGGCGGGACTGATGCGCCGAGAGCGGCGAGTGGTCCGCGCGCTTTCACGACGACCTCCGCGACTTCCGACGATGCCTGCGAGAGCCAGGTGATACCGCCGCCAGCGCCGACATAGGCGTGATCCTGCTCGATGACGATCGAGCGTATGACCATCGCCAGATCCAGGTCTCCCTGGGGCGAGATCCAACCGAAGCATCCGGCGAAGAGACCCCGCGGCGCACCCTCGAGTCGGTGCAGGATCGACATCGCCGAGAGCTTCGGCGCGCCCGTCATGCTGCCGGCAGGAAATGTCGCGCCGAGAAGCTCGCCCACCTCGAGTCCGGGGAGGAGGTCGCCCGCAACCGTGCTCACGAGTTGATGCACGGCTGGATAGGACTCGACGTCGAAGAGTCGCTCGACAGTGACGGTGCCGGTCTGGCAGATGCGCGAGAGGTCGTTGCGCATCAAATCGACGATCATGACGTTCTCGGCCCGCTCTTTGACATCCGTGCGCAGATCTTCGGCGAGTTCGGCATCGACTTCCGCGTCAGCCGAGCGGGGACGGGTTCCCTTGATCGGGAGAGTCCGGATGCGGCCGCGGTCGACCTCGAGAAACTGCTCGGGACTCGCGCTCAGGAGCGCTCGGTCCGCGATCCGCACGAAGCCGCCGTGGTGAGCGCTGACGCCACGTCGCAGGCGCCGGTAGGCAGCGAGAGCATCGTCGACGCCTTCCACCTCGAATCGCGTCGTGAGACACAGCTGGTACGCGTTGCCCAGGCGGATCTGCTCGCGGCACTGCTCGATCAGGGCCGCGTAGGTTGTCGCGTCGTGTCGTGCCGACGAGACGACCGGCGTCGGCTGCGGAATCTCACCCGGATGCTGGAGGTCCAGGAGTTCGGCAGCGAGCTCTCCAGCGCCACCCGCCGCAAACACTGTCGCGATGGATGCCGCATGGTCGAACTCGACGACAACGCGCACCTGCATCCATCGGGCGTCGCCGCCCGAGTCCGGGAACGACGGCGCCCCCGCCCGCCGCGCACCGGCGTCGTAGTCGAACCAGCCAACCCATGCCCCGGGCCGCGGGCCACGCTCATCCGAGCGCGAGTCGTCCTCGGCAGCACTCCCCCGCAAGACCACCCGCTCGACAGCATCCGAAGCGACGGGCTCACCGATGCCGACCCAGCTCCGCCCGGAGGTCGCGCCGGGGCCGGCATCCAGCCAGAACGCGTTTTCGTACCGATGCGCCCATCCGCAGAAGACCTGCTCGGGTTCACGCCACGCCGCTAGCTGAACGTTCGACGGCGGCGTGGTCACGCCTCACAGGCTAAACGCTGTCGGCGGCTCTACGCTTCAAGGATGAACGAGTGGCTCACGTGGCTGCTGGATACGGTGCAAGCAGTCGATCCGGTCGTGCGCACCCTCGTCGCAGGTCTTGCCATCATGCTCGAGACCAGTGTCCTGGTCGGACTCGTGGTTCCCGGCGACACGATTGTGATCATCGCCGGCACCGCTGTCGGCAGCCCCTGGGAGGGGGTGGCACTGGGGGTCGCGGTCGTGATCGGCGCGCTTATCGGCGAAAGCATCGGTTTCTGGCTGGGACGATTCCTCGGCCCGCGCATCCGATACTCACGCCTCGGTGCCCGCATCGGTGAGCGTTCGTGGATCAGGGCCGAGCTGTACGTCAACCGGCGTGGCGGGATCGCGATCTTCCTGAGCCGATTCCTGCCGGTCTTGCATTCCCTGGTGCCGTTGACCGTCGGGATGACCGGCTTC
The DNA here is from genome assembly GCF_040687115.1 of Microbacterium sp. NPDC076895. NCBI lineage: Bacteria > Bacillati > Actinomycetota > Actinomycetes > Micrococcales > Microbacteriaceae > Microbacterium > Microbacterium sp. NPDC076895. Next base: position 115,804 of record NZ_JBFBMQ010000005.1, read on the forward strand.
GCGTACCGGCGGTTCCTCGCGTGGACAGCGCCTGCCTGCATCCTGTGGGCGACGATCTACGTCTCGGTTGCGTCGGCCGCAGCGGGAACCTACCGCGACCTCGCCGACAGCGCCCACTACGCCGGATACATCTTCGTCGCCGCTATCGCGCTGTTCATCCTGGCGATCTACCTAGGCAAGAAGGTGCTGCACCGCATCGAGCGGCGGCACATGGATGCCGATGACGAGCGCACTCCGTCGGAAGATGCCCCACGAAACCCGAGCCTCGATGGCATGACAGACTGAACGGGTGCCCGGACCGGAGGAAACCCCCGCGCCCCCCAAGATCCTGTGGCTCGCACGACTTGAGCGACGCTTTCACACCTGGCGGGAGCGACGCGCCCGCGCGCGCGGCCTCAAGCCCACGGTGACCCCGTTTGCGGGGTATGGCGGCGATGGCTGGATCCGGGTTCTTGGACGCGTGTTGATCGTCCCGCCACGTAAGCCGCGCGGCGGCGGGGAGTACGCATCAGTGCGCGGATGGCGGAGCTTCCTCGCCGTTCCGGTCGGCTTCGCTCGTGTGGACGTCACCGTAGCCGGCCAGACGCATACCGTGAACGCGGACCGCGGCGGTGTCGTGGATGTCGTGCTGGATGCCGCCCTGTCGCCCGGGTGGCAGACGTTCACGATGACCGTTGAAGGCAGCGCCCCCGTTGAATCACGCGTTTTCGTCGTCGCACCGGATGCGCGCTTCGGCATTGTCTCGGATGTCGACGACACCGTCATGGTGACAGCGCTCCCGCGTCCGCTGCTGGCGGCGTGGAACTCGTTTGTCGTCGACGAACACGCCAGGCAGCCGGTGCCCGGGATGGCTGTGCTTCTCGAGCGGCTTGCGCGCGAGAATCCGGGCTGTCCTGTCGTGTACTTGTCGACAGGGGCATGGAACGTCGCACCGACGCTGGTGCGGTTCATGCGACGCCACCTTTTCCCGCCCGGAGCGCTCCTGCTCACCGACTGGGGTCCCACCCATGACCGCTGGTTCCGCAGCGGACGAGCCCACAAAGAGCACAGTCTGCAACGCCTCGCCGAGGAGTTCCCCGACATCCGCTGGTTGCTCGTGGGTGATGACGGTCAGCACGACGACGCGATCTACACGGCCTTCGCCAGCGAGAACCCCGGACACGTGGCGGCTGTCGCGATCCGCCGCCTCTCCCCTGCTGAGGCCGTGCTCGCTGGCGGCCGAACCGCAGTGAACGACCACTCGGCAGCCGAAGTGCCGTGGGTGACGGCATCCGATGGCGCGGGCCTGCTCGACCGACTCCAGGCCGCTGGGGTATCCCCCGCGTAGTCTTGCCGCATGTGCGGACGGTTCGTCGTGGCAAGTGTTGGAACCGAGCTCGTGGGGATGCTTCGCGTCGACCTCGTCGGCGATGACCTGCCCGGACCGTCGTTCAATGTCGCGCCGACCGACAGGGCTGCGATCGTGCTCGATTCCGCGAAGACCGAACCCCCGGTACGGCGGCTGGAAGGCGCACGCTGGGGCCTGGTCCCCGGCTGGGCGAAAGACCTCTCGATCGGGGCACGAGCCTTCAACGCTCGCTCCGAGGAGCTCGAAGACAAGCCGATGTTCCGCGCCGCACTCGAGAAGCGGCGCGCGATCGTCCCCGTGACCGGCTACTACGAATGGCATCGCACGGATGCCGGCAAGACGCCGTATTTCATCCATCCTGCCGACGACGAACCTCTGCTCTTCGCCGGGCTCTATGAATGGTGGAAAGACCCGTCGAAGCCCGAGGATGCTGACCACCGGTGGGTGCTCTCGTTCACGATCCTCACGCGTGCGTCCTCCGGTGGACTCGGATCGCTCCACGACAGGATGCCTGTCTTCATGGATCCCGATCACGCTGACGCCTGGCTCGACCCCACTCTCGACTACCCGCGAGACATCCTGGATGCCGCCGTCGACGCTGCCGAGATGGTTGCCGACACCCTGGAGGTGTATCCGGTCAGCTCAGACGTCGGGAACGTCCGGAACAACTCACCCGCGCTGATCGAGCCCGTGCCAGGACCGCCGCTCCCCTGACGAGCGGGATCAGGCCGCAGGCGCGCAGGACGAGCAGGGCACGAGACCGCGACCGGCACCTGCAGTCTGCAGCCGCAGCGTCATTACTCGCACCGCGGCTTGGTCGAGGCGCTCCGCGGGAAGGGCGCCGGACTCAACGGCGGCGACGATGCCCGCCGTCAGCTCTGCCGCGGTCTGAGAGTTCGTTCCCAACACCGACAGCAGCATGTCGTTGCCCGCGGCGAGGGCAGCGACGGCGTTGGAAACGGGATCCTGGTATTCGCGGAGGCCCGACGCTTCGAGCATCCCGAGGTCATCGGTGATCGCGACGCCGTCGAAGCCGAGCTCCTCCCGCGCGATGCGGTGCCACTCGCTCGACAGGGTCGCGGGCTTCTCGTCGATCGATGTGTACGCGAGGTGCCCGAACATGAGTAGCGGAGCACCGGCCTCGATGCCAGCCGCGAAGGGGACGGCATCCGTTTGACGCCACTGGTCGTAGGTCTCTGTCGTTGACGGGATGCCGCGGTGCGAGTCGCCCGGGGCAGCGCCATGGCCCGGAAAATGCTTGAGGGTCGACAGGGCCTCGGGTTCCTCGCCGACCACCGCAGCAGCAACGTGTGAGGCACCATTCTCGGGCGTTGTCCCGAGCGCCCGGCGGTAGATGAACATGCTCGTGTCGTCGGTGATGTCGGCAACGATGCCGAAGTTCACCGAGATGCCCGCGCGCTGGACGAGTGCACCTCTTCCGGCGAAAGCGAGTTCGGTAGCCTCCGGCGGCTCATTCTTGAGTGTGATCGACGACGGAAAATCGTCCCACGGAAGGCGAGACACGTCGCCGCCCTCCTGGTCGATGCCCAGCAGCGGCGGAACCGCCGGGTCTACCGTGAGGGCCGCAGTGATCTCGCGCAACCGGTCTTCGGATCCCGGGATGTTCGCACCCATGAGGATGAAACCGCCGACGCCAGTACTCGACATGTAGTCGCGAAGCACGCCGGGGTCGGTTGTCGAGATGTGCCCCATGATCACGCTCGCGGCGCGCTCGCTGAGACTCATCGCCGCAACGGCCGCGGTGGCTCGAGCGGCGACGCTCTCGGCTGTGCCGGCGACGACGACAACATCACCTGCCGGCGCTTGCGTGGCACCGGAGGGCGAGCTCGTGGCGTCCGCCGCCGGTGCGAGGACGAGAGCTCCCAGCACGAAGCAGGCCACGGCTGCTGCCGCGATCCCCGCGTGCGTCACGGGCGTGAGCATGCGCGCGTCTTCTCCGCGGCGTACCGCATGGAATCGATGGCGACCTGCCGAACTCACGTGTTCACGCTACCCGTTCTCGCGCGCACTACCCTTGTCTGCATGGGGGCAAGCCGCAAAGACCGCGCGATCGCGCGCCGGACGTTCCTCGGGTTCGCGGCGGTGTTCACGACGGCCGGCGTCGTCGGGACGATCACGACCGACAACGCCAAGGCCCGCACCGCGTTCGATGACGCACTCACTGCGTGGGTAGTCTCCGGAGCTGCGGTCGACCACTCTGCCGCTGCGTTCAGCGCGGCCCAGACGGATGCCATCGCTGCGGCAGCTGAGGCGTCGACGGTTATCGAGGTCACCGACCCCGAGATGCTGCAGGATTCTGCGACCCTCGACACGCTGCGGGCGTCGTTGGATGCATTAGTTGCGGCGGGGCTGCTGACAATCGCCTCGCCGGGTGAGGTGACGGCTACGACAACCGCGCCCGACCCGCGCTCGACACCAGACGTACCCGAGGGCCGAGAGGCGCAGCTCGCGCAGGCACAATCGCTCACCGAGGATGCGGCCCACCTGACGGAGACTGCCGACACATCTGAGCAGTCGACCTCGGAGCTTGAAGCCGCCACCACCGCGGCGTTGGCCGACATCGACGCCGTCGTTGCGTCGGCAGCAGCTCACGGCGCAGCGGTCGAGGTGCCGAGTCTTGCCTCGCAGGAGACCAAGGATGCGTACGCTGCCGCGGTCGCCGCGCTCGGCGACTCCGCGGCTGGTAGCGCGTCGCAGCGGATCGGCGCGTACCAGCAATCATGGACCGCGGTCCAGGACTCGCAAGCCGCAGCTGAGGCTGCGCAGGCGCGGGGCAACAGCGGCGGTGGAGACGACGACGTCCAACCGACGTATATCAACGGCATCCTCATCGCCAACAAGACTTATCGCCTGCCCAGCTGGTACGGGAACGGACTGACTGGCGACACACTCGCCGCGTTCGAGCGGATGCGTGCCGAAGCTGCATCGCTCGGGTACAACCTCTGGATTGCGAGCGGGTTCCGCTCCTATGCGACACAGGTCAAGGTCTACAACAGCTACGCCTCCCGCGACGGTACGGCTGCTGCCGACCGGTACTCAGCGCGGCCCGGGCACAGTGAGCACCAGTCGGGCCTCGCGTTTGATCTGAACACCATCACGGAAGCGTTCGGATACACGCCCGAGGGCCAATGGGTCGCCGCAAACGCGCACCGGTTCGGTTTCATCGTGCGCTACCCGCAGGGTAAAGAGGGGGTGACCGGATACATCTGGGAGCCCTGGCACCTGCGCTACCTCGGCGTCGACACCGCTACGGCGGTGTACAACAGCGGGCTGTCGCTCGAGGAGTATTTGGGCATTACCTCGGTCTACAGCTGAGCAGGATTTCCACCGCACCGAGGGTGACATCGGCAACCTCGACGAGGCAGTACGATCTCGCTCATGCCCGAATCTTCCGACGCAGCATCGTCGCGCCGACACTCATTCTTTGAGGACCTCCAGCTCCTCATCGTCATCCTTCTTGGTGTGGTCTCTGTTGCCACCGCATACGTCTCGTTTGAGGCCGCCCTGTACGGCGGTCAGCAGGCAGCGGCGTACTCACGCGGCGGAGCGGCCCAGACCGAGGCGGAGTCCATCTACCTGGAGGCGAATCAGCAGTACGTGCAGGATGCCGAGACCCTCACGCGCCTCTCGGAGTATCAGATCGAGATGGATGGCGCCGACCCGGACGTCGCCGCCGCGGCATCCGAGAAATACGACCAGCTGTATTTCACGAGCGTCTCGGAAGACCTCGACGCCGCCATCGCGTGGGCCCAGGCCGAAAACGAGGCAGACCCGACCACTTACACCGACCCGCAGGCTTCGGAGGACTACCAGGACGCCCTGTTCGGCGCGTGGTCTGACGCGGATGCCGCGGCAAAGGCCCTGCTCGCTGAGGGTGACGAGGCTAATCAGTACAGCGATCGACTGACACTCAACACAGTGTTGATGGCAATCGCGCTCTTCCTTCTCGGTATCGCCGCAGTGATCCGAAACCGTCGCGCCCAGTGGATTCTCATCGGCGTGAGCAGCGCCATCTTCCTGCTTGCCCTCGGACTGACGGTGATCGTCCCCTTCACCTGGTTCTAGCGCAGGCGCGTAGACCTCTCCGCAGGAACGAAGAAGGGCGCCCACATGGGGCGCCCTTCTTCGTTTGGTGGACCTGAGGGGACTCGAACCCCTGACCCCCTGCATGCCATGCAGGTGCGCTACCAGCTGCGCCACAGGCCCGGATGTCGCCCCGAGAGGCAACTAGAACAGATTACTACATCGGCGGGCAGCAGCCGAACCGGTGCAGCATCCGTCCTCAGTCGCTTACCGCCCGCGCGGGGCGATCGATGGGCACAACCGGGCAGTCCTTCCAGAGCCGTTCCAGGCCGTAGAACGCCCGCTCCTGCTCGTGGAACACGTGCACGACCAGATCGCCGAAATCCAGAAGAATCCACCGGGACTCCTGGCGACCCTCGCGACGAAGACGCTTGTGCCCGGCCTCGAGCAGCTTTTCTTCGATCTCGTCAGCGATCGCCGCGACATTCCGTTCGCTGCGACCGGTCGCGAGCAAAAAGATGTCGACAAGAGGGAGCGGCTCCGAGACATCCAGCGCGACGAGATCTTCGGCACCCGTGGCCTCCGCCGCCGCAGCCGCAATCGCAAGCATCTGCTTCGATACATCCGTAGCCGTCACGCGCGCGCTCCCGCACTCGCGAGACGCGACCAACGCCGGCGGCGCGTCACGAGAACACGCCTGTCGCGAAAGCGAGAATCAGCACGCCGACCAGAGCCAGCGCGAGCACGCCCGCGGTGATGGCGAGAGTGAGCATGAGCCGCGACCCCTTCTCGGGCGCGGGGGGCTTGATGATCTCGGCTGTCGTCTTGACGGTGCTGACCGCCGCACTGGCAGCAATCGGCGTCGGTGATGAGTGCTGCGGGAGCTCTCCGTCAGCATACGTTGCGTCGATATCGAGCCCCTCGGATGCACCCGGCATCTGACCCGTCGTCGCAAAAAGGTCGGGAAGAGCCAAGCTGCCGGTGACAAGCACCTCCCCCGTCGCGTTCACCGGCGCCGTGATGCCTTGTGGCGGGGAATCTGTCATGATCAGCGCGCTGCCGGTGCCGGTCGCGCCCGCGCTCGGACGGGAGATGAGCTGGTCGAAACTCGGGCGCGGGTCGGGTTCGGTGGCCATGCCCGCAAGAAGTGCAGAACCAAGCTGCGGACTCACCGTGCCGCGTTCTACGGGCTCGTCAGAGGCCAGGCCGGCAGCGGCCTGCGAGATCGCATGCTCCTCCGGCGACGCCGGCGGAACCGAAATGAACGGCGCCCTGTGGTCACCGTCAGTACCGCTCACGGTTAAGGCGTCCGTGTTCCCCGTGCGTTCCCGCACACGTCGGCGTGTCAGCGGCGCCCCGTCGGCTGCGACCGTCGGACCGGTCGGGCTCGAACCCGGGAGCTCGTCAGCCGATGAAGATGCGTCAGCTGCCGCGGACGTGAAATCATCCGAGGAGTCGGCCGGCGCGGCGGGCTCGGCCGCGTTGTCCGTGCCACCACCCGCCGATGCCTGCTCGGCGGAGTCAGCCGAGACGGGCGCCTGCTCGGCATCCTGGTTAGCGTCAGTGTCGGCCGACGTCTGAACCGGCGCTGGAGTGGGCGAAGCGTTCTCTGACGGGGGCATGATCGGTGTGCCCTCGGGCGTCAGGATCGGGGTTGCGCCCGTGCTGCGGAGCTCCCGAAGCTGCCGACGCGTCAACGGCTGGTTCGGTTGCTGCTCATTCGTCATTCGTTGCTCCGATACAGATGGTGCTTCGCAATGTATTGGACGACTCCGTCAGGAACGAGGTACCACACGGGGTGTCCCCCACGAACCCGTTCCCGACAGTCCGTCGACGAGATCGCCAGCGCAGGGATCTCCAATTGGCTGACGTCCTCGACGGGAAGCCCGTCGGTGTTGAGAACGTGCCCGGGTCGAGAGACGGCGACAAAATGCGCCAACTCCCACAGTTCATCATGATTTCTCCAGCTGAGGATCTGCGCTATGGCGTCCGCGCCGGTAATGAAGTACAAATCCGCGTCGGGATTGAGTCGCTGAACGTCGCGCAGGGTGTCGATCGTGTAGGTCGGGCCGTCGCGATCGATGTCCACGCGGCTCACCGAGAAGCCGGGATTGGATGCCGTTGCAATCACCGTCATCAAATACCGGTGTTCAGACTCCGTGACCTCGTTCTTCTTCTGCCACGGCCGTCCGGTAGGGACGAAGACGACCTCGTCGAGTCCGAAAGAGTCGGCTACTTCGCTTGCCGCGACCAGGTGACCATGATGGATGGGGTCGAACGTCCCGCCCATCACCCCGATTCGGCGTGCTCGTGCTGCCGACATCGGATGCCTAGTGGCCGTGCCCCGATCGCTGCAGCTCAGCCGCGTGGGTCTTCGCGTACGCCTCTGCCTTGTGCGCGTGGCGGTTGGCGACGTTGCGGTATGACGCAGTCACGAGCGCCAGAAGTCCGAAGACGGCCAGGGCGATGATCCCGAAGATGACGGTCTCCAATGCCACGTTGCCGTGGTGCTCCGACTCTTCTGCGGCGAAGGCGAGAAGCGAGACGAGGGTCATTGAAACTCCGTTCGTGGCTGCGGCGACAAGTGCGCCTACCCAGCTTAGCTCTCAGCCACGCACCTGACCGGCACCGCGCACCAGCCACTTCGTGCTGGTGAGCTCAGGCAGGCCCATAGGCCCCCGCGCGTGGAGCTTCTGGGTCGAGATCCCGACCTCGGCACCGAAGCCGAACTCGCCGCCATCCGTGAAGCGCGTCGAAGAGTTGACCATCACCACCGCAGAATCGACCTCCGCGAGGAATCGCTCAGCCGCAGCAGGATCCTCGGTGATGATCGATTCGGTGTGCTGCGACGAATACGTGCGGATGTGCTCGAGCGCGGCATCCAGATCGTCGACGACACGGATGGCGACATCGAGGCTCAGGTACTCGGTTGCCCAGTCGTCGGGTGTGGCGGGGATGACGCCCTCGGCGCGAGCCGACACGTCGGCGTCACCATGCACGGTCACGCCAGCGGCCTGGAGCGCGCCGACAAGATCCGGCACGAGGCGGTCAGCGGCGCCACGGTGAACCAGCACCGTCTCGACGGCGTTACACACGCTCGGCCGTTGCGCCTTGGCGTTGACGACGATATCCAGTGCCCAGTCAGCTCGCGCGCTCTCGTCGAGAACGATGTGAACAAGACCAGCCCCGGTCTCGATCACGGGCACGGTCGACTCGGTGACAACCGTCTCGATGAGTTGGGCGCTCCCCCGGGGCACGAGCACATCGATCAGCCCACGAGCCTGCATCATCGCCCGTGCGCCATCACGACCGAAGTCATCCACGGTCTGGATCGCCTCGGCATCAACACCGACGCTCTCGAGGGCCGACCGCATGCTCGCGATGAGTGCCCGGTTGCTGTTCTCGGCGGCAGAGCCGCCGCGCAAGACCACGGCGTTGCCAGACCGCAGCGCAAGCGCAGCGATGTCGACAGTGACGTTGGGGCGCGCTTCGTAGATGGATCCGACCACACCGAACGGCACCGCTACCTTGGTGAGCGACAGGCCGTTCTCGAGCCGACGCTCCTCGAGCACTCGACCCACCGGATCCGGAAGCTCAGCGACCTCGCGCACCGCTGCCGCAAGTGCCGCGACCCGGGCGGCATCCAGCCTGAGCCGATCCTGGAGTGCCTCGGAAAGCCCGGTTTCACGACCCCGGTCCAGATCTGCCGTGTTCGCATCGATGATCAGATCAGTGTCGGCTTCCAGACGCGCAGCAACGGCGCGCAGCATGTCGCTCTTGCGCTGCGCGGAGAGCAGACCCACCGTGCGCGCAGCGCTCTTGGCGTGTTGCATCCGTTCCCGAGCGCCGGTGACGGCATCCGTCGGTGACATCAGCGTGGTTGACATGAGAGCCAGCCTACCGATCGACAGCGATGGGGCCGGTGAGAGCCGACGCCACCGGGTGCGGATTGGGCGCAAACCAGGTGCCGATGTTCCCGCCGCGCAGAGCCTCGTCAACACGGTCGGCGCTGGTGACGAGAACGCCAACCCCGGCACCGGCAGCCAGCCGCGCCGCGGAGACCTTCGTGGCAGCGCCCCCGGTCCCGACGCTGTTGACGACCACGGACCCGAACTGGAAGCCGTGCAGGTCATCACCGGGCTCCACGCGATCAATGGGGGTGGCGCCAGGCTCGTCCGGCGGCCGCGTGTAGAGAGCTTCGATGTCACTGAGAAGCACCAGCGCATCTGCTCCCACGAGTTGGGCCACCAGCGCAGCAAGTCGGTCATTGTCACCGAAGCGGATCTCGTGCGTCGCGACAGTGTCGTTCTCGTTGACGATCGGAAGGATCCGAAGTCCCAACAGTCGCTCCATGGCTCGCCGGGCGTTCGAGCGGTGGGTCGCGTTCTCGAGATCGCCGGCAGTGAGCAAGACCTGGCCGGCAAGGATGCCGAACCTGTCGAGGCTCGTCTGATACCGCCACATGAGCACGTTCTGACCCACCGCAGCCGAGGCCTGCTGGGTCGCCAAGTCATCGGGGCGGCCGTCGAGCTTCAGAAGCGGAAGAGCTGTCGCGATCGCTCCCGAAGAGACGAGAACGACTTCGGTGCCGCGCTCGTGGGCTGCGGCGATCGCCGCGACGATTGCGTCGATGCGCCAGGCATGTTCACCGCTGATCGACGATGATCCGACCTTGACGACAACTCGTCTGCAGCCGAAGAGACCTTCGCGCTCGGTCACAGTCACTGCTCGTCGTCCTCCGCCTCGCTCCGTGCTGCCAGCCGCTCAGCCTCGAGTTCCTCTCGCGCCTCGGCCTTCGCATCCATCCGCTCGTGGTAGCGCTCACGACGTTGCGCGGTCGTGCGGCGCGAGTTCTGGTCGAGCCGGGGATCCGTGCCGCGCGGTGCCGTCATCAGCTCTGCAACCGAGCTCAGCGACGGCTGCCAGTCGAAGATCACTCCGTCGTCCCCGCCGATGACGACGGTCGCACCCGGTGTGGCTCCGAGGCGGTACAGCTCGTCTTCGACACCGAGCTTCTCGAGCCGGTCGGCAAGATATCCGACCGCTTCGTCGTTCTGGAAGTCGGTCTGCTGGACCCACCGAAGGGGTTTGGCACCCAGAATGCGATAGATCGGGCCGTACGTGCCACCCTCGACGCGAACCGAGAAGTCCTGCTCAGCACCACGCGGGCGGATGACGACACGTTCGGGCTTCGGTGTGTCGGCCTGCGCGGCCCGATGCTCGGCGACGATGGACGCCAGCGCGAAGCTCAGTTCGCGCAGGCCGGACCTGCTCACCGTCGAGATCTCGAAGACGCGGTATCCGCGTCCTTCAAGCTCCGGACGGACCAGATCAGCGAGATCCCGAGCCTCGGGCACATCGACCTTGTTCAGAGCGATGACCTGGGGGCGCTCGAGCAACGGCAGTTGCCCCTCAGGAACCGGGTAGGCGGCAAGCTCCGCGAGGATCACATCGAGATCTGTGAGCGGATCGCGGCCCGGATCGAGCGTCGCGCAGTCCAAGACGTGAACGAGTGCCGTGCAGCGCTCGACGTGTCTAAGGAACTCCAGACCTAACCCGCGACCACTGCTTGCCCCCTCGATCAGTCCAGGGACATCCGCGACGGTGAAGCGCACGTCACCGGCTTCGACGACACCGAGGTTCGGGTGGAGGGTTGTGAAGGGATAATCCGCGATCTTCGGGCGTGCGGCTGAGATGGCGGCGATCAGACTGGACTTTCCCGCGGACGGAAAACCTACCAGTGCAACATCGGCCACCGTCTTCAGCTCGAGGACGACATCGCCTTCCCAGCCGGGTGTGCCGAGGAGCGCGAAACCGGGCGCCTTGCGCTTCGGCGAGGCGAGCGAGGCATTGCCGAGACCGCCGAGACCACCCGGTGCCACCACATAACGCATACCGGGTTCGATGAGATCGACAAGTACCTCGCCGGACGGGTCTTTCACGACGGTACCCAGAGGAACCGGAAGTTCGATCGACTCCCCGGCAGCACCCGACCGGTTGTCGCCCATTCCAAATCCGCCGTTGCCGCCGGACCGGTGCGGCGAATGATGGTATGACAGCAGGGTCGTCACCTGCGGGTCGGCAACGAGCACGATGTCGCCGCCGTGACCACCGTTACCTCCGTCGGGGCCGGCGAGTGGCTTGAACTTCTCGCGGCGTACCGACACGCATCCGTTTCCGCCCTTGCCCGCACGAAGGTGCAGGGTGACGCGGTCGACGAAAGTGACCATGCGCTTTCTCCTGTCTTCGGATGGTTATCAGGGCCGGATGACGGGAAGGGGCGAGCCGAAGCCCGCCCCTTCCGAAAACTGATGTGTCAGCTGCAGATCACTCTGCGGCGGCCACCACGTTGACGACCTTGCGGCCGCCCTTGGTGCCGAACTCGACAGCGCCGGCCGAGAGGGCGAAGAGCGTGTCGTCTCCGCCGCGACCAACGTTCGCGCCGGGGTGGAAGTGTGTGCCGCGCTGACGAACGAGGATCTCGCCCGCGCTCACGACCTGGCCGCCGAAACGCTTCACGCCCAGTCGTTGGGCATTGGAGTCACGACCGTTACGGGTAGAGCTTGCGCCCTTTTTGTGTGCCATTACTGCGCCTCTTCCTGGGTCTTACTTGATGCCGGTGACCTTGACGCGCGTGAGGTCCTGGCGGTGCCCCTGGCGCTTCTTGTAGCCGGTCTTGTTCTTGAACTTCTGGATGACGATCTTCGGGCCGCGCTCTTCGCCGAGAACCTCGGCGGTCACGCTCACCTTGGAAAGCTTCGCAGCGTCGGTCGTGACGGTGTCGCCGTCCACGAGCAGCACTGCCGGAAGCTCGACCTTGTCGCCGACCTTGGCGGCGAGACGGTCGAGAACGACGATCGTGCCGACCGAGACCTTCTCCTGGCGGCCGCCGGCGCGCACTACTGCGTAAACCACTTCACACCTGTTTCTTCTGGGAGCACAGCGCTCCGGTCTGTCTGAGGGGCCATCCGTGGGGATGACCGCTGCGGTGCGGAACCGAGGCCCTGACGTGCCGCCGTCCGGAACGCGGCACACGACGCACCAAAGGAATACTTTACCTGATGCGACACCGTAGTAGCAAAGCGACGCGCACCATCGCCGCGCCGCGCTGACCTCCGCCTATGATCGGCGCGTGACGATTCTGATCGACGACCCGCGCTGGCCGGCGCACGGCAGACTGTGGTCACACCTGATCAGCGATAGTGACCTCGCCGAGCTTCACGAGTTCGCCGAGCGGAACGACATCCCCCGCCGCGGTTTCGACCGTGACCACTACGACGTGCCCGCCGAGGCCCACGAGAGGCTCGTGGCGGCCGGGGCGAAGCCCGTCGACGGCCACACCCTCGTTCGCGCCCTCATCGCGTCAGGGCTGCGTGTGACGGCACGAGAGCGCCGCCACGGCGCCTAGCGACGACCGTCAGGACTCGTCGTCTGAGCCCGTCGGCGTCGCAGACACGGGGGTGCCCGTCAGCGCGGCAGTCGTCACGCGACGCCGACCCCGTCCCTGGCCCGGTGCCTTCGGCTCGGGAAGGGCGTTGAGCACCGAATCGAGGAGCAGTTCCTTCTCGGACTTGGGCTTCTCGGTTTCTGCCTTCTTCTTGCGGCGCTTGGGCTTCTCGGGTGCCGGCTCACTCGCTTCCTGCACCGCCGCCACAACGACCTCTTCAACGGTCGCCGCGTCGACCGGGGCGTGAATCGTGGATGCCGCGATCTGCGCGAGGGCTGACTTCACCCCCTCGGTGATCACATGCGTGCCGTTGCCCGCCTGAGAAGGCGACGACGAGGAGGAAGAACCGTTGCCGGAGGCCGCACCTCGGCTCCGGCGCGGCGAACCGTTGCCGGAAGCCGCGGTGCGGTGCTTCACGACGGGATCGTGGTGCACGATGACCCCGCGTCCAGCGCAAACCTCACAGGGCTCGCTGAAGGTCTCGAGCAGGCCGAGCCCGAGCTTCTTTCGGGTCATCTGAACAAGGCCGAGGGATGTGACCTCAGCCACCTGGTGCTTCGTCCGATCCCGGCTCAGACATTCCACCAGGCGACGCAGCACGAGGTCACGGTTCGATTCGAGCACCATGTCGATGAAGTCGACAACGATGATTCCACCGATGTCGCGCAGTCTCAGCTGACGAACGATCTCCTCAGCGGCCTCGAGGTTGTTCTTCGTCACTGTCTCTTCGAGGTTGCCGCCGGAGCCAACGAACTTTCCGGTGTTGACGTCGATGACCGTCATCGCCTCTGTGCGGTCGATCACGAGCGATCCGCCCGAGGGGAGCCACACCTTTCGATCCAGCGCCTTCTCGATCTGCTCCGTGATCCGGAATTCGTCGAACGGATCAGCGTCACCGTCGTACTCCGAGACGCGCTCGAGCAGGTCGGGCGCAACACCCTCGAGGTAGCGCGAGATGGTGTGCAGCGCATCCTCACCCTGAATGAGCATCCGAGAGAAGTCCTCGTTGAAGACGTCGCGGACGATCTTCACCAGCAGGTCAGGTTCGGAGTGCAGCAGCGCCGGAGCACCCGTGGTCTCAACCTGACGGTTGATGTGTTCCCACTGTGCGGTCAGACGCTGAACATCGCGCGTCAGCTGGTCTTCGGTCGCGCCCTCAGCTGCGGTGCGCACGATGACGCCGGATGACTCGGGCAGGACTTCCTTGAGGATCTTCTTGAGTCGCGCGCGCTCGGTGTCGGGGAGTTTGCGTGAGATACCGTTCATCGCGCCGCCGGGCACATACACGAGGTAGCGGCCGGGCAGGGAGATCTGGCTCGTGAGACGGGCTCCCTTGTGTCCGACGGGATCCTTCGTCACCTGAACGAGAACCTTGTCACCGGACTTCAGCGCAAGCTCGATGCGACGCGGCTGGTTGCCGGTCTCGACAGAATCCCAGTCCACCTCGCCGGAGTAGAGAACGGCGTTGCGGCCCCGACCGATGTCGACGAAGGCGGCTTCCATGCTCGGAAGCACGTTCTGCACGCGGCCAAGATAGACGTTGCCGATCAGGGAGGCATCTTGGCTGCGCGCGACATAGTGCTCCACGAGCACGTTGTCTTCGAGCACCCCGATCTGGACCCGCCCGTTCTTCGAGCGCACCACCATCACCCGATCCACGGCTTCGCGGCGCGCGAGGAACTCGGCCTCGGTCACGACGGTGCGGCGACGCCCCGCTTCGCGGCCGTCACGGCGACGCTGCTTCTTCGCTTCGAGCCGAGTCGACCCCTTGATCCGCTGGGGCTCGGTGATCACCTCGGCAGGACGCTGGCGCGACCCGCTCGACCTGTTCTCTTCGCGAGGCTCTCCCCCACCACGGCGACGGTTGCGACGCCGGGACGATCCGGAGGGCTCGGAGTCGTCGGTCTCGTCCTCAGGAAGTGCGGGAAGAGGCGTGACCTCAGGCGCATAGAACATCAGCGCGGTCGAAACCGCAGACACGAAGTTCTCGGGCAGCAGCCCGAGGCTCACAGCGGTGGGCGGACCCGTCGGCTCCTCGGTCGCCTCAGCCTCGTTGGTGCTCTCGGGTTCGACGGACTCGGGCTGCTGCGCAACGCCCTCCTCCACAGACTCGGATTCAGCAACGCCCTGCGCGTCGACGGAGTCGATCTGCTCGGTGGCAGGTGGAGCATCCTCGACCTCGGCATCCGACGCTGCGGGCTGCTCCGCGGCGACCTCCGCAGACGTAGATTCGACCGCTGGCTCTGCAGCGACCGCCTGCTCCTCGACCTCGGCGGTGACGAGGGCTTGGATCAGGTCGTCCCGCACGCCTTCCGTGTCGGCTTCGGTCGTGTTCTGTACATCGTTCTCATCGCCCATGTCGGCGTACTCCTTGTCGAGCGACCCCGCGCGTCGCCCGACGACATCTCCGCGACCGGCAGGTCGCTCATCAACTCGGTGTGCAGCAGGCTCGAAGCTCACGCTGCGACGGGCAGCCATTGCCCGGAAGTCTGTGACGACATGTTCCGCGGCGCGGCCGCGGACTCGTCCCGGCAATTATCGCACTATCGGCGCACAAACACTCCATTGGTTCGAAGACCCGCGCTTTCAGGCGACTCCTAAGCAGACGGATGCCAGAATCGACGCATGCCCGCAGCATCCGCACGTCGACCCGTCGGCCTCGCCATCTGGCTCATCATCGCCGGCATCGTCGGGTGGTACGCCGCCTTCAGTCTGACGGTCGAACGGTTCCATCTGCTCGCAGACCCGAACGCGACGGCGTCGTGCGACTTCAGCATCCTGGTGCAGTGCACGGCAAACCTGCAGTCGTGGCAGGGAAGCGTCTTCGGCTTCCCGAACCCCATCCTGGGGCTCAGCGGCTGGGTCGCGCCGATCGTCGTCGGTGCCGCACTGCTGGCCGGCGCGCGCTTTGCCCGGTGGTTCTGGCTCCTGTTCTGGGCGGGGATGCTCTTCGCGTTCGGGTTCGTGATCTGGCTCATCAGCCAGAGCCTGTTCGTACTCGGAACCCTGTGCCCGTGGTGCATGGTGACCTGGAGCGTAACCATTCCCACGTTCTACGCGGTCACCGTTCATGCCATGCGCTCGGGTGCCTTCGGGGCATCGCCCGGCCTGCTCCGGTTCTCGCAAGGACTCATGCGGTGGGTGCCACTGGCAACCATCGTCAGTTACGGCATCATCGTCATCGTCGCGCAGCTGGCGCCCACGCGCGCGCTCACCAACATCTTCGGCCTGTAAGCCTCGCTGCAATCCCTGGACGGGTTGAGGCTCACACGATTAGCGTGTGGCCCATGAATCGGTGCCTGCGGATCGTCGCGACGGTGACCCTCCTGGTGCTAGCAGGCTCGGCGCTCACAGCATGTATCGCAGAGCCGTCACGAGTCTGCGTGCCGACGCTGGCCGTTGATCCCGACAACCCGCGTCCAGGCAGAATCGTGGCCGTCTCGACGACGAATGCCTGCCCGCTGCCGGGCGGCGCGGAGTTGACCGTTCGAATCCACCCCGCCGGCGAGACGATTCCCCTCGCGCAAGCGCGGGTCACGCCAGACCCCGACGGGTCGTTTTCGGTGTCGATCACTGTGCCGCCGACGATCCGCCCGGGACAAGCCATAGCGTCGATTTCGAACTACTGGGACATCGCGACGTGTCCTGAGGGTGCGTCGTGCGCCGCTGCCGAGGTGGAGTTCACCGTCGCGCGGTAGCTATGATCTCGCAGGCCAGACCTGGCACCGCGGCGTTGTCAGCCGAACCAGATCTCCAACTCGCGCGCGGCCGATTCAGGGCTGTCTGAGCCGTGGACGAGGTTCTGCTGGACGGCGAGCCCCCAGTCGCGGCCGAAGTCGCCGCGAATCGTTCCCGGCGCTGCCGTCGTGGGGTCGGTCGTGCCAGCGAGGGACCGGAAACCTTCGATGACCCGGTTGCCGGCAAGACGGATGGCGACCGACGGACCGGACATCATGAACTCGAGAAGCGGCTCGTAGAAGGGCTTGCCGGCGTGCTCGGCGTAGTGCTTCTCGAGTCGGTCGCGGTCCGGCTCGACCAGACGGATGTCGACGAGGGCGTATCCCTTCGCCTCGATGCGCGCGAGGATCGAGCCAGTCAGGCCCCTCGCAACACCGTCGGGCTTCACCAGAACGAGGGTCTCTTCGGTCGACATCGTTATTCTCCGTTCGAGGGTTCGGGGGGTGCCGCGCGTCGGGCGTTGCGAGCATCGAGGGATGCCCCTTTGATCGTTGCATACGCCCACATGCCACCGAAAATGATCGCCACAATAACGAGTGCGGGCACGAGAAAGCCCCCCAGCAGGACGACGACCTGCAGAGCCCAGCCCACTGCGATCGCCCAGGAGTGACGCAGAAGTCCGGCGGTGATGACCATCAACAGCGCCAGAATGGAGCCCCCGACGATACCCCACCAGGGCTCGATCCCCTCGGGCAGCACGCGAAGGCCATAGACGACGAGGCCGCCCAGAAAGACGATGATCGACTCGAAGCCGAGAACGACCGATCCGAGGGATTCCCGGGCACCGCGGGCGCGGCGTGGGCGCGGGGAGGCCGCGGGCCCGTCCGCGCTCACGCTCCGGACCCCGCTTTCCACTCGTTGTCTGCCGAGAGCGTGATCGCTTCGCCCGCGAGAACAACCGACCCGGTGATGATGACAGCGCGGCGCGGCGCCGAGCTCGCCCAAGTCCTCGCGGCCTCGGCAGCCGACTCGAGCTCAGGAAAGACGGCGGCGGGGAGCTCCCGCGCCTCGAGCAGGTCGGCCAGAGCGTCGGCATCCGTTGCCCGATCGGAATCGGGTGCCGTGACGAAGAACGCTGTCGCGACCTCGCTCAACGCCGACACGATGCCGTCGGCATCCTTGTCAGAGAGCACGCCGATGACCAGTGCCCACTCGTCGAAGTCGAACGATTCGCCGAGGGCCTGGGCGAGAGCTCGCGCGCCGTGCGGATTGTGTGCAGCATCGACGAGCACCGTCGGCTCCGTGCCGATCAGCTGGAGCCTTCCCGGTGACGTGACGCTGGACAGCCCTTCCACCAGCACGTCGGCGGCAATGGGCTGCCGGCCGCCCCCGATGAGCGCTTCAACGGCGGCGATCGCCAGCGCAGCATTGAAGCCCTGGTGCGATCCATACAGCGGCAGGTAGAGGTCGGCGTACTCGGCGGCCAGCCCGCGGACCGAAATCAGCTGGCCGCCGACGGCCAGAGCAGACTGCTGCAGCGCGAACTGGTCACCCTCGATCGCGAACGTCGCGTCTCGTCTTCCGGCCTGTCCGCGCAGCACCGCCTCAGCCGGCGGAGCTTGCCGGGCTGATACGACAGCCGCGCCCTCCTTGATGATGCCTGCCTTCACGGTGGCGATCTGCTCGATCGTGTCGCCGAGGCGCGCGGCGTGGTCGAGATCAATAGGGCCGAAGACGGCGACATCGCCATCGGCGGTGTTGGTCGAGTCCCACAGTCCCCCCATGCCGACCTCAAGAACCAGCACATCGACGGGCGCGTCGGCGCACACGACGAAGGCCAGCACCGTCAGCAGCTCGAAGAAGGTCAGTTCCGCATCGCCGGATGCCGTGAGTTCGGCATCCACGAGGTCGATGAACGGGGCGATCTCGTCCCAGGCTGCAACGAGGGCCTCATCGCTCACGGGCTCGCCGTCGATGAGGATGCGCTCGGTGAATCGCTCGAGATGCGGGCTGGTGAACAGGCCCGTGCGAAGGCCGTGAGCGCGGATAAGGCTCTCGATGATGCGGCTCGTCGAGGTCTTGCCGTTCGTGCCGGTTACGTGCACGACCCGGTACGTGCGCTGCGGGTTGTCGAGATAGTCCAGCAGCTTCTGCGTCCGCTCGATCCGCGGCTGCACCCACTGCTCGCCCTGTCGACTCAGCAGGATCTCGTAGACGGCGTCTGCGCGCTCTCGCTCGTTCATGCGGCTCCTCCAGCCCTGCCAACGATCACGCGGAATCCACCGGCGTTCGCATAGGTACCCGCTGAGACGCGCTCCGTGTGCTCGATCTCACCCACGGCGGACCAGCTCTTGAGCAAGGTCTGCTCGCCGGGTCCATAGATGGCGTAGGCCACAGCAAGCGTCTCCCCCGCGACGTCAGCAGCATCGAACCCAGCGACCACCGCGGTCGCGTCACTCTCAGATTCAAACTCCACCTCGAGACGGATGCGGTCGCTCACGTCGAACCCGGCGGCCTTACGTGTGTCCTGCACGGCACGGATGACGTCGCGCGCCAGCCCTTCGGCCTCCAGTTCCGGCGTCGTGGTCGTGTCGAGCAGGACGAACCCGCCTGCGCCCAGCAGCGCGATCGCCGTGCCTTCGGCAACTCCCCCTGCTTCGAGCGTGAGTTCGTATTCGCCGGGCTCGAGGGCGATGCCATCGACGACGACCACGCCATCCTCTTCGTACCAGAGGCCTGCTTTTGCCCCGGCGATGACGTGCTGCACCTGCTTGCCCAGGCGCGGACCGGCCGCGCGCGCGTTGACGGCGAGTCGCTGGCTGATGCCGTAGGACTCGGCAAGACCATCGGTGAGTTCGACGAGGTCAACGCTCTTGACGTTGAGTTCATCGCGCAGGATTCCCTCGAACTGGCCGAGGGATGCGGCATCAGTGACCGCCACCGTCAAGCGCGAGAGTGGCAGGCGCACGCGCTTGCCCTCCTTCTTGCGCAGAGCGTTGGCGACGCTGGAGACCTCGCGGACGGCATCCATAGCCGTGCGGATGTCGGTCGCGGGCGCGAAGGATGCCGCATCCGGCCAGTCCTGCAGATGCACGCTGCGACCGCCCGTGAGCCCCTGCCAGACACGCTCGGCGACAAGCGGGATCAGCGGCGCTGCGACGCGAGTGAGCGTCTCGAGCACGGTGTAGAGCGTGTCGAACGCCTCGCGGGTTCGTGGGTCGTCGGTGACGCCCTCCCAGAACCGGTCGCGCGAACGGCGGATGTACCAGTTCGTGAGGGCCTCGCCGAAGTCGCGGAGCTTCTCAGCCGCGCTCGTGGAGTCGAGCACCTCGAGGTCGGCCGCGACACCGGCGACCAGGTCGCCCAGCAGAGCCAGGATGTATCGGTCGAGCACATCGGTCGAGTCGGTGCGCCAGGACGCCTCGTAGCCGGCTCCATCGGGACCGGATGCCGCGTTGGCGTAGGTCGCGAAGAAGTACCACGCGTTCCACAGCGGCAAGAGAAACTCGCGAACCCCAGCACGGATGCCTTCTTCGGTGACGACGAGGTTGCCGCCGCGCAACACCGAGCTCGACATGAGGAACCACCGCATCGCGTCGGATCCGTCGCGGTCGAACACTTCCGACACGTCGGGATAGTTGCGCAGCGACTTCGACATCTTCTGGCCATCGGATCCCAGCACGATGCCGTGGCACGAGACTCCCGTAAAGGCCGGCCGGTCGAAGAGGGCACCCGAGAGCACGTGCATCACATAGAACCAGCCACGGGTCTGCCCGATGTACTCGACGATGAAGTCGGCGGGCGCGTGCTCGTCGAACCACTCGTGATTCTCAAACGGGTAGTGCACCTGCGCGTAGGGCATCGAGCCCGAGTCGAACCAGACATCGAAGACGTCCTCGATGCGACGCATCGTGGACTGACCGGTGGGGTCATCGGGGTTCGGCCTCGTGAGGTCATCGATGTAGGGACGGTGCAGGTCAACCTCGCCTGCCTCGTTGCGCGGCAGCGTTCCGAAATCGCGCTCGAGCTCTTCGAGCGATCCGTATGCGTCGACGCGCGGGTACTCGGGGTTGTCGCTCTTCCAGACCGGGATCGGCGACCCCCAGTAGCGGTTGCGGCTGATCGACCAGTCGCGCGCACCCTCGAGCCACTTGCCGAACTGCCCGTGCTTGACGTTCTCGGGAGCCCACGTGATCTGCTCGTTGAGTTCGATCAGGCGGTCCTTGATCTCGGTGACGCGCACGAACCAGCTCGAGACTGCCTTGTAGATCAGGGGGTTCCGGCAGCGCCAGCAGTGCGGGTACGAGTGCTCGTAGCTGGCCTCGCGCAGCAACCGGCCGCCGTCGCGCAGCAGGCGGATAAGGGGACGATTGGCATCCATCCACAGCTGCCCGGCAACATCCGTCACCTGCGGCAGGAACTTGCCCCCCTCGTCGAGCGAGAGGATCGTCGGGATGCCGGCGGCTTCTGAAACTCGCTGGTCGTCCTCACCGTAGGCCGGGGCCTGGTGAACGATGCCGGTGCCGTCGCTGGTCGTGACGTAGTCGTCGACGAGGATCTGCCACGCGTTCTGGGTGCCCCAGGTCTCGGCATCCGCGTAGTAGTCGAAGAGGCGGTCGTAGGAGACTCCGGCAAGCTCCGACCCCAGGATGCTGCGCGAAACCGCTGCCCGCGCATCCTCGACGCTCTCGTACCCGAGGTCCTTCGCGTAACCGGCGAGCAGGTCTTCGGCGAGAACGTACTCGTGCGCGGTCGCCTCGACAGCGTCATCCGCCTCCCCACCGGGCGTGCGGTGAACATCTGCCGCGCCATTCGGGCCACCGGGGACGACGACATAACGGATATCGGGGCCGACAGCGAGCGCGAGGTTCGTCGGCAGGGTCCAGGGAGTCGTCGTCCAGGCGAGCGCCCGGACCGCGGTGAGCCCCAGGGCCTCGGCCTTCGCGCCGACCAGCGGGAAGGTCACCGTGACCGACGGATCCTGGCGCATCTTGTAGACGTCGTCGTCCATGCGCAGCTCGTGGCTCGACAGCGGCGTCTCGTCGCGCCAGCAGTAGGGCAGCACGCGGTAGCCCTCGTAGGCGAGCCCCTTGTCGTAGAGGCTCTTGAACGCCCAGAGCACCGACTCCATGTATCCGGTGTCGAGGGTCTTGTAGCCGCGCTCGAAGTCGACCCAGCGCGCCTGGCGAGTGACGTAGTCCTCCCACTCGTGGGTGTACGTCAGCACCGACTCACGAGCCTTCGCGTTGAACGCGGCGATGCCCATCTGCTCGATCTCGGCCTTCTCGGTGATGCCGAGCTGCTTCATCGCCTCGAGCTCGGCCGGAAGGCCGTGCGTGTCCCATCCGAACACGCGATCGACCTTCTTGCCGCGCATGGTCTGGAACCGCGGGAAGAGGTCCTTCGCGTACCCGGTGAGCAGGTGCCCGTAGTGCGGGAGTCCGTTCGCGAACGGCGGGCCGTCGTAGAACACCCACTCCTCGGCACCGTCGCGCTGCTCGATCGACGCGCGGAAGGTATCGTCCTGCTTCCAGAAGGCGAGTACGTCACGTTCGATCGCGGGAAAGCGCGGGCTCGGCGAAACGTCGGCAGCGGGTCCGAAGGCGGAGGGGCGGGGATAGCTCATGTCATCTCGCAAGGGTCACGGACTGTTGCGCCGGGACGATCCTCGCGGACCGCGGTACCACCCTGCGTGCTCTTCCGGTCTG
This sequence comes from Microbacterium sp. NPDC076895, assembly GCF_040687115.1. NCBI lineage: Bacteria > Bacillati > Actinomycetota > Actinomycetes > Micrococcales > Microbacteriaceae > Microbacterium > Microbacterium sp. NPDC076895. Next base: position 138,029 of record NZ_JBFBMQ010000005.1, read on the forward strand.
CGTCCGGCCGAGCCCCTCTCACTGCGGCTATGACGGGCCTGACCCGCTCGGTTCTACTGGGCCCCTTGCGGGACGGTTCTTCCGAGAGCTCCCCGGTGATGGCCGGATCGGTGCTGATTGCTCAATTCTAGCGGCGCCTAGGGTGGATGCGTGCCTCGCTCGCGATCCGATGAACCGCTGCCTCCGCGCGTCACCGGCCCCGATCTGCCGCGGGTGCTCGAGGCAGCCGACACGCTGGACCACCACGACGACGTTCTCGGCGCGCGGCTCGCCCCGCTTCACGGCGACGTAGATGCCTCTTTCGGTCAAATCGCCGAGTGCGCCATCCCGGATGCCGACCTCGGTGTCTTCACGCTGACGAGCGCATCCCTGCGCGATGTGCTGATCAGTGGTATCCGTGCGACCCGTCTGATCGCGCCGGGCAGCGCGTGGCGCACTGTCACGATCGACGGCGGACGGCTCGCAACTCTCGAGCTCAGCGGCGCAGAGCTCGACAGCGTCGAGTTCCGCGGTTTGCGAATCAATTACGCGAACCTCGCTCTCACGACGCTGAGCGACGTTCGGTTCGTGGACTGCCGGTTCGGCTCACTCGACCTCCCCGAGGCATCCCTCGATCGTGTGCAGTTCTCCGGATGTCACGCCGACGAGGTCGATTCTCGAAGCCTGCGCAGCAAGAACCTCGATCTCCGTGGTCTCGAGGCGTTCTCGTTCACAGACCCTGCTGGGCTCAGCGGTGCGACGCTCTCGCCTCGCCAGATCGAGCAGCACGCGCACGCGTTCGCGGCCGCTCTCGGCATCCGGAGCGTCGAATGACGAAGCCGACGGAAGCCTTCGCCGGGATGCACACCCCACGGCTGCGGCTGCGGCCGCTCACTCTCGAGGACGGGCCAGCCCTGCACCGCGTCCTCGGCGACGAGATCGCGATGGCTGCCTACGAGCATGGCTTCTCACCCGACGAGACCACGGACTGGATCACGAGGCAGCTCGCGCGCTACGAACGCGACGGCTTCGGACTCTGGGCCATGGTGGATGCCGGCACCGGCGAGGTCATCGGCGACTGTGGACTCACGATCCAGGCCGTGGGCGAAGCGCAGGTCGTCGAGGTCGGCTACCACCTGCTTCGGGAGCGTTGGGGCCACGGATACGCGACCGAGGCGGCATCCGCGTGCCTCGACTGGGGCTTCACTCACCTCAACGTCCCCGAGATCTACGCGAGAGTGCGCGATACCAACATCGCGTCGATGAATGTCGCCATTCGACTCGGGATGACGGTGCGCGCGCGCTTCACCATCCGCTACCGCGACATCGACATGCCGCACCTGGCATTCGCGATCACCCGCGAGGACTGGCACTCTCGGCATCCGTCGCCCTGACCCCGCTGCTTATCCGGAGCCCCAACAGTCACGAGAATCCGATCCGGCGCCCTGACCGCGGCACCCGAGCAGATTCTCGGCGCCGGAACGAATTGTCGCGCGGTCGGGGGGCGCGCTCACCGGCACGACAGTGTTCGCGCCGGTAGAATCAAGGCGTATCCCACACTCAGGCACGCTCACACAGTGCCGCACATATCGCCCAAGGAGTCCCCATGGCCGCAGTTCCCGAAAAGCCCGCCCTCGAGGGTCTCGAACAGAAGTGGGATGCCGCGTGGACGGATGCCGGCACGTACGGCTTCGATCGGGCCCGCGCCGCAGAAGTGGGCCGGGCCGGGGTCTACTCCGTCGATACTCCCCCGCCCACGGCATCCGGGTCGCTCCACATCGGCCACGTGTTCAGCTACACCCACACCGACGTGAAGGTGCGCTTCGAACGGATGCGGGGCAAGACCGTCTTCTACCCGATGGGCTGGGATGACAACGGCCTGCCCACCGAGCGGCGCGTGCAGAACTACTACGGCGTGCGCTGCGACCCCTCGCTCCCCTACGAACCGGACTTCACTCCCCCGTACGAGGGCGGCGACAACAAGAGCAGCAAGGCCGCCGACCAGGTGCCGATCAGCCGCCGCAACTTCATCGAGCTGTGCGAGAAGCTCACTGTCGAAGACGAGAAGCACTTCGAAGACCTGTGGCGGATGCTGGGACTCTCGGTCGACTGGACCCAGACCTACCGCACGATCTCGGACGAGACGATGCGCACGAGCCAGCTCGCGTTCCTACGCAACCTCGAACGTGGCGAGGCGTACCAGTCGCTCGCGCCGACCCTGTGGGACATCGACTTCCGCTCGGCGATCGCGCAGGCAGAGCTCGAAGACCGCGAGCAGCCCGCGGCCTATCACCGGCTCGCCTTCCACAAGACTGACGGCAGCGGAGACATCCACATCGAGACCACGCGTCCCGAACTGCTCGCGGCCTGCGTGGCCCTCGTTGCCCACCCCGACGACGAGCGCTACCAGCCCGCGTTCGGCACGACGGTGCGGACGCCGCTGTTCGATGTCGAGGTGCCCGTGCTGCCGCATCCGCTCGCGCAGCCCGACAAGGGCTCGGGCATCGCGATGATCTGTACGTTCGGTGATGTCACCGACATCATCTGGTGGCGCGAGCTCGACCTCCCCAACCGCACGATCATCGGCATGGACGGACGCATCATCGCCGACGCTCCGGATGTCATCACGACGGATGCCGCGCGTGCTGCCTACGCGGAGCTTGCCGGCAAGACCGTCTTCAGCGCCAAGAAGCGCGTCGTCGAGCTGCTGCAGGGGTCGGGCGAGTTGATCGGTGACCCCAAGCCCTTCACCCACCCCGTCAAGTTCTTCGAGAAGGGCGACCGCCCCCTCGAGATCGTTTCGACCCGCCAGTGGTACATCCGCAACGGCGCCCGCGACGAGGCGCTGCGCGAGAAGCTCATCGCCCTCGGCAAAGAACTGTCGTGGCATCCGGACTTCATGCGTGTTCGCTACGAGAACTGGGTCGGCGGCCTCACCGGCGACTGGCTCGTATCGCGTCAGCGATTCTTCGGCGTGCCGATCCCGGTCTGGTACGGCCTCGACGAGAACGGTGAGCGCGACTACGAGCGCGTTCTGCTCCCGGCGCACGATCAGCTTCCCGTCGACCCCACGACTGACGTTCCCCCGGGCTACACCGAGGACCAGCGCGGCGTGCCCGGCGGATTCGAGGGCGAGCGCGACATCTTCGACACCTGGGCCACTTCATCCCTCACCCCGCAGTTGGCGGGCGGCTGGGAACGCGACCCCGAGCTGTGGGACCTCGTCGCCCCCTTCGACCTGCGTCCGCAGGGTCAGGACATCATCCGTACCTGGCTGTTCTCCACGATGTTGCGTAGCGCGCTCGAGGACGGCCGCGCGCCGTGGACGGATGCCGCGATCTCGGGCTTCATCGTGGACCCCGACCGCAAGAAGATGTCCAAGTCCAAGGGCAACGTGGTGACGCCGGCCGACATCCTGGAACAGCACGGGTCGGATGCCGTGCGCTACTGGGCGGCATCGAGCCGCTTGGGCACGGATGCCGCGTTCGACCCGCAGAACCCGACGCAGATCAAAATCGGCCGGCGCCTGGCGATCAAGATCCTCAACGCGGCAAAGTTCGTCCTCTCCTTCCCCGTCCCGGAGGGCGCGCAGATCACTCATGCGCTGGATGCCTCGATGCTCGCGACGCTCGATGGCGTCGTGCGCGATGCGACGGCAGCACTGGATGCCTACGACCACGCGCGCGCGCTTGAGCTGACCGAGTCCTTCTTCTGGACCTTCTGCGACGACTACCTCGAGCTGGTCAAGGAGCGCGCTTACGACCAGACGGACGTCGGCCAGGCATCCGCCGCTCTTGCCCTGCGCATCGCGCTGTCGACGCAGCTGCGCCTGCTGGCGCCCATCGTTTCCTTCGCTACAGAGGAAGCCTGGTCGTGGTTCGAGGAGGGGTCGATTCACACGGCAGCATGGCCCGAGCCGCTCGGCATCGAGGGCGACCCCGCCGTGCTGACCGCTGTCGGCGAGGCGCTCATCGGCATCCGTCGCGCGAAGACCGAGGCGAAGGCATCGCAGAAGACGCCGGTCACCTCGATCACGCTCGGTGCGCCCGCGGCGACGGTGGAGCGACTCAAGCTGGCAGAGGGCGATCTGAAAGCCGTGGGTCGCATCGAGACCATCACGTACACGGATGCCGACAGCACTGCCGTCGCAGCCATCGAACTCGGAGAGGTGTGACATGCAGCTCGGAACCCGGTGGGCCCTGGGCACAGTGCCACCGCAGGCTGTTCCCGAGGTCCTGCGCGCCCAGATCGCGGCTGTCGAAGACCTGATCTCTGCCGGGCAGCTCGCTCAGGAGCCGACACCGCGCTGGACGCTCACGTGGCTCGAGGGTCGACCCATCGCTGAACTCGACACCGGCGTGATCGTGACTCTGGACTCCGACGGCGAAGCGGTCGTGCACCACGACTCCGACGACGAGTTCGCCTGAGCGGAGATCACTCCTCGTTCGGTGACACGCGGCTCGCTGCCAGAAGAAGTCGCGCGGCCGCGAGAGCGGCGATGATCGTCACCGCTGCAGCGATCAGATAGGGAAGGCGAAGGTCCACGCGCGCGACCAGACCGCCGAGCATCGTGGCGATCGGGAACAGACCCCATGTGAGACTGCGGATGATCCCGAGCACCCGCCCGAAAATATCGCCGGGAATGATCATCTGCCGCAGCGCTCCCCAGGGGACGTTCCACAGCGACACGGCGAACGCCATTCCGGCGTAAGCCACGATCGCGCTGACCACCTCGGGGGCGATCCCCACGAGCGCGAGGCACACCCCCGCACCCAGATTCGCGCCGAGCATGACAGCGCCACGTCCGAAGCGGCGCACAAGTGCGGGGGCGACCAGCGAGCCCAGCAGCGCGCCGGCGCCGATTCCTGCGGTGACGAAGCCGATCGCCGCAGGCGCCACGCCCTGTGTCTCGAGGAAGTAGAGAATGGTCGGCGCCTGCGCGAAGGCGAAGGCACCGCCGAGGATCGAGGTGAACACCACGAGAGCGCGCAGATAGCGGTGGCGCCAGAGGTACAGCGCCGCATCCTTGGTGGAAACGCGATGCGGGTCAGATGCGGGAAGTCGCTCCCCAGGCGCCGCCACCTTGTCGGACGCAAACTCTGCTTCCGCGGGCGATCCCCGGAGCGCATAGGCAGCAGAAACCGGCAGCATGAGCGCTAGTGCTATCGGGACCAGATACCCGATCGAGCCAACCCAGAGCGGGAGCACGAGCGAGATCGCGAACAGCACACCCGCGATGGGCTGGGCAACGAAACTGTCGATCGTGATCTGTGCAGCCTGAATGCGGCTGTTCGCACGGTCCAGCCCCGGCCTGCCGACCAGCGAGGGGATCACGGCATTGGTCGCGTTGTCGAACAGGGTTTCGCCGATGCCGAAAACCACAGTCGCGACGAGCAGATGCCACAGCTCAAGATGACCGGCCGCGGTCAGAGCGGCAAGGGCCACCGCAACGGCGCCGCGCAGCACGTTGGCCGAGGCCATGACCCGGCGTCGATCGAACCGGTCGACGATCATGCCAGCGGGAAGCCCGAAGAACAGCCAGGGAACGAAGGCCAGCGCTCCCACTGCGGCAATGGCGACCGGGTCCCGCGTCAGGGTCGTTGCGATGAGCGGGACGGCCGTGCGTCCGACCCCGTCAGCGAGGTTACTGAATGCCGCAGCGGTCCAGAGCTTCCCGAAGTCCCGGCCGAGCGGAATCTGACGCCGGACGGGGCTCGAGGCGACAGTCATCGCGGCAGGATGCCGACATGCGCGCCGGCGCAGGCATCCGCACGCCCCTCGGCGTACGCGCTTAGTGCAGCGTGCCGGATCGGACGGGTCGATGCCCGCCGTCGAACCCGCACTTCGATGTCTCGTTCCAGTGCTCGCAGAACGACTAGCGCCGCCCGCTCGATCGCGCTCGGTTGCACCTGGTCGCAGCGGGCCGCCGCCACAGTGCTGATGGTGGTCATGATTGCTCCGGGTCTGTCAGGGGGAACACGTCGGTTCGGATGGTGAACGGTCGCACTCCCTCGCCTTGCTGTTCGCGGTAGCGCGCGACGTACGAGTCGATGACGGCCTCGAGTTCATGGCCGAGCTCCTCGAACTGCGCATCCGTCAGTCGAACGGTGGCGGTGCTGAGCATCGCCGTCCACTCGTCGGGATCCTTGCGGATCTGGCGCGCGATGAACTCCTCGAGCTGCCTGTTGCGGCGCCGATAGAACTCACTGATCACAACCTGGCTCGCGGCGCGGCCCGCAGGACTTCTGACGGCTGTCTGGCCGGTCATCGACACCGCGCCCTTGGGGCGTTCCCACCAGCGCTCGCGTCCCGTGCCTCGATCGGGAACCTCGCGAATGAGGTCGTGTTTGGCGAGCGCACGCAGGTGATAGCTCGTCGCCCCGGACGACTCCCCCAGCTGCTCCGCCAGCGAACTGGCCGTCTGCGGCCCGAACTGACTGAGGATGTCGTAGATCTCGACACGAAGCGGATGCGCAAGCGCGCGCAGTGCGCCGACATCCAGCTCACGCGCCTCACCGATGCGCGGGGGCACATCACCCGCGTCGTCTGGCGATCTGTTCACACCTCCACGATAGGACCGCAAAGCCTTCTTTGCAAGTATTCGTTTGCAAAGGTTGGTTTGCGGTACGGATCCGAGGAGATAGGTTGGGTCCATGACCGACGTCGACATGTCGAACCCTCTTCTTGCCGCAAGCTCGCTCCCCTACCGACTCCCGGACTACCGGGCAATCCGACCAGAGCACTACCTGCCGGCGTTCACCGAGGCGTTCGCCGCGCATCGACGTGAGATCGACGCGATCGTCAATGTCGCCGCCGCCCCGACTTTCGAGAACACGCTGGTGCCCCTCGAGCGCAGCGGCGAGCTGCTCCACGATGTGGCATCTGCCTTCTACACGGTGTCGTCCGCTGACGCGACGCCAGAGATCCAAGAGATCGAAGAAGCGCTGGCCCCCTTGATGGCAGCGCACACGGATGCCGTGCAGTTGAACGCTGAGCTCTATCGACGCATAGCGAGCGTGCATTCCCAGCTGGATGATCTCGGGCTCGCGCCCGAGGATCGCTACCTTGTCGAGCGCCACTACCGCGAGATGACCCACGCAGGCGCAGGCCTCGACGAAGCCCAGAAGGCGCGCCTCACGGAAATCAACGGTCGCCTCTCAACACTCACCACAACGTTCGAGAAGAATCTGCTCAACGACACAAATGATCTCGCCGTCGTGTTCGACGACGTCACCGAGCTCGATGGACTCGCCGACGGCGAGATCTCTGCCGCTGCCCGCGCCGCTGCCGACCGCGGCATCGCGGGCGCCTGGCTCGTCTCTCTCACCCTCTTCACCGGACACCCGTATCTGGGATCGCTCCGCAACCGCGACTCGCGGGCGCGCATCATGGCGGCATCCCGGGCTCGGGGCACACGTGACAACGGAAACGACAACCGCCCTGTTCTTCGCGAGATCGTGCAGCTGCGAGCCGAGCGCGCCGAGCTTCTGGGCTACCGCTCGCACGCGGACTACGTCACGTCGGATGAGACAGCGGCAAACCCGGAAGCTGTGCGTGACCTACTCTTCCGTCTTGCCGCACCCGCTGCCCGGAACGCGCGCACCGAGCAGGCTGCCCTTCAAGCGATGGCGGATGCCGAACCCGAGCCGTTCACGATCGAAGCGCACGACTGGGCATACTTCACCGAGAAGGTCCGCGCAGCCGAGTACGATATCGACGCCGCGGCGCTCCGCCCCTGGTTCGAGGCTGAGCGCGTGCTCCATGACGGCGTCTTTCGCGCGGCTACGGAGCTCTACGGCATCACCTTCACCGAACGCCCCGATCTTCCCGGGTACCACCCCGATGTGCGGGTGTTCGAGGTGTTCAACGCCGATGGGTCGGCGCTCGGGCTCTACCTGCTCGACCTCTACACCCGGGATTCGAAGCGCGGCGGGGCGTGGATGAACTCCATCGTGTCCCAATCACGCCTGCGCGGCACGGCGCCGGTCGTGGTGAACAATCTCAACGTCGTGAAGCCTGAGACCGGAACTCCGACCCTGCTGACCCTCGATGAAGTGACGACCTTCTTCCACGAATTCGGACACGCGCTGCACGGACTGTTTGCGACAGTCACGTACCCGCACTTCGCCGGCACCAACGTGTTCCGCGACTTCGTCGAGTTCCCGAGCCAAGTCAACGAGATGTGGATCTTCTGGCCCGAGATCCTGGCAGCCTATGCGCGCCACATTGACACCGACGAGCCGCTTCCGGCCCAGGTCGTGGAGCGGCTGAACGCATCTGAGAGCTTCAACCAGGGGTTCGCGACGAGCGAGTACCTCGCGGCATCCTGGCTCGATCAGGCGTGGCACTCACTCTCGGCAGCCGACGCAGCGAGCGACCGTGATGTCGCAGAGTTCGAAGCATCCGCCCTCGCCGACATCGGGCTCAATAGCCCCGCAGTCCCGACGCGGTACTCATCCACGTATTTCGCCCACATCTTCTCCGGTGGCTACAGCGCCGGGTACTACTCGTACATCTGGAGCGAAGTACTGGATGCCGACACCGTTGAATGGTTCCGTGAGAACGGCGGTCTCACTCGGGCGAACGGCGACCGATTCCGTGCCCGGCTCCTCGGCGTCGGAGGGTCGAAGGATCCCCTCGAGGCGTTCCGGGACTTCCGCGGCCGGGATGCGGAGATCGCTCCTCTGCTGCGTCGCCGAGGCCTCAATACCTAACGCCCGCGGCGAGCATCCCGCGAAGGCCTAGGAGGGCGTAACGAGAAACCGCAGGCGCGCGAACTGCCCCACCTGGCGAGCTTCGACGAGGCGGAGTCGATCCGACTCAACCCGACGCGGAAATAGCGGCGCACCGCCGGTCAGAGCGACGGGCGCGATCGATATGGCGATCTCGTCGAGCGCGTCGGCGTCGTAGAACTGTGCGGCAAGGTCCCCGCCGCCGACGATCCAGACGTCTGACTCGCCTGCCGCGTCGCGGATCTCGCTCAACACGGCCGACACGGGTCCTGACACAAACGTCACGTTTGCGCCCTCTGGCACGGGGAGGTTCCTCGTCGTGAAGACGAACGTGCGCCGAGTGCCGAACAGCTCCTGCCACTTCTCAGGGTGATCGACGAGGTCAGACTCGCGCAGGAGCCACTCGTACGTGGATGAGCCCTCGACGATGAGCGCATCAGTGGGCGGCAGGAGCTCCGGATCGGGCTCCGTGCCGCCGGGCACGTCGAAGAGCCACTGCAAGGAGTGGTCGGAGTCAGCGATCCAGCCGGTAAGGCTGGTCGCGGTGTCGTAGATGAATCTCGTCACGCTGCGACGCTACTCGGGAGTCCCGACATCCCTCAGCGGGCGGGACGTGGCCGCCAGCTCAGGCGGACTTACGAGCCTGCCGCAGCACGAGGGTTGGGGCTGCGCCGTCCTCGACGGCGGCGCGCGTGACGATGACCTTGTCCACGTTCTCGGCCGACGGAATCTCGAACATGATCGGACCCAACACGTCTTCGAGGATCGCGCGCAATCCACGGGCGCCGGTCTTTCGAGCGACAGCGAGGTCTGCGATCGCGACCAGCGCCTCGTCGTCGAACTCGAGGCCGACTCCGTCGATCTCGAACATACGCTGGTACTGCTTGACGAGAGCGTTCTTGGGAGCCGTAAGGATTTCAATAAGGGCCTCACGGTCAAGCGGCGACACGGATGCGACAACGGGAAGCCGCCCGATGAACTCGGGGATCAGGCCGAACTTGTGCAGATCCTCGGGCTGAACCTCGCTGAACAAACTGAGGTCGTCGCCCTTGTTGTGAAGGGGTGCCCCGAAGCCCACCCCGTGCTTGCCAACGCGCGACGAGATGATGTCTTCCAGCCCGGCGAACGCGCCAGCAACGATGAACAACACATTCGTGGTGTCGATCTGGATGAACTCCTGGTGCGGATGCTTGCGACCACCCTGCGGCGGCACCGATGCGACGGTTCCCTCGAGGATCTTCAAGAGAGCCTGTTGCACGCCCTCGCCCGAGACATCCCGCGTGATGGAGGGGTTCTCGGCCTTGCGGGCGATCTTGTCGACCTCGTCGATGTAGATGATGCCGGTCTCAGCGCGCTTGGTGTCGAAGTCGGCCGCTTGCAGGAGCTTCAGGAGGATGTTCTCGACGTCCTCACCGACGTAGCCAGCCTCGGTCAGTGCGGTCGCATCAGCAACCGCGAACGGCACGTTCAAGCGCTTCGCAAGCGTCTGGGCGAGGTAGGTCTTTCCGCAGCCCGTCGGGCCCAGAAGAAGGATGTTGCTCTTGGCGATCTCAATGTCTTCAGCGCGCTGCTCGGCAGGCTGCAACGTCGAGTGGGCACGGACACGCTTGTAGTGGTTGTAGACAGCAACCGACAGCGCGCGCTTGGCAGGCTCCTGGCCGACGACGTACTCCTCGAGGAACGCGAAGATCTCGCGCGGCTTGGGCAGATCGAAGTCGGCGACAACGCCATCACCGGACTCTGCCATGCGCTCTTCGATGATCTCGTTGCAGAGTTCGACGCACTCGTCGCAGATGTACACGCCGGGTCCGGCGATGAGTTGCTGCACCTGCTTTTGGCTCTTACCGCAGAAAGAGCACTTGAACAGATCAGCGCTCTCACCGATGCGTGCCATCAGGGGGTCCTCCTCGTTCCGGGCGGCTGTGGTCCGAGCCTAACCGAGGCCGGCGACATCCGGTGGGATTGCGCGCAGCTCGTGCCGACAGGGCCGGACCCCGGCATCCGCGTCGTATGACGGATGCCGGGGCCCGGTTTCTGGTCTTACTTTGCGGGCAACGCAGGCTGACGCTTGCGCGTCGTGAGCACCTGGTCGACCAGCCCGTAGGTGACTGCCTCTTCCGCGGAGAGGATCTTGTCGCGGTCGATGTCGCGGTTGACCTCTTGAGCGCTGCGGTGGGAGTGCTTCGCGAGCGTCGCTTCGAGCCACGTACGCATACGGAGGATCTCCGCCGCCTGGATCTCGATGTCTGACGCCTGCCCGTGACCGGCCTCACCCATGGCGGGCTGGTGGATGAGGATGCGAGCGTTGGGCAGTGCGAGGCGCTTGCCAGGAGCCCCCGCCGCGAGCAGCACCGCAGCAGCCGAGGCTGCCTGGCCGAGGACCACGGTCTGGATCTGGGGCGAGACGTACTGCATCGTGTCGTAGATCGCCGTCATCGCGGTGAAGGATCCACCGGGCGAGTTGATGTACATGATGATGTCGCGGTCAGGATCCTGCGACTCGAGCACCAGCAGCTGCGCCATGACGTCGTCTGCCGAGGCGTCGTCCACCTGGACACCCAGGAAGATGACGCGGTCCTCGAAGAGCTTGTTGTAGGGGTCCTGACGCTTGTAGCCGTAGGCGGTGCGTTCCTCGAACTGAGGGAGGACGTAGCGGCTACTGGGCATCTGCAGCGCTGAGGGCGAGGCCTGCGGGAGGCGGAGGTTCGGGGTGTTCATGCGTTTACTCTCTTCTTCGCTCGCGCCGCTGGTTACTTCGTGTCGGTTCCGCCGCCGCCTGCAACATCGGCGGCGTGCTCACGAATGTGGTCGACGAACCCGTACTCGAGCGCCTCGTCGGCGGTGAACCAGCGGTCGCGGTCGCCGTCCTCGTTGATCTGCTCGACGGACTTTCCGGTTTGCGCGGCAGTGATCTCGGCGAGGCGGTTCTTCATCGAGGTGATCAGCTGCGCCTGCGTCTGGATGTCGCTCGCGGTGCCACCGAAACCACCGTGCGGCTGGTGCAGCAGCACACGCGCGTTCGGCGTGATGTAGCGCTTGCCCTTGGTCCCGCTGGTCAACAGCAGCTGGCCCATCGAGGCGGCCATGCCGATACCGACGGTGACGATGTCGTTGGGCACGAACTGCATCGTGTCGTAGATCGCCATACCCGCCGTGATCGAGCCACCGGGCGAGTTGATGTAGAGGTAGATGTCCTTCTGCGAGTCCTCCGCAGCAAGAAGCAGAATCTTCGCGCAGATCTCGTTCGCGTTCTCGTCGCGCACCTCCGACCCCAGCCAGATGATGCGGTCTCTCAGCAGCCTGTCGAAGACGCTCGTCGCGACCAGTGGTTCAGCCATGTGTGCTCCCGTGTTCGTTGCGTGACATCGAATCTACCGGCGGGGTTCGGGCGACCCGCTCGTGTTCGCCGTAGGCAGATCGTGCGGCGCGGTGAGCTCCCGGGCGTACGCCTCGACCGAGCGGCGATAACGGGTGAGGTGCGGTGCGAGGGCCGCCAAGGCGACGGATGCCGCGGCATCCGGCTGACCTGCCGAAACGAGCGTGAGGGCATAGAACGCGGCTACCTCGTCTCGGAGCTCCACCGCGGCACCGCGCTCGTACTCGGGCCGGAGCAGGTCCAGAGCCTCCTCGACACGGCCAAGGTTGCGCAGCGTGCTCGCGAGCTGGATGACAGCCTGCGGGAGTTCGGGGCCCGAAAGGCCCGCGGCAATCGCTGCGCGGTACAGGGACTCTGCCTCGCGCTCCAACCCGGCGGCATCCCGTGCGCCTGCGCGTTCGAACAACGCACGCGGATCGTCCCCAGCCCGCTCGGCGGCAATCGCATCGATGAGCACAATCCGCTCGTCGTCGGTGAGGGAATCATCCGCCCACACGGCGGCCACCCGCTCATCCCAGGTTTGCACCATCTCTCCCTTGCTACGCCGAGGGGCGGATGCTGCGTGCTGCAGCATCCGCCCCTCGTAACCTTCTGGTCTTACTCGGCGTCGGCCTTCTTCGAGGTGCGCGGTGCGCGCTTCTTCGGCGCCGGCTTCTCTTCGGCCTCGACGATCTCGTCGGCGTCGGCTGCGGCATCCGCGATGTCCTGCGCCTCCTCGACGACCTCTTCCTCAGCCTCTGCCTCGTCTTCACCGAGAATAAGGTGCGCGGACAGGTCTACGGCAGCGCCGGTCGTGTCGACGATCTTCACGTCGCGCAGTGCGTGGACGAGCGCCTTGCTGCGTGCAACCTCGCCGACCATCGCCGGGAGCTGGTTGCCCTGCTGGATCGCGTTCACGAAGTCCTGCGGCGACATACCGTACTGTGCAGCCGACTGGATGAGGTACTGCGTGAGCTCATCCTGCGAAACCTTGACGTCGTAGGTCTCGGTGAGCTTGTCGAGGATCATCTGCGTGCGGAACTGCTTCTCGGATGCCTCGGTGACCTCGGCGCGGTGCTCATCGTCTTCCAGACGTCCCTCACCCTCGAGGTGCTGGTGCACCTCGTCTTCGATGAGGCCGGCCGGCACGGGGATCTCGACCTGCTCGATCAGCATGTCGACGAGCTTGTCGCGCGCTGCTGAGGTCTGCCGCAGGCCGGACTGCTGCGAAGCGGTGGAACGCAGGCTTTCGCGCAGCTCCGCGATGGTGTCGAACTCGCTGGCGATCTGCGCGAAGTCGTCGTCTGCCTCGGGCAGCTCGCGCTCCTTGACGCTGGTCACGGTGACCGCAATCTCGGCCTCTTCACCGGCGTGGTCGCCACCGACGAGCTTCGAACGGAACGTCGTGTCTTCACCGGCGGTGAGCGACTCGATGGCCTCGTCGATGCCTTCGAGCAGCTCGCCCGAACCAACCTCGTACGACACGCCCTCTGCGCGGTCGATCTCGGAACCGTCGATGGTGGCGACGAGGTTGAGCTCGACGAAGTCACCCGAGGTAGCGGGGCGGTCGACGGTGATGAGCGTGCCGAAGCGGCCACGAAGCTTGTCGAGTTCGGCATCCACCGCAGCGTCGTCGACCTCGACTGCCTCGATCTCCACGGTGAGACTGTCAAGGGCGGGGAGGGTGACCTCGGGGCGAACATCGACCTCGATCTCGACCTTCAGGTCGCCCGAGAAGTCCTTCTCGTTGGGCCATTCGGTGATGTCGGCGCTCGGGCGTCCGATGACGCGCAGCTCCTGCGCCTCCACTGCCTCGCGGTAGAAGCGGTCGAGCCCATCGTTGACGGCGTGCTCGAGAACCGCCCCGCGGCCGATGCGCTGGTCGATGATCGGCGCGGGCACCTTGCCCTTGCGGAAGCCGGGGATCTGGACATCCTTCGCGATGTGCTCGTACGCGTGCGCGATACTCGGCTTGAGTTCTTCGGGGGTGATCGAGAGCAGCAGCTTGACGCGGGTCGGGCTGAGCTTCTCGACAGTGCTGGTGACCATGCCTGTGTTGTTCTCCTCGTGCTGCACCGCACTGAAGCGCGGTGGAAGGTCTGGGTGTAAGGCCGTGACGTCGGGGCGACAGGATTTGAACCTGCGACTTCCCGCTCCCAAAGCGGGCGCTCTACCAAGCTGAGCTACGCCCCGGGCGGGATCTCACGCGCTGTGCGACAGACGGCCCACAGAAGTCTAGCTGACGCGCGGGCCAGCGTTGCGGGGTGCCGTCGATCTCCCGGGCGTAGGACCTCTCCCCTTGGTAGGGCGATTCGCCTGGCATCCGTCCTGCGTCGGCGATTCCTCCTACTTTCCGGAGGTGCCTCGGGGGTGCGGGTGCGGGGACACGTCGCGGTGCCCTATAGACTGTCGGATGCTGCGGCTCCGGCCGTTGCGGGGGCGTAGCTCAATGGTAGAGTCCCAGTCTTCCAAACTGGTTGTGCGGGTTCGATTCCCGTCGCCCCCTCCAAATGGCCCGATGTGCCGCCGCAGGCGGTGCAGCGGGCCATTCGCGTGGGTGCCGTAGGGACCGATCCGCCACGGGTGGGCCCACGCCGCCGGAGGCTCCGCGCGCCGTGCAGCGGCGCGTGGAGTGGCGGTGGGGACGATTCCCGTCGCCCCCTCCATCGCTCTCACGTGCGGCCAAAGGCCATGCGGGAGAGCGATCGTGCGTTGTGCGGGAAGCGAACCCGCAGGGTTGGCCCACGCCGCCAGAGGCTCCGCGCGCGGCGCCGCCGCGTGTGGAGCGGCGGAGGGGACGACTCCCGTCGCCTGTTCCACACGCTTCGCCCCGAACTGCGGGGCGTAATGTCACCGCTTCGAGGCGTGCCATGCGCTTATGAACGAACGCGGCGCCGGTGGGCGCATCCGCCACCTTCCGGTGAGACGTAACGGCTAGTGCGAATGCCGATGATGCGCGTCGGGATAGTGCTCGTGGGTGTGCGTTAGCGCCTCATGCGCATGCTCGTGACGGTGCCACGCCCCTGCCAGCGCCATCGAGCCGTCGCGATGCTCGTGTTGGTGGTGTTCATCGTGAGTGTGCCAGTGGTCGTGGGTAGGTGCGTCATGCGTGTGCTCGCGCTCGTGCCGTTCTGTGAGGTGGACCCACACCCCGAAAGCCATCAGGACAGCGGCAATAGCGAGCGGCCATGTGACCGGTTCTCCGAGGAGAACGGCGATGATCGCGCCGAAGAACGGAGCAACCGAGAAGTAGGCGCCCGCCCGCGCCGTACCGATGTGACGCATTCCCACAATGAACAGAGCGAGGGAGACGCCGTATGCGAAGAGCCCGATGACCATTGCCCCCGCGACCACCCACGCATTCGGGAGCACCGCGCCGATCAGGAACGCGAGGACGAGGTTCACTGGCCCGGCAACTGCGCCCTTCACGGCCGCAAGCCACGTCGCATCGTTCAGCGCAACCTTTCGCGTGAGGTTATTGTCCAGCCCCCAACACAGGCACGCGCCGAGGATCGCAAGCGCGGGCCATGGCGATCCGAAGTTCGCCCCGCTGGGGATACTCAGCACCACCGCGCCAGCAACGATAGCCACCATGCCGAGAGCGATGCGCCGGTCGAAATTCTCGCGAAAGACGAGCCATGCCAGGACGGCAGTGAAGACGGCTTCCGCGTTGAGGAGCAGAGACGCACCGGAAGCGGGCATGTTCGCGAGCCCGACCATAAGGAGGACCGGCGCGATGAGGCCGCCGAAGAACACGGCGCCGATGAGGGGCAGGGCCTCACTGCGTTGGATGCGGACTCGCGGGGCGCGGCGAACGAGGCGCCATGTCATGAGTCCTAGCCCGGAGCCCGTGTAGAGGAGCCCGGCGAGGAGCCAAGGGCTCACGTCACCGAGGAGCATCTTCGCGAAGGGTGTTCCTGCACCGAACAGGATGGCGGATGCGAGGGCCGCTTGAACGCCGACGTGCTTCAGGCTCGTCATACACCCAGTATTGCCCGCGTGACCGAGGGCCAGGTTGCAGCAGCAAGGGGTCAGCAGCCCCGTCATTGGCGCGATACCGAGCCCGCGCGTGCCTCAGTGGGCCACACGCGCCCGAGCCCTACTCCCCCGTGGCCCGCGCCTCGCGGTGCGCGACGATGTGCTCGCGATAAACCTCGGCGTTGCGCAGGATGCCGCGCTTCTCCTCATCCGTGAGCTCACGGCGTACCTTCGCGGGAACCCCGGCGACCATCGACCCCGGCGGCACGATCGTCCCACCCAGCACGAGCGCTCCCCCGGCCACGAGGGATCCGGCACCGATGACGGCTCCGGAGAGAATCACGGATCCCATCCCGATGAGGCATCCGTCTTCGACGGTGCAGCCGTGGACCACAGCGTTGTGACCGACCGAGACGTTCTCACCGATCACGACGGGGCTGTCGGCATCCACATGCACCGAAACGTTGTCTTGCAGGTTCGACCCGGCGCCGACCGTGATCGAGGCGCTGTCGCCGCGAAGCACAGCGTTGTACCAGACGCTCGAGTCGGGTCCGAGACGCACGTCGCCGATCACGCGCGCGCCTGTCGCAAGAAAAGCAGACCCGTCGATCTGAGGGGTCAGCCCGGCGATGGAAAGAACGGATGCAACGTCGGAACTCATGCCTCGACAGTAGGGCAGCGGCACGTGACGGAGCTAGGCGAGATGCGTCACACGGCCACCGAGCAGGGTCGCGCGAACGTCCATCGATCGCAGTCCCGATTCGGATGCGGTCATAGGGTCTTCCCCGCACAGGACCAGGTCTGCGACGGCACCCGGTTCGATGCGACCGGGAGCCGTGGATCCGCCGTGCGTCGACGCAGCCAGCGCGACACGTGCGTCAACGGCCTGCTCGACCTGCCACGGTGACCGTCCGTCGCGAGTGCGATAGATCGCCGATGCCATCGCCGCCCACGGATCGAGCTGCGCTACCGGCGCATCAGAACCGAACAGCAGATTCGCTCCCGCGTCCACCAGCGCGCGCAAAGGGTACGGCCTGGCGATTTGGGCAGACCAGATCGTGTCGGAGAGGTCGCGGTCATCGAGCGCATGCTCCGGCTGGACGCTCGCCCCGACACCGAGACGAGCAAAACGCGGGATGTCGACGGCCGATACCAGCTGCGCATGCTCGATCGTTCCGGTCGCGCCGGTCGCTGCGAAGGCGTCAAGCGCATGGGTGTTCGCCAGATCACCGATGGCGTGAATCGCGCACGAGATTCCGTGAGCCGCAGCATCCGTCATGAGTGCGACCAGCTCCGCCGGCGGGATGGTCAGGACCCCGTGATTGTGCGGATCATCGGGATACGGATGCGAACACGCGGCCGTGCGGGTTCCCAGCGAGCCGTCAGTGATGACCTTCAGCGGCCCGACCGTGATCAGCTCGCTCAGCCGGTCACCGGTCTGCCACCCCGTGTCGACAAGCCGACCGAGCTGAGACGGATACGTTCCGAACTCGACGCGTAGCGCATCGAAGCCCGCCGCGACGCGGCGTGACCAGGCATCCGCGTTCCACGCCATGTCGAGGTCAACGATCCCGACGACCCCCCGGGATGCGGCGTGTCGTGCGAGGTCGGCGACTGCGTCGTCGGCGTCATCGGGGCTCGCAGCCGCCAGCCGACGAGTGATCTCAAAGGCCGGCTCCTCCCGAAGCATCCCCGATGCGTCCGGAGGCGTGATCTGCTCGCGCGCAAAGGCGGCAGAGTTCAGCCAGACGCTATGAAGGTCCGCGTTGATCAGATAGGTCGGTACAGCGCCGGTGGCCGCATCCAGCATCTCGAGCGTCGGTTCGTCAGGCCAGAAGGCATCACGAAAACCCGCACCGACACGGATGCCGCGACCGAGGAGCGGGGCGCTCGACATGATGTGCGCAGCATGCAGCGCTGATTCGGCGGCACCGAGCGGCTCACGCTGTCGGGTGAGAGCGGCGGACACCGTGTGCACGTGGTGGTCCCACAGACCCGGGATGAGCCACGCACCGTCTGCCTGCAACACCTCGCCGACAGGACGAACAGCACCGGTGGGGGCAAGATCGGCGATGCGGCCGCCTTCGATGAACACGTCGTACGCGCCGTCGACGGGCAAGAGCTCACTTCCCGGTCCCGTGATCCGCACGCCGACAATGGTCGACACCGTCGCGCCGAGGGCACTCATGCGCGGGCGTCGTTCGCGCGGCGCATCTCCGCGGCAAGCCGCGGGTTGTGATGCGGACCGTCTTCCTCGAGCTCACGGATGACGTGATCGACGAGCTCGACGGGACGATTCTGACTGAGCTTGCGCTTGGCCGTCACCGACGTCGGCGTGAGGCGAAATCCGACGGTGCCCCGCTCGAGTCGCTCGACGAAGTCGGCATCGTTCGGGCGCTCCCACAGCAGCCGGGGCTCGGGCATCGGGGACTCAAACCGCGCAACCAAGCGATCGAGCACGCGCAGGTTCTCCTCCGTTGACAGCAGCTCGGGTACGCCGCGCAGGTGGACTGTCACGAAGTTCCACGTGGGCACACTGGGGCGATCGCCGTACCAGCCGGGCGAGATGTACCCGTGCGGCCCCTGGAAGATGATCAACAGCTCACGTTCTCCGAGTCCCAGGATCAGGTCATCGGGCTTGCCGACGTGACCGACGACGGTGAGGTCGTCTTTCGTGTCATCCAGAAGCACTGCATAGTGCGAGGCGACGAGACCGTCATCCGTCGAACTGACCAGGGTCGCCCACGGATTCTGATCGACGACCCGCCGCAACTCGCCGACATCGGTCATGGCGAAGCTCGGATTCTGCCGCATGCGTTCAGCCTAAGACGGCTCGATCTGGCGTCACGCCTGGCACCGGGGGCACCAGTACAGCTTCCGTGACGCAGCCTCTTCGACGACGATTGCGGTGCCACAGACTCGGCACGGCAGCCCGGCGCGGTGGTAGACCCAGTGACGGTCGTCGCGGTGTGCCATGGCGCGGCGGTAGGCGTCGGCATCCAGGTCGTCCATCGTCATCATCTGGCCGGTCTCGACACCGATCCGCAGCAGTCGCGTCCAGTCGCGCCATAGCGACCTCACCGTCTCTTCCGGCACGTCACGCCCCGGAGTGTGCGGGTTCAATCGAGCACGGAACAAAAGCTCAGCTCGATAGACATTGCCAATGCCGCTGACGACCGACTGGTCCATCAGCAGCAGTCCGATCGGTGTCGGCGCCCGCCGCACCCGGGCGGTGAACCGCTCCTCCCCCTCGGCGAGGTCGTCGACGAGGGGATCCGGCCCGAGCTTAGCGATCGAGGCGGCAACCTCATCCGGCGTCTGCAGCTCACACGCTGTCGGTCCCCGCAGATCAGCGCACGTCTCATCGGTGAGCAACCGCAGCCGAACCTGACCGACCACTGGCGGCGGCCACTGACCTTCCTCGTCGGGCAGGCCTGTCGTCTGCTCCGACATCCGCACGTGAACCCGTGCTCGCCGGGGGGCCCCGATCGAGGTGAGCGAGTTCTCGCCCGCGGCATCCAGAATCGGCTCGTCGATCACCGTGCCGCGCTGGTTGGTCTGCCCCATCCGGCCGTTGGCCGCCGCGATCGTCGGGTCGGCGTCGATCACGCCCGCGAAGTCCCACGCGCCGTACATACCGAGGTGCACACGCAGCCACAGATCTCCATCGAAGCGCAGGAACATCTGCTTGCCGACGGCACGGGCCTCGAGCATCTCTCGTCCAGCGAGCGCAGCGGCACCCTCGGCGAAGCGGCCCTGCGGACTGGATGCGTCAACCACACGACCGACGAAGTTCCGCGCGAACTGTCGGGCGATCCGGTGAACGGAATGACCCTCGGGCATCAACCAGCTTCTGGGTCGAACGAGTCCGTCGCCGCGGTGTTCGCCACATCACGCGGGTCAGGCAGCAGGGACCCGTCGGCCTCGTACGCCGCGATCTGGCCGATCCGGCGTACGTGACGCTCCTCGTTCGAGAATGGCGTCTCGATGAACCGGTCGATAAAGGTCACGACCTCGTCGAAAGAGTGCTGGCGGGCTCCGATGGCGATGACGTTCGCATCGTTGTGCTGCCGGGCGAGTTCCGCGGTTGCGATGCTCCAGACGAGGGCGGCACGGATGCCACGCACCTTGTTGGCGGCGATCTGCTCACCGTTGCCCGATCCTCCGAACACGATCCCGAGAGCTTCGACTCCCGCGCTCTGATCGGCGACGACGCCAAGAGCGGCACGGATGCAAAATGATGGGTAGTCGTCGACGGCGTCGTACTCGATCGGACCGTGGTCGATGACCTCATGACCCTGCTCGGCCAGATGGTGCTGAAGTTGCGTGGAGAACTCCATGCCGGCGTGGTCGGTGGCGATATGGATGCGCATGGCTCCCATCCTAGGGAAGCGCCGGTGAGCGACGGGGACCGATATTGGCCGATATGATGTTTTCATCATGCCATTGAATGACGCCCAACGGCCGCTCTACGAAGTCAAGGCCAACCTGTTCAAGGGGCTCGCGCATCCGTTCCGCATCCGCATCCTTGAACTTTTGTCTTCGAGCCCAGAAGTGAGCGTGGCCGATCTGCAAGCTGAGACGGCGCTCGAGGCCTCGCACCTGTCGCAACATCTGGCGGTGCTCCGCCGCCATCGCCTCGTGCAGTCGGAGCGCCGAGGCAGCCACGTGTTCTACCGACTTGCTGATCCCCGCGTCGCCGACCTGCTCGCTGTCGCACGGGCGCTGCTCCTGAGCATGCTGGAAGCCGACAGTGCTCAGTTGGCCCACGTCGACACACTGCCCTCGTTCGGCACGGTAGCGCCATGAGCCGGGCAGGACGCTCGGCCCGGTCGCTCGCACGATCGGCGCGAGCGCTCTTGCCGAGCATCCAGGACTACCGCCGACTGCCACGCACGTGGCGGGGAGACCTCGTTGCCGGGGTCACCGTTGGAATCGTCGCGCTGCCACTCGCGCTCGGGTTCGGCGTGAGCTCCGGCCTCTCAGCTGAAGCGGGCCTGGTCACGGCGATCGTCGCGGGCATCCTGGCGGCGGTGTTCGGCGGGTCCAATGTTCAGGTTTCCGGGCCGACCGGAGCGATGGTCGTCGTTCTGGTTCCCATCGTCGCGACCCATGGTGCCGGTGCCGTGGTCGCTGTCACGGCGATCGCGGGCGTCATCGTTATCGCTGCCGGCGCTCTACGGCTCGGTCGCGCCGTTTCGTTCATCCCCTGGCCTGTCATAGAAGGGTTCACCCTGGGGATCGCAGTCATCATCTTCCTTCAACAGGTCCCGCTTCTCACGTCACCGCACGCCGTGCACGCCGGCGAACACTCGTCGAACGCGATCATCGCCGCCGTCCAATCGATCACAGATGCCGACTGGGCGTACGTTCCGTGGTCTCTGGGAGCCGCCGCGATCGTGGCCGTCATCATGCTGATTGCGCCCCGGATTCACCGCGCCCTTCCCGGTTCCCTGATCGGCATCGCCATCGTGACGGTGCTTGCCCTGATCGTCGCTACGCCGCTAGCGACGATCGGCGCCCTTCCCTCGAGCCTGCCGGCGCCATTCTTTCCCTCGCTCGACCCGGCTGTCATCGGTCAGCTGCTGCTACCCGCGCTGACAGTGGCGGCGCTTGCGGCCATCGAGTCGCTGCTTTCGGCTCGTGTTGCGGCGTCGCTTGCCGACACGGGACCCTATGACCCCGATCGCGAACTCGTCGGCCAGGGCATCGCCTCACTCGGTTCCGCACTTTTCGGGGGGATGCCTGCCACCGGCGCCATCGCGAGAACAGCGGTCAACGTGCGCTCGGGTGGGCGTACGCGCGTTGCCGCGATCACGCACGCGCTCGTCCTGCTGCTCGTTGTCCTCGTGATCTCCCAGCCCGTCGGCGCGATCCCGCTCGCTGCTCTCGCGGGGGTGCTGATGATGACAGCCGTGCGAATGGTGCATGCCTCGACGGTGCGAGCGATCATGACCTCGACTCGCGCGGATGCGATCGCCTTCGTCATCACCGCGCTCGTGACGGTGTCGTTCGATCTCATCGTTGCTGTCATCATCGGCGTTCTGTTCGCAGGAGTCATTGCGGTGCGCAGCCTCTCCCGCCAAACCGGCGTTCGCCGCGAAACCATCAACGGACCAGCTGTCGACGGGGATGAACGCATCGCGATCATCGCCATCGACGGGCCCCTCTTCTTCGCTTCCGCCGACCGCGTGTTCGAGCAGGTCGCGTCTCTCACCGATGTCTGGGTCGTCGTGCTCCGGATGTCTCAACTCGAGCTGGTGGATGCCACGGGTGCTCGGATGCTGGCCGACATCATCCAGTCGCTCGAGCGACGCGGCATCACGGTGTTGATCAAGGGGGTGCAGCCGCTTCACGACGGTCTGTTCCGGCGAGTCGGGGTCTTGGATTCCCTGCGCCACCAGAATCACCTCTTCGCTGACCTGCCCGCAGCGATAACCCACGCCCGCAGTCACATCGCGCGAGAACTCGCGGCGTAGGCTTGGGGGTTGTCGCGCCCACAACGCGCGAGGCCGTGTCGCGGCATCCCTGAACCCTCACACACTTGGGAGCATCCGAAAGTGCCTGGAGAAAACCTCACCCGCATCGAAGCGCAGGAACGTCGCGGCGTCCTTGACACGCAGTCCTATGAGGTCGAGCTCGATCTGACCACCGGCCCGGAGGTGTTCCGCTCCACCTCAACGGTGCGGTTCACCGCAACCGAAGGCGCGTCGACATTCATCGACCTGATCGCGCGGAGCGTCCACTCGATCACTCTCAACGGGCGCAGCATTCCGGCATCCGCGTTCGCGGAGTCCCGGATCGCGCTCGATGAGCTGGCCCTTGAGAACGAGCTCGTCGTCGTCGCCGACTGCGAGTACACGAACACCGGTGAGGGTCTGCACCGATTCGTCGACCCGGTCGACGGCGAGGTCTATCTCTACACGCAGTTCGAAGTGCCCGACTCCCGGCGGGTCTTCGCCGTGTTCGAGCAGCCCGATCTGAAGGCGACGTTCCAGTTCACGGTGACCGCTCCCGCGTCGTGGAAGGTGATCTCCAACTCCCCCACCCCCGACCCCGTACCCAGCGGCGAGGGCGTCGCAACGTGGGAGTTCGAGCCGACCCCACGCATCTCGTCCTACATCACTGCGCTGATCGCCGGCCCCTATGAGTCGACGTTCTCGGAGCTGACGAGCGCGTCGGGCCGCGTCATCCCGCTCGGGATCTTCGCCCGCAAGAGCCTGTGGCAGTACCTCGACGCCGACTACATCTTCGAGAAGACCCGAGAGGGCTTCGCCTACTACGAAGACAAGTTCGACTACCCGTATCCGTTCGCGAAGTACGACCAGCTGTTCGTCCCCGAGTTCAACGCCGGGGCCATGGAGAACGCGGGAGCCGTCACTTTCACCGAGGTCTACGTCTTCCGCAGCAAGGTGACGGATGCCGTCAAGGAGCGGCGCGTCGTCACGATCCTGCACGAGCTTGCCCACATGTGGTTCGGTGACCTCGTCACCATGAAGTGGTGGAACGATCTGTGGCTCAACGAGTCGTTCGCGGAGTGGGCCTCCACGATCGCAACGGCCGAGGCCACCGAGTGGACCGAGGCGTGGACGACCTTCAACGCGATGGAGAAGACCTGGGCCTACCGCCAGGACCAGCTCCCCTCGACGCACCCCGTCGTCGCGGAGATTCGCGACCTCGAAGACGTTCAGGTGAACTTCGACGGCATCACCTACGCCAAGGGCGGCTCGGTGCTCAAGCAGCTGGCCGCCTGGGTCGGGATCGACGAGTTCTTCGCCGGGGTGGGCGCCTACTTCCGTAAGCACGAATACGGCAACACGGAACTTCGCGACCTGCTGACCGAGCTGGAGACGACCAGCGGGCGCGAGCTGACCGAGTGGTCGAGGAAGTGGCTCGAGACCGCGGGCGTCAACACCCTCTCCCCCGCGATTGTCGAGGCCGCCGATGGCACGATCTCGGCGTTCAAGATCGTTCAGACCGCCCCTTCTGACTACCCGACCATCCGCCCCCACCGGCTCGGCGTCGGCTTCTACGACCTCCAGAACGGTGAGCTCGTGCGCACGCACTTCACGGAGTTGGATGTCGATGGCGACCTCACGGACGTTCCAGAGCTCGTCGGTCTCGCCCGGCCCGACCTGGTGCTCCTGAACGACCACGACCTCGCGTACGCGAAGATCCGTCTCGACGAGCGCTCCCTGCAGACGGCGATCGACCATCTCTCGAAGATCTCCGACCCGCTTGCCCGGTCGCTGGTCTGGGGCGCGGCGTGGGATCAGACGCGGGATGCCGAGGCCTCAGCATCCGACTACATCGACCTGGTCCTGGGGAACATCGGCTCCGAGACCGAGTCGACCACGGTGCGCACCACGCTCGCGCAGTTGCAGCTGGCGGCGAACTCCTACGTGAGCCCCGACAAGCGTGACGCGTCACGACAGAAGGTCGCCGACGGACTGTGGACGCTGGCTCAGGCCGCGGATGCCGGAAGCGACAGCCAACTGCAGTTCGTCACGGCGTTCGCAAGCTCAGCTGCGACCCCGGAACACTGGGAGACCGTGCGAGCCCTGCGCGCCGGCGAGATCAGCCTCGACGGGCTCACGATCGACACCGACCTGTCGTGGCAGCTACTCGTGTCGCTGGCTGCAGGCGGGGTCATCACCGAGGGCGTCATCGACGAGGCGCTGGCCGCAGATAACACGGCCAAGGGCGCTGAGTTCGCCGCGCAGGCCAAGGCTGCGCTGCCGACCCCCGAAGCGAAGAGTGCTGCATGGTCGTCGTTGGTCGATTCCGATCGCCTGCCCAACACGCTCGTGCGTGCCGCAGGTCTCGGCTTCACGCACCCTGCCGGTGTGCTGCTTCTCGATGAGTTCGTTGACCAGTACTTCGCGATGCTGCTTCCGGTCTGGGAATCACGTACGTACAAGATCGCTGAGTACCTTGTGCTCGGCCTGTACCCCGCGCCCTTGGCGAACGCCGCGCTTCGCGACGCGACGCGAACGTGGCTCACCGCCAACCCGGCAGCGCCGGCAGCACTGCGCCGACTCGTGGCAGAGAACCTCGCCGGGGTCGAGCGTGCCCTGGCCGTGCAGGAGCGCGACGCGCACTGAGCCCCACCCGCACGACCCGCGCCCCGAGTGATCCGGTATCACTCGGGGCGCGGGTCCTAGGATTCGACTGATGCACAGGTTCGAAACGGCACCCGCCCCGAGTACAAGCCTCTGGGACGACTTTGTGAAGCTGCTCGGTGAGATCGGCGGCACGCTTCTGCAGATCGCCATCGTCCTCGCGAGCGCCGTGGTGGTCGTCTGGGTGCTGCGCCTGATCATCCGACGAGTCGTTCGCCGGATCGTCGAAGGCGCCAAGTCCCGTGCTCGCGTCGATGACACACAGGCACTCGAGCGGTCGCCGCTGGCATCCGTTCGCTTGGTGCAGCGCACCCGCACGCTCGGGTCCATCATGCAGAACATCGTCAACGTGACCGTCGTCATCGTCGCGATCCTGCTGATCATCCTGATCCTCGCCGGCCCACAGGTGATGGGCTCGTTCACGCTGCTGAGCGCAGCCATCGGGGCAGGCCTCGGATTCGGCGCCCAGAACATCGTCAAGGATGTGCTCAACGGGATCTTCATCGTCGCCGAAGACCAGGTCGGCATCGGCGACGTCGCCGACCTCGGCCTTGCCACGGGTGTCGTCGAGTACGTCAGCGTGCGCATCACGCAGGTGCGTGACGTCAACGGAACGCTGTGGTTCGTGCGTAACGGCGAGATCACCCGCATCGGCAACATGTCTCAGGGGTGGTCACGCGCGATCATCGACCTTGCCGTGCCCGTCGACGCCGACGTGGACGAGGTCGAACAAGCGATGCTCGACGCCGCACGCGCCCTCGCGCAGGAGCCGAAGTGGCGCAGCCGCATCATCGAGGAACCCGAGGTCTGGGGACTGGAATCGGTGTCGGGCGACGCCCTCGTCATCCGGATCGTCATCAAGACGCGGGCCGGGGCGAAGGATGACGTCGCCCGCGAACTGCGCATGAGGCTCAAGCGCGCGATCGACAGCCTGGGTCTGACCCTGCCGCAGATGAACTCGATCATGCTGTCGGGTCTCGAGACTGCCGGCCGGGTGCGCGGGGCCAATCCACCCCGGACAAAGCCGACGCCGGTCGCGCATCCTGGGGTTCCGGATCGGCCCGTTTGGCGCGCCAAGCGAACGAGCAAGAAGACGGATGCCGACTCTGAAGCATCCGAGGAAGCAGAGAAGTGAGCACGCCCGAGCAGCAGTCCTTCTACGAGGCGGTGGGCGGACACGAGACGTTCGTGCGTATCGTCGACGGCTTCTACCGAGGGGTAGCGGATGACCCCGTCTTGCGTCCCATGTACCCCGAAGAGGACCTCGGGCCGGCTAAAGAGCGTCTGCTGATGTTCCTCGAGCAGTACTGGGGCGGGCCGACGACCTACAGCCAGCAGCGCGGGCACCCCCGCCTGCGGATGCGGCACGCACCGTTCCACGTCAATCCCGACGCGCGTGACAGATGGCTCGCACACATGCGCGCCGCCGTCGACGAGGCCGGGTTGTCGCCCCTGCACGAAGAACTCCTCTGGGACTACCTCAGTCGCGCCGCACATGCCATGGTGAACACGTTCGAACGAACCGAGATCGGGCCGGGGGCGGGCGGTCGCACAGACATTCCGCTGGCGTCAGAGAACTGACGCGCAGGACGACGGCATTTCACGACAAGGGAGTCGCATGACCGAAGCATCCGTTCACCGCACCGACGTCCTCGTGATCGGATGGGGGTTGGCTGGGCTTGTCGCCGCCGCAGAGGCTGTCGCGGCTGGCAAGCGCGTCACCGTCCTCGACCAGGAGCCGCGCACGAACCTCGGCGGGCAGGCATGGTGGTCGTTCGGCGGACTGTTCTTCGTCGATTCGCCCGAACAACGGCGGATGGGCATCCGCGACAGCCTCGAACTGGCACGACAGGACTGGTTCGGCACGGCGGGCTTCGACCGCCCCGAGGATGCCTGGCCCCGCCGCTGGGCCGAGGCCTACCTCGAGTTCGCCGCCGGCGAGAAGCGCAGTTGGCTCCGCGAGCGGGGGGTTGGCTTCTTCCCCGTCGTCGGGTGGGCAGAGCGTGGCGGCTACACCGCCGGAGGCCCCGGAAACTCGGTGCCCCGCTTCCACATCACGTGGGGAACCGGCCCCGGGCTTGTCGCACCCTTCCAGGCGGCACTCGAGGATGCCGAGCGTGACGGGATGCTGATCGTGCTCGCTCGCCACCGCGTGACCTCACTCACGGTGCGAGACGGTGCAGTGACGGGGGCTGCCGGCGATGTTCTCGCGCCCTCCAGCGCCGCCCGTGGTGTGGAAACCTCACGGGATGTCGTCGGAAGCTTCGAGATCGAGGCTGGCGCCACGATCGTCGCATCCGGAGGCATCGGCGGGAACCACGACCTGGTGCGCAGGTGGTGGCCCGAGCGACTGGGGACGGCCCCCGCAGACATGGTCACGGGTGTGCCCGCATACGTCGACGGCGCCATGCTCGACGTCACCGAGGCCGCGGGCGCAAACCTCATCAACCGCGACCGCATGTGGCACTACGTCGAGGGCATCCAGAACTGGGATCCGATCTGGCCGCTGCACGGCATCCGCATCCTGCCCGGTCCGTCCTCGATCTGGCTGGATGCCACGGGGGCGCGCCTCCCCGTGCCACTGTTTCCGGGCTTCGACACGCTCGGCACCCTCGCGCACCTTCGCGCGACCGGCCACGACCATTCCTGGTTCGTGTTGTCACAGCGGATCGTCGAGAAGGAATTCACACTTTCGGGCAGCGAGCAGAACCCCGACCTCACCGGCAAAGACGTGCGACTGTTGCTGCGCTCACGGCTCGGAAAGGGCGCTGCGGGACCCGTGCAAGCGTTCATCGACCACGGTGCCGACTTCGTCATCCGCGACGACCTCGACAGCCTCATCGAGGGCATGCGGGAGCTCCCCGGCGGCGACGCCTTGGATGCCGACCGTGTGCGCTTTGAGGTCGAGGCGCGCGACCGCGAGATGGACAACGACTTCACCAAGGATGCACAAGTGGCGATGCTGCGCTCGGCGCGCGCGTACCGCGGCGATCGGCTCGTGCGAACCGCCGCACCGCACCGCATCACCGACCCCGACGCCGGTCCGCTCATCGCCGTCAAGCTCCACGTGTTGACGCGCAAGTCGCTCGGCGGCATCGAGACTGACCTGTCCGGGCGGGTGCTCGGAGCCGGCGGCGAGCCGATCGAGGGTCTGTTTGCCGCGGGCGAGGCCAGCGGGTTCGGCGGCGGCGGCGTGCACGGCTATCGCGCGCTCGAAGGCACCTTCGTCGGAGGATGCCTGTTCTCGGGCCGCGCGGCTGGACGGGGCGCAGCAGCGGCCGTGTGACCGAGTCACGCGGCCTGACGTCAGGCCAGTCCGCCGTCCACCGAGCGACCGTACGCTGACGGCTCGTCGCGGACCATGACCGGCGTGTCGCGGTTGAGGCTCTCGCCGCGGAAGAACGACTTCGCGCGCGGGAAGAGGAACCACAGGAACATCAGCAGCACGCCGAAGGCGAGCGCGCCGACTCCCAGAACGAACGTGCCGCCGACGCCGAAGAGCACCGTGTACCCGTAGTCGACGTTGTACATGTCGATGGCCGACTGCACGAAGGCGTAAGTCAGCATCAGCGCACCGAGCAGCGGGAACAGGAACTTGTAGAAGAAGTTCCGCCGTGAGGTGAACAGTTCGCGACGGAAGTACCAGACGCACGCATAGCCAGTGATGCCGTAGTAGAACGCGATAGCGAGCCCGAGCGAGAGGATCGAGTCCTGCAGGATGTTGTCGCTGATGAGCGTCATCCCGACGTAGTACACGACCGCGACGATCCCCATGACCAGGGTCGAGAACGATGGCGTCTTGAAGCGCGGATGCACTGTCGCGAACCGCTTGGGGAGAGCGCGGTAGGCAGCCATCGCGAGGGTGCCACGAGCTGTCGGAAGGATCGTCGTCTGCGTCGACGAGATCGCCGAGACCATGACCGCGACGACCAGCACCCACCCGACCGGGCCGAGAAGGCCATCCTTGATCGCGATGAAGAAGTCGTCGGCGTTGGTCTCGTTTCCGAGGCCCGTCGGGCCGTCACCGAGTCCGGCGTACATCATCGCCGCGATCGTCACCGCGACGTAGGTGAACAGCAGGATAACTGTCGTGAGCAGTGCTGCGCGGCCCGGGATTCGCCGCGGATCCTTCGTTTCTTCGTTGAGCGCCAGCGTCGTGTCCCAGCCCCAGTAGATGAACAGCGCAAGCAGGATCGCCTGGACGAAGCCACTCCAGTCGCCGATCGCGAACGGGTTCAACCACGACCACTCGAACGGCGTCGGATCGGGTGCGCTGCCGGCGAAGAAGTGCCACAGCGCTGCGACGATGAAGATCGCGAGTGCGAGATACTGCAGGCCCAGCAGGATGTTCTGAACCCTTTCGCCGATCTCGACGCCTCGCCAGCTGATCCACGTCATCGCCACGATAAAGACGACACCGGTTGCCGTCACCAACACGGCGTTATCGGCCAAGAGCGCATCCTCGGGGCTGCCGACGATGCCGTCGATAAGCGCCCAGAAATAGATCCCGCTGATCTGCGCGAGATTCGCAAGGACGACCATCCCGGCCACAGCGACGCCCCAACCTCCCATCCATCCCACCCACGGGCCGAATGCTTTCGTTCCCCAGGTGAAGGTGGTGCCGCAATCCGGGATCTCACGGTTGAGTTCCCGGTATGCGTAGGCGATGAAGAGCATCGGCACGAACGCCAGCACGAAGATGATCGGTGCCTGCGCGCCCACCGCGATGACGATGAACCCGAGTGTTGCGACCAGCGAATACACGGGTGCGGTTGATGCCAGTCCGATGACGGTGGATCCCCACAGGCCCAGGGTGCCGGCGGCCAGCCCCTTTCCCTCGGGAGCCGTGAAGGTAATCGGTGCAGTCGCCATTCCGTCACCGTAGGGGTACGGCGAATTCGGGGTCAAGCATCCGTTGTCATCGACGCTTACCTGGCCGCTTGTGCCGCGCCCGATTCGCGCGAGTTTGCTGCGGATCCGCGCACCAGAACATGCCCGCGGCGAAGCGACAACCGCCGCCATGGTCCCGATTCGCGCAGTGGCACGCTCTCGGCATCCTGTCCCAGAAAGCCGAGCACCTTGGACACGAACCCGACCCCGCGCGGTATGCCTCCAAGGGCAGCATCCGGCGCTCCCCACACCGCTGCACGGATCTGACGCACGACATCCTCGCCCGCATTGGAGGGGACGGATGTCGCAACCTCCTCCATGCCGCGGTGGGCCGCCGCGACCAGATCGGTCGACGCGATCTCACCGGTTACCGTCCATCCCGACGCCGGTGGGGAGATACCGGCCCAGGCCGCGCGCAGGCCCGCGTCGGGCAGCTCGAGTGTGACGCCGTGCGCCCGCAATGATGCGCCGTCGACGACCAGGTCGCATTCGAGTTCCGGGTCGGCGGCCAGAACGCGAACGCCGAGAATGGTCGGTGAGGTGTCGAGGATGCCGCGCGGCGCAATCGGTGCGCAGGTCATGACGAGGATGCCGCTGCTTGCCCGCAACCGCACAGCACCGTCGCCGACGCGCGCTGCGCGGGAAGCGAAGGTCTGCGCGTCCACGGCGGTCTCGGCATCGGCGAGATTCAGGGGCGTCGGCATCCGACCTAAACTACCAAGCGGAACACGAGCCGCGTTCGCGGCCACACCAGCACCTCTGGGAGACCCGATGACCAACGACGCCCCGAACCATCATGGCGAGGTCGTGGAAGCTGATCCGGTCGCCTCGCTTCTGGCCGTTCTCACGCTTTCTTCCAACGGGGCACGAACGACCGAGGACATCTTCACCGGCGTTTCCCAATCCATGCCCCTCGGGCGGGTGTACGGCGGTCAGGTACTCGCGCAGTCGATCGTAGCGGCATCCCACACGCTGCCGCCCGGACGAGTCGTCCACTCGATGCACGGGTACTTTCTGCGCCCGGGTGACTCGTCGGCAGGAATCACCTTCGCGGTCGACCGAATTCACGACGGGCGATCGTTTTCGACCCGGCGAACGCAGGCATACCAGGACGGCGTACCGATCTTCTCGATGATCTCGTCCTTCCAGGATGAGGGTCCGGGCCTCGAACACGCGACGCCGATGCCCGCGGACATTCCACGCGCCGACGAACTCCCCGACCTCGAAGAACACCTGGTCGGTCTGCATCCGAGGAACAAGCGCATGTTCACCGACCGGCCGCTCGAGGTGCGCCATGTCCCCGGCCCGATCTATCTGCGCGTGGATGGCGAGCATGTTCCCCACCAAGCGGTGTGGGTCCGAACCCGGCGTTCCTTGCCAGACGACCCGGCGCTCCACCGCGCTGCACTGGCCTACCTGAGCGATATGACGATCCAGGAATCCGTGCTTCGCGCCCACGGCGTCGCTTGGTCGACACCGGGGTTGAAGGTCGCCAGTCTTGACCACGCCATGTGGTGGCACCGGTTCGCGCGAGTCGACGATTGGCTGCTCTACGTTCAGGAGTCCCCCAGCGCTCGCGGCGGCCGCGGGCTCTCCAACGGAAGGATCTATTCCTCCGACGGAACACTTGTCGCCAGCGTCGCGCAGGAGATCACGATCCGCGTACCTCGGGATCGAGACTGATCGGATCAGCGACGGTGGCCGTACCGCAGCGGCTCGGCGACGAACGGTGACCACGCATCGCGCTCAACGTCACTGAGACGCAAAGGCCTGCCCGTTTCGGCATCCACCTTGACGACGACTGTCGTCGCGCGCGCGTAGACCTGCTGACCGCTCTCGCCGGCAGTCTCGCGCGGGCTGCATACCTCGTAGCACACGTCGATGCTGGAGCCGCCGAGCCTGCCGAACCACAGCTGCACATCGAGCGGATGCCGCTGGTACGGAACCGGGAGCAGATACTCGATCTCCTGCCGGGCGATCAGCGTGAGGACGCCCGCGTGCAGACTCGAGTCCATGACGGCGGTCGGTGGTGCGATCTCGCCGGCGCCGGGCCGCCAGAACGCGCGAACCCGCGCCTCCTCAAGCAGCTTGAGCATCGACGTGTTGTTGACGTGATTGAACGCGTCGAGGTCGCCCCAGCGCAGGTGAATCGGCAGGTGGATCCGAGCTCCGCCGGCCTCCGGCGCATCCGTGTCCGTCATCGCAGAGTCAGTCACGGGTGAGCTTGCGGTAGGTGGAGCTGGCACGGTTCAGCGCATCCGGTCCCAGACGCTCGAGCTTGTTCTTCTCGTAGGCCTCGAAGTTGCCCTCGAACCAGTACCAGGCATCCGGCTTCTCGTCGGTGCCTTCGTACGCGAGGATGTGGGTCGCGATGCGATCGAGAAACCACCGGTCGTGGGTGATGACCACCGCGCAGCCCGGGAACTCGAGCAGAGCGTTCTCGAGAGACTGGAGTGTCTCGACATCGAGGTCGTTCGTCGGCTCGTCAAGCAGCAGGAGGTTTCCGCCCTCCTTGAGGGTGAGGGCCAAGTTGAGGCGGTTCCGCTCACCACCGGAGAGGACTCCGGCCTTCTTCTGCTGGTCAGGCCCCTTGAAGCCGAACTTCGACACGTAAGCGCGCGAGGGGATCTCCGTCTTGCCCACCGTGATGATGTCGAGCCCGTCGGACACGACCTCCCAGAGCGTCTTGGTGGGGTCGATGTTCGAGCGCGACTGGTCGACATAGCTGATCTTGACGGTCTCGCCGATCTTCAAGTCGCCGCCGTCGAGAGGCTCGAGGCCGACGATGGTCTTGAACAGCGTCGTCTTACCCACACCGTTGGGCCCGATGACACCGACGATTCCGTTCGGGGGAAGGCTGAAGCTCAGTCCGTCGATGAGCGAGCGACCGTCGAAACCCTTCTTGAGCTTCTTGGCCTCGATGACAACGCTTCCGAGGCGCGGCCCCGCCGGAATCTGAATCTCTTCGAAGTCGAGCTTGCGGGTGCGCTCGGCCTCGGCAGCCATCTCTTCGTAGCGAGCCAGACGCGCCTTCGACTTGGCCTGACGCCCCTTCGCGTTCGAGCGGACCCAGTCGAGCTCTTCCTTCAGGCGCTTGGCGAGCTTGGCGTCCTTCTTGCCCTGGACATCCAGTCGCTCGGCCTTCTTCTCGAGGTACGTCGAGTAATTGCCCTCGTAGCCGATGAGACGGCCGCGGTCGACCTCGGCGATCCACTCGGCAACGTTGTCGAGGAAGTACCGGTCGTGGGTGATGGCGATCACAGCGCCCGAGTACTTCTGCAGGTGCTGTTCGAGCCAGAGCACGCTCTCGGCGTCGAGGTGGTTCGTCGGCTCGTCCAGCAGCAGAAGATCGGGCTTCTGCAGCAGGAGCTTCGTGAGTGCGACACGGCGCTTCTCACCACCCGAGAGCTGCGCGATCTGAGCATCTGCGGGGGGCGTGCGCAGCGCGTTCATGGCCTGGTCCAGCTGCGAGTCGAGGTCCCACGCGTCTGCCGCGTCGATCTCTTCCTGCAGGGCGCCCATCTCTGCCAGCAGGCTGTCGAAGTCGGCATCAGGGTCGCTCATGAGACCCGAAATCTCGTTGAAGCGATCCAGCTTGGCCTTGACGGCGATGCCGTCCTGGATGTTCTCGAGGACCGTCTTGGACTCATCGAGCTCGGGCTCCTGCATGAGGATGCCGACGCTGAACCCCGGAGTGAGCGTCGCCTCTCCGTTGGACGGGGTGTCAAGGCCCGCCATGATCTTCAGGATCGTCGACTTTCCGGCACCGTTGGGGCCGACCATTCCGATCTTCGCTCCCGGAAGGAACGCCATCGTCACGTCGTCGAGGATCAGCTTCTCGCCCACAGATTTACGGGCGCGGACCATCTGATAGATGTACTCAGCCATAGCTGGACCAGTCTACGGGCCGCCTGCCCGTAGCCCGCGCCTCACCAATCGATGGGTCGGGTGTCTCCGACGAGACAGCGACCAGTCTGCAAGCCGGGCATGACAGCCGTCACCGGGTCTCCTGTCGAGGGGCCGACTTGTCCGACAAGGCACTCCTCGCCCCACCGAACCGAGAACTGGATACTCTCCGCAGGGTTACCGACGGTCGATTCGTCGTAGGTGACCTCCATCGCCGACTTGTCGAACCCCGCCTGAGTGAGGCCGTCGATGTAGGCGCGTCCCTGGAAGCGCTGATCGGTTGCCCACACGGCGGCGACGACGTCGGCGAAGAATGGCAGCGCCTCATCCGCGGTCGTCGCCTCGCTCAGCTGTTGCGGTGCAGCAGAGCTCGTCTCGGTTGGTGTCGGGGTGATGCTCACCGTGGGGGTCGGCGACGGGGTGAGAACCGGTGTGCATCCCGTGAGTGCTCCGGCCACGATGGCTGCTCCGAGCAGCCCGACGATGCCGCCGGCTCGGCGAGATCTTGCCGGCACGAGCCGCGGTGTCAGTCGATCGGCGCACACGCAGAGGAGTCTAGAGCCCCTCCGCCGACTGCACGCTGGGAGGCTAGAACGGTGTCTCGCCACCGACCGGGACAGCCGGGGCGGCACTGTCGAGGCCCGGTGCCGCCCAGGCATCCTCAGCTTCGCCCGGGCTCGACGGCGAAGCAGACGCGTTAGCCCCCGTGGCCTGCTTCGTGTAGGACGTGGTTCCCCACCGCAGGTCGTGGCCGACCGCTTCGGCATCGATGTCGATGCTGACTCCCTTCTTGCCTCCGGATTCCCAGGGGCGAAGACGTAGCCGGCCCGTAACCACCAGCGGCTCGCCCTTCGTGACCGAAGCCGCGATGTGTTCGGCAAGTCCCCGGAAAGCGGAGACGTTGTACCAGTTCGTGCCGTCGTCGACCCAGGTGCCCGTCGAGCGGTCGAGGCGCCGCTGCGCGCTCCCGAGCCGAAAGTTCACGACGGCGAGCCCTCCTGCCGTGACCTTGAACTCCGGGTTTCCCGCGACGTTTCCCGTAACGGTGATGGTGTCCTGCATTTCTCCCTTTCCCGCCCAGACCCGTTCCGGGCTGCGCTGGTACCCGAGTGCCCGTCGGGTACCAGCGCTGAGATCAGGCTCGCCGACCAGCGCGCCCGGTGGAGCACGACCCTGCTCAGGAGTGGACAGGTGCCGCGCGAGGACGGCTGGGGAGGATGCCTCAGGCCGTGACGTACTCCGAGAAGCGCGCCCGCACCTTGTTCACCTTGGGAACCGCGACAGCCAGGCAGTACCCCTGCGTGGGGTTCTTCGCGAAGAAGTCCTGGTGATACTCCTCCGCGGCGTAGAACTCACCGAGGGGCTCGATCGTGGTGACGATGCCGCCATCCCACCACTCGGCCGCGCGATCGCGCGCAGCCGCGAAGAGCTCCCGCTGGTGGTCGTCGGCGGGAAACATCGCGCTGCGGTACTGGGTGCCGACGTCATTACCCTGTCGGTTCAGCTGCCGCGGGTCGTGCATCGTGAAAAAGGCATCCAGGATCACGTCGTCCGAGATGACGTCGGGATCGAAGGTGACCGCGACGGCCTCGGCGTGCCCCGTGCGGCCCGTGCAGACAAGCTCATAAGAGGGGTTCTCGACGGTGCCGCCGACATAGCCCGAAACGACCGACGACACTCCGCGAAGAGCACGGTAAGCCGCGTCGAGACACCAGAAGCAGCCGCCTGCGAGAACGAACGTGTGCATGATTTCTCCTTGTTGTGGCGCCGGGTTCTCGGCGCCACTGAACACAACAGTCTCCCGCGAACTGCTGTTCCCCGCGACGTGTCGGTGGTCGGATCTATGTTCGATCGCGGAGGGAGACACAGATGCAGGCATCACGCATACAGCTCATACCGATCGGAATCGATGCTTGGCGCGTTGTCGATCCCGGCCGCGGCCCCATCGGTCACGTGCGCGTCGGTCGAGACGCCCAGGGCGAGCATTTCTCCGTCAAGCGCTTCCATCCGAGCGACCGGCGATTCCATGCGCTCGGACAGTTCGGGAACCGGGATGACGCCATCGACGCGCTCCTGTTGTCGACCTGACATCTGACCCGAGGCCGGCGGCTCAGACCGGTGAGCTCCAGAGATCCCGAACACCGTGCGGAGCATCTCGAAGCACCCCCGGCCAGACGTCCGCGAGAATCTCGACAGCTCGGCGCAGGTCGCTGGGCGGCGCGGTGAACGGGATGCGGAGGTGCCGTTCATTTCCGCCATCTGGCGCGAACCTCGGACCGGCCGACAGGAGCAGTCCGGCCGCTCGAGCCTGGAGTACCAGCGCAGAACTCAACGGCGCGTTCAGTTCGACCCAGAGGGCGACTCCCCCATCAACCGAGGGCACGCGCCACTCCGGCAGCAGCTCCGAGAGCGCTGACACGAGGGCATCCCGTCCCTCGCGCAGGAACTCACCGCGATGGCGCGCGATCTCGGGCAGCCGGGGGATCAGCCCCGTTGCCACTGCCTGCTCGAACTCGGGAGTACCGAGGTCGTACGCCGGGCGTTCCTGCACAAGCCGGTCGATGAGGTCATGATCGGTCCGGATCCATCCGACCCGCAAGCCGCCCCATACGGTCTTGCCGAGTGACCCGACGCGCACGACCAGGGACTCGCCGGTCCCACGGAAGCCGCGGTCATGAACCCCACGATCGATGTCGAGGTCGGCTGTGGTCTCATCGATCACGAGCCGGGTTCCCGAGCGACTCGCCGCGACCATGATGGTCTCGCGCTCGTGCGCCGACATGCTGCGACCCGTCGGGTTCTGAAAGTCGGGCATGAGGTAAGCGAGGGAGGGCCGGGTACGAGCGAAGGACTCTTCGACGCGCTCGAGATCCCATCCACTTTCAGCCGTCACCGGGATGCCGACGAGCCGCCCGCCCGCACGCCGCAACGCGTCTGCCGCATGCGGATACGTGGGAGTCTCGATCGCTACGCGATCGCCGCGGCCGATGAGCACGCTCGCCAGCAGATGGATTGCGCTTTGGGCGCCGGGGGTGATCATGACCTGGCGCGCCTCGGTCGGCAGGCCACGAGCGCGGAACTGCTCAGCGATGGCTTCCCGCAGCTCAGCGCGTCCGAGAACGTCGTACCCTGACCGCGAGGCGAGCGTCGCCGCATCGGCGGCAACTTCCGCCATGTGCCCGGCAAGGCCAGGCCACGCTGGTGGGCTCGCCTGCTGCAAGTCGATGGTGCCCGCCGTTCCGAGCACGCGCCCGACCTCCCGGCGGCCGAGCGGGAGAGTAACGCTTCCCGAACCGCGCAGGCTGCTGATGTGACCGGAGTCACGAAGGCTCTGATAAGCCATCGACACGGTGCTGCGGCTGACCCGAAGAGCGGATGCCAGTTCGCGCTCCGCCGGAAGCGCAGTCCGCGGCGCGATGCGGTTGTCCAAGCACAGCAGACGGATGCCGTCAGCGAGGGCCTCATACGCCGGTTCACGGGTGCGCCATCCGCCCAGAGCAAGCGTCAGCGAACGCGCAGACATTCGCGACTCCATGGCCACTCCTTCCTAATTGGACTGGTCACATCAGTCCACTTCTGGTCTTGGATGGTGCCATGCCTCGCCGCATCCTGCAACTTCTCATCGGGCTCCCCCTCTACGGTGTCGGAGCTGCGCTGACCGTGGATGCTGGTCTGGGCGTCGACCCCTGGACCGTGCTGGCCGAGGGCCTGTCGATCAGGACGGGCATCGGCGTCGGATGGATGACGAACATCCTCGGCCTCGCGATTCTGCTGGTGTGGATTCCGCTTCGCCAGCGCCCCGGAATCGGCACCCTCGCCAATATCCTGACCGTTGGCACCGCGATGCAGGTCACCCTTTGGGTGCTGCCTCCGATCAGTGGATTCCTCGCTCAGCTTGCCGTGCTCGTGGGAGGCATCCTGCTGGTTGCCATCGCCTCCGGGCTTTACATCGGAGCCCGCTTCGGGCCGGGACCTCGCGACGGACTCATGACGGGGCTGCGCAGCCGGTTCGGGATGCCGATCTGGGCGGCTCGCGCCAGCGTCGAGCTGACGGTGCTCGTCATCGGATGGACTCTGGGCGGCACCGTCGGTCTTGGCACCGTGCTGTTCGCGGCGACCATCGGTCCGCTGGTCCACATCACGCTGCCGCTGTTCGACACCGCTCGCACTCGGGCGACGTCACCGCGCATCGCAGTGCCAGCCGCTCCCGTTGCCTCACCGAGGTAGGACTACTTGGGGTGAGTAACGGGACTTGAACCCGCGACCCCCTGGACCACAACCAGGTGCTCTACCAACTGAGCTATACCCACCATGTGCGCACCGGAGTGCGCAACCAAAAGATTCTCTCACACGCCGGGGGCGAACGCCGACACGGCGGCAGCCGCGGCCTGCTTGGCCTCATCGCTGGTCGGACCCGGCTCCGGAACGAACACGACGCTGCGGTAGTAGGCAAGCTCGCGCAGCGACTCGCTGATGTCGGCGAGGGCGCGGTGACCGCCATCCTTCGCCGGCGCGTGGATGTAGGCACGCGGGTACCAGCGTCTGGCGAGCTCCTTGACACTCGAGACGTCGACGTTGCGGTAGTGAAGCCACCGATCGACGCGAGGCATGTACTTGGCAAGGAACATCCGGTCGGTGCCGATCGTGTTGCCCGCCAGCGGCGCCTTGCCTTCGAGCGGCACAAAGCGCTGGATGTACTCAAGAACCTCGAACTCGGCCTCGGCGACACTGACGCCGTTCGGAATCTCCTCGAGCAGGCCAGACTTCTCGTGCATAGCGGTGACGAAATCGTTCATGTTCGCCAGTGCGGAGGCGTCGGGTTTGATCACGATCTGGAAGCCGGGATCCAGCGGACGCAGCTCGAAGTCGGTGACGATGACAGCGATCTCGACGAGTTCATCGACGGCGAGATCCAGTCCGGTCATCTCACAGTCGATCCATACCAGCCGGTCGTTCTCGCTCGAAGCCATGCCGCCCATCCTAGAGCTGGCACTCACGGCACCCGCGGCGGCTCCCGGTAATCTGGTGGATGCGCCTCCGTAGCTCAATGGATAGAGCATCGGCCTTCTAATCCGACGGTTACTGGTTCGAGTCCAGTCGGGGGCACCAGATGAGTGGCGGGAAGGCGCGGGGGCACGATGATCGAGATGGATGCCGACGCGTTCGAGCACCTGGTCGTCGAGGAACTGGACCGGCTGCCCGATGACATGGTCGACGGACTCGACAACGTCATCTTCGTGGTCGAAGACCGCGGCGAGGATGGTTCTCTCGACCTCCTGGGCCTCTACGACGGGTGGGCGCTGACCGAACGCGACCGATATGGCGTGGGTGAGCTCCCCGATCGGATCATCGTCTATCGTGAAGCCCACCTGGCGGCGTGCGATGATCTGGACGAACTTCGCGCTGAGGTCCACACGACTCTCGTGCACGAGATCGCGCACTTCTACGGGATTGACGATGACCGACTCCACGAGTTGGGATGGGCTTGATGAACAGCGCGACACTGCCTCGAGCTGATGAGGATGTCGACACACGCCACGCCGCTGACACGCCGTGGCAAACGGTCGTGTGGAACGACCCCGTCAACCTCATGAGCTACGTCACCCACGTCTTTCGAAGCTACTTCGGTTTCAGCGCGCAGCGGGCCGAGGCTCTGATGCTCGCCGTGCATCATGAGGGTCACGCCGTGGTCGCTGAAGGCGCGCGCGAGCAGATGGAGCTTCACGTTCATGCCATGCATGACTACGGGCTTTCGGCGACCGTGCGGAGGGCTCCGGCATGACTCGCGAACTCGTGATGGCGATCACGCGCATCGAGGCTCTGCACCTCTCGCAGATGACGGAGCAGTTCCGGGACCTCCTCGATGCCACGACCGATGCGGCAAGCGATGATGCCGTGGCACGCCTCGTCCCCGAGGGGTACCTCGACGATGACGCTGCGGCTCGCGAGTTCCGTCGCTTGACCGAGCGCGAGCTCCTCGACCGCCGCCATGCGGATGCGGAGACCGTCCTCGGCATCCTGCGCCCGACGCTCCCGACCTTGCCGGTCGCATCCGATGACCCGGAACTCACGGAAGAGGTTGTCGTGCACGCGAGCGCCGATGACGTGAGCGCGTTGCTGCGCACGCTGTCGGCGATTCGGCTCGTGCTGGCGACGCGGCTCGGGATTCAGACCGACGACGACCACGACGCCGCTGATCCGCGTTTCGGGATCTACGACTGGCTCGGCTACCGCCTCGACAGCCTCATCACCGCGATCGACGCGGACTCCGGCGAATTCTGACCGGGCGCGACGCGGGTCGACTCAGGGAACGACGAAGACTCGCGTAGCGTGCGCCGCGGGCTCATCACGAGTGATGTGATCGTCTTCCTGCCGCGCCCAACGCTCCCAGTGCGGTCGGTAGGTGTCCCCATCGCGCTCCAAGGCCCGCTCTCGCCGCGAATCCGCCGGCGATTCGACCCACACCCGCACACCGGCGAGCACCGCGCTCGCCGGGGTGAGGATGCCGGATCCTTCGACCACGAGCGGCAGACCGGGGTCAACACCATGGGACTCCGCGTACTCACCCGCACCCCAGTCCCACCGTCGCCAACGCCCCTGCTGCCCGGCAGCGTGCGGGATGAGGACGTTGTGCGTGACATCCTCGACGGCGGCATCCAGGCCATCCCAGCCCGGGTAGGTCGAATCCAGAGCAAGCAGCTGAGGCGCGGCATCCAACGGCCAGCGCTCGAGAAGGAGGCGGGTCAGACTCGTCTTGCCGGCCCCGCTGCGCCCATCGATCAGGATGACGGGCGACGGCGCGGCACGTGCCAGGATGTCGTCGCGCAGGACGTCGGTGGCATCGGTCAGAACCTGACCGACCGGGTCGTCACTTCTTGAGCGCGCGAATGACACGAATGAGAACGTGGCCGGCGACCCACACGAATGGGATTCCGACGGCGAGCAGAGAGATCAGGTTGGGCTCGAAGCGCAGGTCATCGCCGCGGCGAATGTATGCGCCGATCGGGATCGCCGTGCCGCCGGCGCCGCCGCCGCCGTTGCCGCCCTCATCCGAGCCTCCGCCGAACCCCGAGGATGCGAGGGCGACCGGGATGATCTTGATGCCGTCGACGTCCTGCTGTTCTCCGTAGATCCCGGAGACGCCGAAGGATGCTGCCTGTTTGCCAAGTTCGAGCGCGATGTTGGGCATAGCCCCACGCTACCGGCCCGAGACCCTCGAAGACAGGGCGACCTCGATCCGATCCTGGTCAGCGCGGATCATCGCGAGGTAGGCGGGGGTTGGAGGGAAGCGTGCCGCCGCCGCGCTCGCTGATCAGCGTTGCGCGGGTGATGGCCCCTCGACCGAACCGCGCCGCGGCAGTGTCGAGCGCGGACTCGACGCGCCGCCACTCTCCGTCATCGTCCCAGAGGGTGGGCGCTGACTCGCTGAGGGTACGTAGCTTCTCGGCGCGGACGCCCACGAGTCGGATGGGGAGGCGCCTGTCGATCGCGTCGAACAGTTCCAGAGCGACCTCCCCGATACGTTGCCCGACCGAGCTCGGCTCAGGGAGGCTGCGCGAGCGGGAAACGGTGCTGAAGTCAGCGAATCGCACCTTGATCGCCACGGCGCCGGCCTCCCAGGATGCCGCACGAAGTCGCGCCGCCACCCGGTCTGCCAGGCGACGCAGTTCCGATCGCAGGACTGCAGCGTCGCTGATATCGGTGTGGAAGGTTTCCTCGTGCCCCACGCTCTTCTCAACACGGGTCGCCGTGACCTCCCGCGCGTCGCGTCCACGCGCGAGGTTCCACACGCGCTCCCCCATCGCTGCACCCAGGGCGCGCTCGAGAACGGCCTGCGGTGTGTCCAACACGTCGGACACCGTACGGATGCCTCGCGATTCGAGTGCCTCGGCAGCCTTCGGTCCCACTCCCCATAGCGCGCGCACCGAACGTGGCGCGAGGAACGCTGCGGTGTCGGCTTCGGCAACGATCAGAAGGCCATCCGGTTTACTCAGCGTCGAAGCCATCTTCGCGACGTGCTTGGTGGCTGCGGCGCCGACGCTACAGGTCAGGCCAGTCTCGTCACGCACGCGGGCGCGAAGCATCCGCGCGATCGTTCCGGGAGAACCCCACAGGCGCCGCACTCCTCGCACGTCCAGGAAGGCCTCATCGATCGAGAGCGGCTCGACCATCGGCGTGATGTCGTGGAAGACGCGCATGACCTCGCGTGACAGCGTCACGTAACGGTCGAAGTGGGGCGGCACGACGATCGCCTGGGGGCACAGACGCAGCGCCTGGCCGACCGGCATCGCGGCGCGGACGCCGAACGCACGAGCCTCGTACGAAGCACTGGACACCACCGACCGACTCTCGGGCGCACCGATGATGATGGGCTTTCCCGCGAGGGTCGGGTCATCGAGCACCTCGACCGCAGCGTAGAACGCATCCATGTCGACGTGAAGGATGTCGGCGCCGGTGTCATCCGCGTCATCGCGCGACACGAGGCGATTCCTGCCGTCCCCTCGTCCCATGACTCCATTCTCGCCCGCACCTCCGACAGTGCTCTCTCGGCGTTCGCATCATGACCAGACAGCCGGCATCAAGCGAGAGCTAATACCCTAGGGGGTATCCAGCACGCAATCCGAAGGAGCACACCGTGATTACTTCTCTCCGTTCGCTCACCGTCGCGACGGCCGCGCTCACGATGGTGGGGCTGACGGCATGCACGGCGACGCCGCGCAGCGCCCCTGTTGACGCTTCCGCGGCGCCGACGACCGAGAACCTACCGACGTCGACCGAGCCCCCGCTCGCCGACGCCTCCTCAGGTGACGTCGACGCCCAGCTGCTCTATCTCATCGAAGAGGAGAAGCTCGCGCACGACGTCTACACCGTTCTCGGCGACCTCTGGGGCGGCAACGTCTTCACGAACATCGCAGCGTCCGAGATCTCGCATCAGGATGCCGTAGCAACACTCCTCGTGGAGTACGACATTGCCGATCCGCGCTCGGACGAGATCGGCGTGTTCACCGACCCCGACCTCCAGGCGCTCTACGACCAGCTCGTGGCCGAAGGCAGCCAGTCCCGCGCGGCTGCGATCGACGTCGGCATACTCATCGAGCAGACCGATATCGCCGACCTGCAGAGCACTCTCGATGGCGCTCCCGATGATGTTGCGGTCGTCGTCGAGCGCCTGCTGAGGGGCTCGGAGAACCACCTGGCTGCGTTCGAGCGGCAAGCCTGATCGAGCAGATCTTCGCCGGTCAGGACTGCGAAGCGCGCTCCAGGATCAGCTCCCGCACGCGCGCAGCGTCGGCCTGGCCCTTCATCGCCTTCATCACCGCGCCGATGATGGCGCCGGCAGCCTGGACCTTGCCGTCGCGGATCTTCTCGAGCACGTCAGGCTGCGACGCGAGCGCCTCGTCGATCGCCGCGATGAGCGCGCCGTCATCCGACACGACCGCGAGCCCGCGCGCGTTAACGACCTCCTGCGGCGTGCCCTCGCCGGCGATGACACCCTCCAGCACCTGCCGGGCGAGCTTGTCGGTGAGTGTTCCCGCATCGACGAGCCCCTGCAGGGCCGCGACGTCCGCAGGCGAGACGAGGTCGCTCGCTTCGCGGTCCTGAGCGTTGGCGATCCGGGCGATCTCGCCGGTCCACCACTTGCGCGCTGACGCCGGCGACGCACCCGCGGCGATCGTGGCCTCGACCTCGGCGAGGATGCCGCCATTGGCGACATCCTGGAACTCGAGGTCCGTGAAGCCCCACTCGGCCTTCAGTCGCCG
Organism: Microbacterium sp. NPDC076895; assembly: GCF_040687115.1. NCBI lineage: Bacteria > Bacillati > Actinomycetota > Actinomycetes > Micrococcales > Microbacteriaceae > Microbacterium > Microbacterium sp. NPDC076895. Next base: position 181,752 of record NZ_JBFBMQ010000005.1, read on the forward strand.
GCGACGCGCGGCGGGCGCCTCGGGGAGCGCGGCACGAAGCTCCTCGATCAGCTCAGCTGACGGCTCGACGGGGAGCAGGTCGGGCTCGGGGAAGTAGCGGTAGTCATCGGCATCCGACTTCGGGCGACCGGGCGACGTCGTGCCGGTGTCTTCGTGCCAGTGCCGGGTCTCTTGCGTGATCGTGCCTCCGGCAGCCAAGATCGCGGCCTGCCGCTGAATCTCGTGGCGCACTGCCCGTTCGACCGAGCGCATCGAGTTGACGTTCTTGGTCTCGGTGCGCGTGCCGAGCGGCGCCGGCGGCTCACCGGCCGCAACACGCGGCCGAAGCGAAACGTTGGCATCGCAACGCAGGTTCCCGCGCTCGAGTCGCGCCTCGGAGATGCCGAGCGAGAGCACGATGTCACGGATGGTCCGGACATACGCCTTGGCGATTTCGGGCGCGCGGTGCTCAGCGCCATAGATGGGCTTGGTCACGATCTCAACCAGCGGAACGCCCGCACGGTTGTAGTCGACAAGCGAGTACTCGGCGCCCTGGATGCGACCGGTGGAGCCTCCCATGTGGGTGAGCTTTCCGGCATCCTCCTCCATGTGCGCGCGCTCGATGGGAACTTCTACGATCGTGCCGTCTTCGAGCTCGACCTCAACCTTCCCCTCGAAAGCGATCGGCTCGTCGTACTGCGAGATCTGATAGTTCTTGCCGAGATCGGGATAGAAGTAGTTCTTGCGCGCGAACCGGCTCGATGGCGCGATCGAGCAGCCGAGGGCAAGGCCCAGGCTGATTGAGGAGCGCACGGCTGTCTCGTTCACGACCGGCAATGCGCCAGGCAGGCCCATGTCGACCGGCGCGACGAGCGTGTTCGGCTCAGCGCTGTGGTTGGACGCGTGAGCAGGGTTGCCGGCCGCCGAGAACATCTTGGTCTCAGTGTTCAGCTCGACGTGCACCTCGAACCCGAGCACCGGCTCGAACATCTCGAGAGCCTTGTCGAAGTCCATGAGCTTTGCGGTAGCCATCAGGCACGACCTCCCGTCGCAGCGCCCAGCACCGGGGCACGATCAAGCAGCGGACCGCCCCACTCGTCGACAAGCAGCGCTTCGAGCGCCGCACCGACACGGTAGAGCCGGGCATCCTGCCTCGCCGGGGCGAGGAACTGGATGCCGACCGGCAGTCCATCGTCGGCCGACAGGCCCGAGGGAAGCGAGATCCCGGGCACGCCGGCCAGGTTCGCAGGGATCGTCGCGACGTCGTTGAGATACATCTGCAACGGGTCGTCGATCTTCTCCCCCAAACGGAAGGCTGTGGTCGGGGCGGTGGGAGTGGCAATCACGTCGACCTGCGCGAATGCCTGGTCGAAGTCCTGCTGGATGAGCGTGCGAACCTTCTGCGCGGACCCGTAGTACGCGTCGTAGTACCCAGCGCTCAGCGCGTAGGTGCCCAGGATGATGCGGCGCTTGACCTCGTCTCCGAAACCGGCATCTCGGGTCGCCGCCATCACATCTTCGACCGTTCCCCCCGGAACGTCGACGCGAAGTCCGAAACGAACAGAGTCGAACTTCGCGAGGTTGCTGGATGCCTCGGCCGGCAGGATCAGGTAGTAGGCCGCGACGCCGTACTCAAAGTGGGGCGCGCTGATCTCGACGATCTCGGCGCCGTGCGCCTCCATGCGCGCCAGAGCAGCGCGGAACGACGCAGACACGCCGCTCTGGAAACCGCTGTCGGGCAGCTCCCGGATGACGCCGACGCGCAGACCATTCAGCACGTCGCCGCGGGCTCCTTCGCGTGCGGCATCCGCAAACGACGGCCAGTCCTCGGCGAGCGAGGTCGAATCGTGAGGGTCGTGTCCACCGATGACGTCGTGCAGCAGGCCCGCGTCGAGCACCGTACGCGTGACCGGTCCGACCTGATCGAGACTGGAAGCCAGAGCGATCGCCCCGTACCGACTCACGGCGCCATACGTGGGCTTAAGGCCCACCGTGCCGGTGACGTGAGCGGGCTGACGGATCGAGCCGCCCGTGTCAGAGCCGAGAGCCAGCGGCGCCTCGAACGCTGCCACCGCCGCCGCAGAACCGCCGCCAGACCCACCCGGGATCCGCTCAAGATCCCAGGGGTTATGCGTCGGACCGTATGCCGAGTGCTCGGTCGATGAACCCATCGCGAACTCGTCCATGTTGGTCTTGCCCAGTGGCACGAGACCGGCAGCACGTGAGCGAGCAACGACTGTCGCATCGTAGGGCGACATGAATCCTTCGAGGATGCGAGAGCCGCTCGTCGAGGGCATATCGGTCGTAACCAGCACGTCCTTGATGGCGAGGGGGACGCCGGCGAGTTCGGGAAGCTCCTCGCCTGCCGCGCGCCGGGCGTCGATGCCGGCAGCGACCTCGAGCGCCTGGTCGCTGACGTGGAGGAAGGCGTGGATGTCGGCATCCACCGCTGCGATCCGATCGAGGTGGGCGCGCGTGGCCTCGACACTCGAGATCTCGCCAGAAGCGAGCGAGGATGCCAGTTCGGCTGCGGTCAGTCGGGTGAGGTCTGTCACTGCTCTTCTCCCAGGATCGCGGTCACACGGAAGCGGCCGTCTGCGGCATCCGGGGCGTTCTGCAGCACCTGCTCGGGGGTGAGCATGTCGCCGGGAACATCAGCGCGGAACACGTTGCGCAGGGCGATCGGATGACTCGTCGCGGGCACCTCGGGAGTGGCGACCTGAGACACCTTGGCGATGTTGTCGACGATCGCGTCGAGCTGACCGGTGAGGCGCTGAACCTCGTCGTCGCTCAGGCGGATCCGGGCGAGCACACCGAGATGGCGCACGAGATCGGGGGTGATTTCAGACACCGGACCATTCTAGGCGGGGCGATGGCGCGCCCCCGCCGAGCCCTCTCCCGGCATCACGCCGCAGAGCGCTCAGCCCGGTGCACGGTGAGTCGATGAGCCGGGAGCGCCGCCACGATCCCGCTCGCGATGAAGACGATCTGCATCATCGCTCGTGGAAGGAGTGGCGTCGACGGCGCGGCAGGGTTGTCTACTCCGGCGGCCGCGACGATGTTGGCTGGGAACATTGCCACCAGAAGCAGCACAGCACCCCACGCGGCCCATCGCCGGGTTCGCGGCACGACGAGCCCGACGGCGAGCGCAATCTCCGCTATGCCCGTGGCTGTGACGACGAGGTCGGGGAATGGGACGAACTCCGGCACGATGGCGACCAGTCCCGAGCGCTGCGGTTCGACGAACTGCGTCACGCTCGCGAACAAGAGCACCGCCGCAAGTCCTGCGCCTGCCGCCGCAGGCCACGAGGCCCACGGGTGAACTCGAGTCACGCCGCGCGAGATGAGCACCCACGTGGCCAGTCGCACCAGTCCGGTCACGAGGACAAGCGGGATGAGAAGTGCCATGGTCATGTCCTTTCGGAAAGTAAACTTGTTGCTGACAAGATTGCCCGACGCTCGCTTATCTTGTCAATGACAAGTTAAGGTCTGTTTATGGCGAACTATCACCACGGCGACCTTCGGCGGCAGCTTCTGGCGGAGGCCGCTCGAGTCGCCGCAGGGTCCGGCCCCGATGCTCTGACGCTGCGTGAACTCGCGCGCCGCGCCGGCGTGAGCCACGCCGCGCCCGTCCACCACTTCCCCACCAGGCGCGATCTCATGACGGCGCTGGCTACCGAAGGATTCACCCTGCTCAGTGCGGCGTTGACAGAGGTGGGCGGCGACATCTACGACCACGGCGTGACCTACGTGACCTGGGCCCTGGCCCACCCCGGACACTACGCCGTGATGTGGACACCGCGACTAACCGATGAACAGGACGCCTCGCTCACTACCGCGCGAATGGCGACATGGAGCATCCTCGAGCGGGCCGTTGCTGATGCCCGCGCCGACGGGTCGGAGAGCGAGGGAGCGCGCGACGCAGCGTACGCTGCGTTCGCTGTCGTGCACGGTCTCGCCGGAATCTGGCTGAGTGGCGCAACGCCGCTTCCTCCCGATCCCGACTCACGCGCTCGCGCGATCGTGCGGCATCTCACCTTCGACACGAACTGACCGCGGGCCGGACCTTCAGAGGCGGCGCCCTCCCCCCTAGGCTGAATGCCGTGATGCCGTACGACCCGCCCCGCCCTTGGATCGCCAGCTACGCGGAGGGGGTCCCCGAGGACCTCGAGCCGGTCAGCGGGTCACTGATCGACATCGTCGCAGCATCCGTCCGGGACTATCCCGACGCACCGGCGCTGCAGTTCTTCGGACGCACGACGAGCTACCGGTCGCTCGACGAGCAGATTCAGCGCGCCGCTGCCGCCTTGCACGCACACGGCGTTCGAGCAGGCGACCCGGTCGCGATCGTGCTGCCCAACTGCCCGCAGCACATCGTCGCGTTCTACGCCATCTTGCGGTTGGGCGCCGTTGTCGTCGAGCACAACCCGCTCTATACGCCGAGGGAGCTGCGCAAGCAGTTCGAAGACCACGGCGCCAAGCACGCGATTGTCTGGAGCAAGGTCGTGCGCACGGTCCAGGAGTTCCCGCGCGACCTGCGGGTGAAGACGCTGATCTCTGTAGACATCACCAAGGCCATGCCCCGGACGATGCAGCTGGCACTCAAGCTCCCGATCGCCAAGGCACGCGAGGCGCGCACTGCGCTGACCGAGCGAGTCAGCGGCGCGGTCAGCTGGGATGACGTCGTCGGTCACGAGCCACTTCCCGCCACGCATCCGTCACCCTCGACCGACGATCTCGCCCTCATCCAGTACACGAGCGGCACCACGGGCAGCCCCAAGGGCGCGTCGCTGACACACCGCAATCTGCTGTCGAACGCGGCACAGGCGCGAGCGTGGGTCCCCACGATCCATCGCGGTGAAGGATGCGTGGTCTACGCGGTCCTGCCGATGTTCCACGCCTACGGGCTGACCCTGTGCCTCACATTCGCGATGTCGATGGGTGCACGCCTGGTGCTGTTCCCCCGATTCGATCCCGACATGGTGCTCGAGGTCACGAAGAAGCATCCTGCGACTTTCTTGCCGCTCGTTCCCCCGATCGCGGATCGGCTCTTGAAGGAGTCCCAGCGCACGGGGATCTCGCTTGCAGGCACCGGCGTCGCGATCTCGGGAGCGATGGCACTCCCCCACGAGCTCGTCGTGCCGTTCGAGGCCGAAACCGGCGGATACCTCGTCGAGGGGTACGGACTGAGCGAATGCTCCCCCGTACTGATGGCCAATCCGGTTGCCGACAATCGCGTCCCCGGAACCGTGGGGCTGCCCCTCCCGGGCACCGAGTGCCGGGTCGTCGACCCCGACAATCCGACCGTGGATGTCGCGCCCGGGGAGCGCGGCGAGCTCATCGTGCGCGGTCCCCAGGTGTTCTCGGGCTACTACGGCCGACCCGAAGAGACCGAAGAAGTTTTCGTGGACGGCTGGTTCCGCACCGGCGACATCGTCACGATCGACGAAGCGGGATTTGTGCGGATCGTCGATCGCATCAAGGAACTCATCATCACCGGGGGCTTCAACGTCGCCCCGACCGAAGTCGAGGCAGTGCTACGACAGCATCCGGCGGTCGCCGATGTCGCTGTCGTCGGGCTGCCCTCGGATCGCTCCGGCGAGGAGGTCGTCGCAGCGATCGTGCTCGATCCGGGCGTCGACGAGATCGACGAGACGGCGATCCGCGACTTCGCGCGCAGCATCCTCACCCCCTACAAAGTCCCGCGGCGAATCTTCGTCGTCGACGAGCTGCCGAAGTCGTTGATCGGCAAGGTGCTGCGCCGACAGGTCCGCACCAAGCTCCTGGAGCTCTCGGGCGAGGAGTAAGCCCTGCGGTATCAGGCTCGCCACTGCCCAGGCCGCGGTTGAATCCAGACGGGAATCGAGTAGCCCGCCTCGTCCGGAAAGTGGCCGTTGACATCGTCATAGGTGAGTTGGAGAAGCGGAACCGAGAACGCGTCCGGTCGCTCGTAGAACCGATTGGCGGCGAAGGCGATCTCGCCCGGGTTGGGAACCACCTCAACGCGGACCCGATGCTGCCATGCCTCGAAACTCAGAATCTCGCCCGGAACGAGATCGGATCCCTCTCGGATACGCCCGGACAGATCGTTGAGAACCGCTGCCGCAGTCTCGGCCCGCACACCAAGAATCACGAGCTCAGGATGACCGATCCCATACAGGCCAACCGTGTAGGCGAACGGCGCGCACTCAAGGTCCCCATCCCCGCCGACGTATTGGATGTACGTACCGTGCTTGCGAATGGTCTCGACGGTGTAGCGATCTTCTTGGTCGAGCCATGCCTGCGTCGCGGCGTCCATTGCGCTCATATCTTGTCCTCCCTCAGTGACCTTGATACCGAGACTAGAACAAAGGTACGACACTGACTTATGCGCCCGACCACTCCCCCAGCGCCGCAGGACCCTGCTCGACAAGGATGCGAAATTGCGCTGCATCGATGATGCGGATGCCGAGCTCCTCGGCTTTCGCGAGCTTCGAACCCGCGCCTGGTCCCGCCGCGACGAAATCCGTCTTCTTCGACACGCTCGAGGCAGCCTTCCCACCGGCAGCCATGATCGCCTCCTGTGCACCCTCGCGGGTGTATCCCTCAAGAGTTCCGGTAGCCACAACCGTGACGCCCTCGAGCACGCCGCCCGAGGCGACAGCAGCACCCGGACCCGGATGCCCGGGAGTGGCAAGCTGCGCTCCGGCAGCCGCCCACCGCTCAACGATCTCCACGTGCCAGTCGACCTCGAACCAGTCGATGATCGCGTCGGCGATGATCGGGCCGACGCCCTCGACTGCGGCGAGTTCTTCACGGGACGCTGCACGAATCGCATCGATTGACCCGAACCACTGCGCCAGCGCGCGGGCGGCGACCGGGCCGACGTGACGAATGCTCAACGCGACGAGGAAGCGCCACAGCTCCTTCGTCTTGGCGCGTCCGAGATTCTCGAGCAGCTCATGCGCCGCCGCGGACAGGATGAAGTCGGCATCGCCATCGAACGGCCCGTCGGGATCGAAAACAGGATCGGGGCGCGACGGGGTCGGCGCACGGCCTTCCAGGGGAGCCTTACGCTGACGACGGAACGGGCTGCGCGCATCCGGCTCGCCGTCAGCATCGAGACGAACGAGTCCCGTCTCAGCATCCCGGACCTCGACGTCGATCGGAAACAGGTCCTCGGCACGCAGATCGAAGAGGCCGGCTTCGGTGACCAGCGGCGGCACCTCGGGCCGCAACGGATGCGTCAGCGCCGCGGCTGACACCTCGCCGAGACCCTCGATATCGAGAGCGCCCCGCGACCCGATGTGCTCCACACGCCCCCGCACCTGAGCGGGACACGATCTCGTGTTCGGGCACCGCAGGTCGATGTCGCCGTCCTTCGCTGGGGCGAGCGGAGAGCCGCATTCGGGGCAGTGCGTCGGCATGACGAATGCGCGTTCGCTGCCGTCACGCAGCTCCACGACCGGGCCCAGAACTTCTGGGATGACGTCGCCGGCCTTGCGGATGACGATCGTGTCGCCGATCAACACGCCCTTGGCCTTCACGACATCCTGATTGTGCAGCGTCGCCTGGCGCACGACGCTGCCGGCGACCCGCGCGGGTTCCATGACCGCGAAGGGCGTTGCTCGACCGGTGCGACCGACCGACACCACGATGTCGAGCAGTTTCGTGTTCACCTGCTCGGGCGGGTATTTGTACGCGATCGCCCACCGCGGGGCGCGGCTGGTCGCGCCCAGCTCGTCGTGCAGAGCCAGCTCATCGACCTTGACGACGACACCGTCGATCTCATGCTCGACATCGTGCCGGTGCTCGCCGTAGTGACGGATGTAGTCGGCAGCGGCATCGACGGATTCAGCGACCGTGAAGTAACGACTCACGGGTAGCCCCCACGACTCCAGCAGGCCATAGACCTCGCTCTGGGTCGCCACGGGAGGATTCGGCCACGCACCGATGCCGTGGACGGTCAGGCGCAGTCGCGAGAGCCGCTCGTGCATCGCCTCGAGTTGGCGCTCGTTCTTACCGTCGCGCTTCTGGCGCAGAGACCCGGACGCGGCGTTCCGCGGATTCGCGAACAGCCGGTCGCCCACCGACTCCTGATAGGCGTTGAGCGACGCGAAGTCCGCGACCGTGAAGAACACTTCTCCTCGCACCTCGACGAGCTCCGGATGCCCTGAGCCGGCAAGCGCGGTCGGGATCCCCGCAACGTCCCGAACGTTCTCGGTGACGTCCTCCCCCACGCGACCGTCACCCCGCGTGGCAGCCGACACGAGTCGTCCGCGCTCGTAGCGCAGTGACAGGGCGAGACCGTCGATCTTGAGTTCACACAGATAGTGAACCGAACCACCGACGTCGCGCTGCACACGAGCTGCCCACGCACGGAACTCCTCTTCGCTGAAGACGTTGTCAAGGCTCAGCATCCGTTCGGCGTGCTCGACGGGCGCGAAGAGCGTGCCGGATGCCGCGCCCACCGACAGCGTCGGAGAGTCCTGCCCCTGAACCTCCGGGTGCAGACGCTCCACCGCCTCGAGACGCTGCATCCACCCGTCGTAGGTGGCGTCGTCGACGAGAACCTCGTCCCGGCCGTAATACGCGTCGCGCGCGTCGACGATCAGATCGCTTAGACGCGCAGCCTCGGCACGAGCATCATCGAGACTGAGCCGCGCGAGCTCCGCGTCGGTGCTCGTCGCAGATGCAGAGGAAGCGTCGTTCGTGGCCACGAGTGAAGTCTAGGCAGGGCCCACGACACCGCGCGGAGGCTCAGACCTCGACGGGGACGGCCGAGCGGGTGCGATCGATCGTGAACTGGCCGATCACCCGGGTGCCGTCGTAGAGCACCGCCGTCTGCCCGGTGGCGACACCGTCCAAGGGCTCATCCGGGGTCACAACGACCTCGCCGTCAACGAGCTCCGCGCGCGCCGGCACGGGATCGGCGTGAGCCCGGATCTGCACGTCGCACGGGAAGGATGCCGCACCCGGCGCACGTCCTGCCCAACTCACCCTCGATCCCGCGATCTCGGCGGTTGCGAGAGCCTCCTTGGGTCCCACGACCACCGTGTTCGTCACCGGCCGGATCTCGAGAACGAACCGCGGCTTGCCATCCGGAGCAGGAGTTCCGAGCGCGAGTCCGCGCCGCTGCCCGACCGTATAGGCGTGGGCACCGTCGTGGGTTCCCACCTGCGCACCGGAGCGATCGACGATGGGCCCCTCCGCGACACCGACGCGCTCGGCGAGCCACCCCTTCGTGTCGCCATCCGGGATGAAGCAGATGTCGTGACTATCGGGCTTGTGCGCGACCGTCAGGCCTCGCTCCTCGGCCTCGGCGCGAACGACCGCCTTCGAGGGCGTCGAGCCGAGCGGGAAGAGGCAGTGCGCGAGCTGATCGGCGTCGAGAACACCGAGAACGTACGACTGGTCCTTGGCGGCATCGGAGGCGCGGTGCAACTCGCGGCCTTCCGGCGTCTCGACGAGCGTCGCATAGTGGCCGGTGCAGACGGCGTCAAAGCCGAGCTCGATCGCCCGTTCCAGGAGGGCTGCGAACTTGATCTTCTCGTTGCAGCGCATGCAGGGATTGGGCGTGCGCCCCGCGCGGTACTCGGCGATGAAATCGTCGATCACCTCGTCGCGGAACCGCTCCGAGAAGTCCCACACGTAGAACGGGATGCCGAGGCGATCAGCCGCGCGGCGGGCATCCATCGCGTCCTCGATCGTGCAACATCCTCGGCTTCCCGTGCGCAGCGTCCCGCCCGCACGTGAAAGCGCGAGATGCACCCCGACGACCTCGTGTCCGGCATCCACGGCGCGCGCAGCAGCCACCGCGGAGTCCACTCCGCCACTCATCGCCGCCAGAACACGCATGGTCCCAGTCTACGAGCGGCCGTCTGGACGGGGACCGGATGCCGCCCGCGCGCGCTCGACCGCGTCGGGGAGCACGCGAAGGACTGCATCGATGTCGGCATCCGTTGTGGAGCGCCCCAGCGTGAACCGCAGAACCTCACGCGCTTCGCGCTCGCTTCTGCCCATCGCCGTCACGACGTGGGACGGCTCGGGAACACCCGCCTGACACGCCGACCCCGTCGATACCGAGACACCCGCCATGTCGAGGAGGAAAAGAAGCGACTCCCCCGATGCGCCGGGAAAGAGAATGTGCGCGTTTCCCGGGAGGCGATCGACCGAATCGCCGAGCAGCTCGGCACCGGGCACCGTTGTGAGAACTCCCGCGATCAGCCTGTCGCGCATCACCGACAAGCGCTCTGACTCCTCGGCAAGTTCCGCGACTGCGAGCTCAGCAGCCACCGCGAATGCCGCAGCTCCAGCGACATCCTGCGTCCCCGAGCGCAACCCTCGCTGCTGGCCCCCGCCGTGCAGCAGCGGATCCAATCGGGCAGAACGCGCGACCACGAGTGCGCCGACTCCGATGGGGCCACCGACCTTGTGCGCCGACACGCTCATGGCGAGCAGTCCGGCGCCAGGGCGAGCATCGCCCCGCAGCTGCGCGAAAGACACCGGCACATGCCCGAACGCCGCAATGGCGTCCAGATGCAACGGCACACGCTCTGAGGCGGCGGCCTCGGCGAGGCCGGCAGCCGGGTTGACCGTACCCACCTCGTTGTTGGCGACAAGAGCCGTTGCCAACGCAGCGCCCGGGAGAGCCGCCGCGAACTCGGAAGTGTCGATGCGTCCAGCGAGTGTCAGCGACACGCTCCGGATGCCTGCACCATCGCGCCGAGCGATCCATTCCACCGGGTCGATCGATGCATGGTGCTCACCGTCAGGAAGCACGATGTCAGATGTTCCCGAGCGGCGCGTCTGCCAGAGCCCCTTCAGGGCGAGGTTCACGGCTTCGGTTCCGCCGGAGGTGATCACGATCTCGATCGGATCGCACCCCACCGCGGCAGCGAGCCGCTCACGCGCATCCTCCAGGACTCGCCGAGCGCTCTGGCCATTCGCGTGGATCGACGACGCATTGCCGACGACCGCACTCGCCTCCAGCCAGGCCTCGCGCGCCTCAGGGCGCAGCGGAGTCGACGCGGCGTGATCCAAATAGATGCTCACGACTCCACTGTGCCACTGACCCCGGTACCGGGGCGCGACAGCCGCCGAGGGAGCGACAGCCCCCGAGGGTGGGCCGGTGGTCCCCGCTCCGTCGTTATGCTCTACGCATGCCGATCCCCGAGTCAGCTGTACTTTCGCGCGCCGACACCACCGACGCCGGTCTGTTGTCGTCGCGGTTCGATGACCTCGGCGTCCGGCTGCATGACGGGGGCGGCACGGTTCGGATCTGGTCGGCGCACGCATCCTCGATCGACCTGCTGATCTTCGACGGCGACGACCTGGACTGGGTCGTAGAAACCGTTGCGCTCTCGCGGACCGAGGGGGATATCTGGTCGGGGTTCTCACGCGGTCTTCGGCAGGGAACGCACTATGCGATCCAGGTCGACGGACCCGCCGGCCCCGGCAACACCTTCAATCGGTCATCGCTGTTGATCGATCCCTACGCGCGCGGTCTCGTGCACAGCGGCTCAAGCGGTTGGCGGTCCGTCGTCGTCGCTGGCGACTTCGACTGGTGCGGCGCGCGCAAACCCCTTATCCCTCTGGACCGCACGGTCATCTACGAGGGTCACGTCAAGGGGATGACCAAGCGTCATCCCGAGGTGCCCCCCGCCCTGCACGGCACTTACGCGGGACTCGCACACCCAGCGATGATCGAGCATTTCACGACACTCGGTGTCACCAGCATTGAGCTGCTCCCGGTCCATCAGTTCGCGACCGAGCCTCGCCTGCTCGAGCTGGGACTCACGAACTACTGGGGATACAACACTGTGGGCTTCTTCGCCCCGCACGCCGCGTACGCAACAGAAGAGAACCGGCGCCGGGGTCCTGAGGCGGTGCTGCGGGAGTTCAAGGGGATGGTGAAGCTCCTGCACGAAGCAGGCCTCGAGGTGATCCTCGACGTCGTCTACAACCACACCTCCGAAGCCGAAATCGGCGGACCGCGGTCGAGCTTCCGCGGTATCGACAACCGCGGGTACTACCGCCAGCACGCCGACGGCTCGTACATCGACGTCACCGGCTGCGGGAACAGCGTGGATACTGCCACGGATGCCGCTTCCCGCCTCGTCCTCGACTCTCTGCGGTATTGGGCGAACGACGTGCAGGTCGACGGGTTCCGCTTCGACCTCGCCACGACCCTCGGGCGTGACAGCCAACACGCGTTCACGCCCGAGCATCCGTTGCTGCGCGCGATCGTCGACGACCCCGCGCTTGCCGACGTCAAGAAGATCGCCGAACCGTGGGACGTCGGGATGGGCGGATGGCAGACGGGCAGCTTCGGTCCGGGCTGGTTGGAGTGGAACGACCGCTATCGCGATCGCGTGCGCAATTTCTGGCTCAGCGATGTCGATTATGGCCGTCGCGCCACGACTGCACCCGTGGGGGTCGGCGGGTTCGCGACGCGCCTCGCAGGCTCATCGAATACGTTCAGCGCCGAGCGTGGCCCACTTGCCAGTGTGAACTTCGTCACGGCGCACGACGGTTTCACCCTCCACGATCTGGTTTCCTACGACGTCAAGCACAACGCTGCGAACGGCGAGCACAATCGCGATGGCGCGGACACGAACCGGTCGTTCAACCACGGCGCCGAAGGGGAGACGGACGATCCATTCATCCTCGCCACACGCCGCCGGGCGATGCGCAATCTGATGGGCACCCTACTGCTCTCTGCGGGAGTCCCGATGATCACCGCGGGTGACGAGTTCGGACGAACGCAGCACGGCAACAACAACGCCTACTGTCACGACGGCCCGCTGACCTGGTTGCCGTGGGAGCACGCGCCGTGGCAGGCAGACCTTTTCGCCCACGTCCAGCGACTCCTGGCCCTGCGCGCACAGAACCCCGCGCTGCGTCCGAGTCGGTTCGCGCGCGACGACCAGGAGACGCCGTCGGCATCCGTCATGGACTGGTATGACGAGCACGGCGAGATGATGTCGGGCGCGCGGTGGGCTGATCCGACGCATCGCACGTTGCAGTACCTGGCTACCTCCACTCCCGAGGTGGAGGAACCCAACCGAACTCTCTTGGTGGTGCACGGCACCGAACGTTCGGCGACTGTGCTGCTGCCGCGCGTCGACGGCGTCGCTCGCTACCGCACAGTCTGGTCGAGCGAAGACGAACATCCGTCGACCGAGATCAGCTCGCACGAGCCCGGGTCATCCGTCGAACTCGGCCCGACCTCGATGCGCCTGTTCGTCGCCGACCCGGCCTGAGCCTTGTCGGGCGCGCATTGTTGCCGACGGCGCGGCGCCTGTCCACACCTGTTCCCGCCGGTGGTGCGCGGGGTAGGTTCGAAACGTGGCAACCAGCAGACGCTCCCCCGTTTCTCGACCGTGGCGAAGCGCCACCGCAATCCCGGTGCGCCCCGCCTCACCGCTCGCACCGCCAGCTGACGCCGCGATGGGACGCATCCCGATGGTGCGACCCCGCCCCGACACCCCTGACGAACGCTATAACCCCAGCGCCTTTCACGGGGAAGCCGTCGCCTTCGGCGTCACGGCATTCCGCGAGGGTCATGATCGCATCGGTGTTCACCTACGCCTGACCTCACCGTCGGGCGACGAGTCCCTTCACCGTCTGGAGCCCGCAGGTGACGGTTTCGACCGCTGGTGGACCGATGTCGTGCTCCTCGAGGAAGGGATCTGGAGGTTCCACTTCGAGGCCTTCGCCGACGACTTCGCCACCTGGCACCACGCGGCCCACGTCAAGGTGCTCGCCGGCGTCGATGTCCCCCTCATGCTGGAGATGGGTGCTCTGCTGTGCGAGCGGGGTGCCGACGAACGCGGCCGACCGGCAGCCGAGCGCCGCTTGCTCACTGAGATGGCAGACCAGTTCCGTTCGGATGCCGTGAGCGACCCGCTCAGCCTCATCGACGATCCGCGTCTGGAGGCGGCGTTCACGGCTCGCCCGCTGCAGTCCCTCGTAACCATCGGCCGCGACCATGAGCTGCTCGTCGAGCGCGAGCGCGCCGGAGTCGGGGCGTGGTACGAGTTCTTCCCCCGCTCCGAGGGCGCGAAGCTCCGCAAGGACGGCACCGTCAAGAGCGGCACCTTTCGCACCGCAAGCAAGCGCCTTCCTGCGGTCGCGCGCATGGGTTTCGACGTTGTGTACCTGCCCCCGATCCATCCCATCGGACAACAGAACCGCAAGGGCCCGAACAACACGTTGACCCCGGGGCCAGGCGATCCCGGCTCACCGTGGGCGATCGGCGCAGCAGAGGGCGGGCATGACGCGGTGCACCCCGACCTCGGCACTCTCGCCGACTTCCGCGCGTTCGTCCGAGCGGCTGCCGCCGAGGGACTCGAGGTCGCCCTCGACCTCGCGCTGCAGGCATCCCCCGATCACCCGTGGGTGACAAGCCACCCGGAGTGGTTCACGACCCTTCCCGACGGGTCGATCGCGTACGCCGAGAACCCCCCGAAGAAATACCAGGACATCTACCCGATCAACTTCGACAACGATCCCGAGGGGATTCGCGCAGAGGTGCTGCGCATCGTTCGCCACTGGATCGCGCAGGGCGTCCGCATCTTCCGCGTCGACAACCCCCACACCAAGCCCCTCCAGTTCTGGGAATGGCTGATCCACGAGGTGAACGCCGAGCACCCGGAGGTCGTCTTCCTCGCCGAGGCCTTCACACGCCCGGCTCCTCTCCAGGGGCTCGCGATGGCGGGCTTCCAGCAGAGCTACACCTATTTCACCTGGCGCAACACGAAGGAGGAGCTCGAGGAGTTCCTCTCCTCTCTCGCCCACGAGACCGCCGACTTCTTGCGGCCGAACCTGTTCGTGAACACCCCCGACATCCTCACCGAGTACCTGCAGTATGGCGGGCACGCAGCGTACGTCATCCGCGCCGCTATCGCCGCGACCGCGGCGCCCGTCTACGGGGTGTATGCCGGCTACGAACTCTTCGAGAACGTCGCCCGACCCGGGTCCGAAGAGAACATCGACAACGAGAAGTACGAGTACAAGTTCCGAGACTGGGACGCGATCGATGCGTCGGGCTCGTCCCTCGCCCCGTTCCTCACGCGGCTCAACGAGATCCGCCGCGAACACCCGGCGCTGCGTCAGCTGCGCAATCTCACCGTCCACTGGAGCGATGACGACGCGATACTCGTCTATTCGAAGCACCTGGACGCTGCGCTCTCCCCATCCGGCGAACCCGACACGATCCTGGTGGTTGTGAACGTCGACCCCCACTCTGTGCGCGAGACCACGGTCCACTTGGACACTCGCGTGTGGGGCGTCGAGCCGGGCGAGCAGTTCGGTGTCACCGACCTGATCACGGGGGCGCAGTGGACCTGGGCAGACCACAACTACGTGCGGCTCGACGCCTTCCGCGAGCCCGTGCACATCCTTCGGATTGAGGCACAGCGATGACCACGATCGACCCCGCCACGCTCGACGCCGTCGCGCACGGCAGCTATCACGACCCGCACAGCGTTCTCGGCATCCATCCCGCGGGCAAGAACACCTGGGTGATTCGGACCCGCCGGCCCCTCGCGGCGACCGTCACTGCCGTGTTCGATGGGGGCAAACGCGCCAGGCTCGAACACGTCGCTGCGGGCATCTGGGAGGGCACGGTCACCGGACCGCTCGGTTCGTACCGAATCGACGCGTCCTACGACGACGGGCCCGACTACCGGGCTGACGACCCCTACCGCCACTCCCCGACGATCGGTGAACTCGATCTGCACCTGATTCGCGAGGGACGTCACGAACGGCTCTGGGATGTCCTGGGTTCTCACGTGCGCACCCACGAAGACAGCCACGGCACGTCGTTCGCCGTCTGGGCGCCGAACGCCCGCGCTGTGCGCGTCGTCGGTGATTTCAACGGCTGGGATGGTGCAGCCCACGCGATGCGCTCGATGGGCGACTCGGGGGTCTGGGAGCTGTTCATCCCGGCTGTGGGCGAGGGAACCGTCTACAAGTACGAGATCCAAGGGCCGGACGGGCAGTGGCGACTGAAGGCGGATCCGCTGGCGCGGCGAGCCGAGGTTCCGCCGGCCACCGGATCGGTGGTCACGGCATCCTCGTACCGCTGGGATGATTCGGGCTGGATCGCGCGGCGCTCCAAGAGCCGCCCCGTGACCGAGCCCATGTCGATCTACGAGGTGCACCTCGGTTCGTGGCGTCCCGGCCTGTCGTATCGCGATGCAGCGGACCCGCTCATCGAGCACGTCAACGCACTCGGTTTCACCCACGTGGAGTTCCTTCCCCTCGCCGAGCACCCGTTCGGCGGGTCGTGGGGGTATCAGGTCACCGGCTATTTCGCGCCCACGAGCAGGTTCGGCAGCCCCGACGACCTCAAGTACCTCATCGACCGCCTGCACCAGGCGGGCATCGGCGTCATTATGGACTGGGTCCCCGGGCACTTCCCGAAGGACGAGTTCGCACTCGCGAAGTTCGACGGCCGGGCGCTGTACGAGCACCCCGACCCGCGTCGCGGTGAACACAAGGACTGGGGAACGCTCATCTTCGATTACGGACGCAACGAGGTCCGTAACTTTCTGGTCGCCAACGCGCTCTACTGGTACGACGAGTTCCACGTCGATGGGCTTCGCGTGGATGCCGTCGCCTCGATGCTCTACCTCGACTACTCTCGCAACGCCGGCGAGTGGGAGCCGAACATCCACGGCGGGCGAGAGAACCTCGAGGCCATCCGGTTCCTGCAAGAGGTCAATGCCACGTGCTACAAGACCTTCCCCGGCATCAGCATGATGGCAGAGGAGTCGACGAGCTTCCCGGGCGTCACCGCCCCTACCGACCACGCCGGACTCGGATTCGGGTTCAAGTGGAACATGGGGTGGATGAACGACAGCCTCAAATACATCAAGCGGGACCCGCTGTACCGCTCGTACCACCAGGGTGAGCTGAGTTTCTCGTTCGTCTACGCGTTCAGCGAGAACTACGTGCTTCCCATCAGCCACGACGAGGTCGTGCACGGCAAGGGAAGCCTGTTCTCTCGGATGCCGGGTGATCATGCCGCCAAACTGGCGAATCTGCGTGCGTTTCTTGCCTATATGTGGGCGCACCCCGGCAAGCAGCTGCTGTTCATGGGGCAGGAGTTCGGGCAGATGGCGGAGTGGTCCGAATCGCGCGGGCTCGACTGGTGGACCCTCGACCAGCCGAGCCACCGCCAGCTCCAGGACTTCGTCGGTGCCGTGAACGGCACTTACCGCGCGAACCCGCCCCTGTGGAGTCGCGACAACGACGGGTCTGCGTTCTCGCGCATCGGCGCTCCGACGTGGAACCCGAACGTACTGGCCTTCACCCGACGGGACTGGGACGGCAACATCGTCGCCGCAGTGTGCAACTTCTCGGGGTCGACGCTCTCGAACTACGCGCTCGATCTGCCCCACGGTGGAGTCTGGCGCGAGATCCTCAACACCGATGCCCACGAATACGGGGGTGCTGGCGTTGGCAATCTCGGGATGGTTGTTGCCACGGAGGACGGTAGAGCGTCAATGGTGCTGCCGGCCACGAGCGTCATCTGGCTGCGCTATGACCCCCAGGCGCGGGTTCCCTCAACGATCCGCGACTGACACAGCGCGGACCTGTAGCCGGGTCAGAACAGGAGTGACGCGAGGCGACTGCGCGCCCGGATGACGCGCGGGTCGTCGTCACCCACGATGCCGAACAACTCGAGCAGACGCTCTCGAACGGGGACACGCTCATCGTCTGGCAGCGCCGCGAACACATCGAGCAACCTGTCGAAGGCATCCTCAACGTGGCCACCTGCTAGATCGAGGTCGGCGACCAGCAGCTGAGCGTCGACATCGGTCGGTGCAGAGGCTGCGGCCGTACGCGCAGCCTGGAGGTCGGCATCCTGGACCCGCGAGAGCAGCTGCACCTGAGCAAGTCCCGCTCGCGCATCCGTGTCGCGTGGATTCTCGGCGAGAGCACGCTCGTACGCAGAGATTGCCGCCGCATAGTCGCCAGACTCGATCGCGGCGAACGCCTCGGCGTGCAGCGGCGGCAGCGCCGGTTCGACAGCAGCACCATCCTCGTCGGCAGCATCTTGCTCGCCTGCCCCGACGGATCCGGTGACGCCGTTCTGCGCGGCCAGTTGCAAGAGCTGGGCGAACACGTCGCGCACCTGCTGTTCGGGAACGGCGCCCGTGAACAGGGGAACTGCCTGACCGC
The DNA here is from genome assembly GCF_040687115.1 of Microbacterium sp. NPDC076895. Taxonomy (NCBI): domain Bacteria; kingdom Bacillati; phylum Actinomycetota; class Actinomycetes; order Micrococcales; family Microbacteriaceae; genus Microbacterium; species Microbacterium sp. NPDC076895. The sequence continues at coordinate 199,905 of NZ_JBFBMQ010000005.1, forward strand.
CGACCAGGGCGACGACCATCGGAATCGACTGCGCACGGAATGCCTGAGCCAGCTGCGGGTTGGCGTCGACGTCGACCTTCGCCAGCACCAAGCGACCCGCGTACTCGGTGACAACGCGCTCGAGCACCGGGCTGAGCTGTTTACAGGGCCCGCACCACTCAGCCCAGAGGTCAACGACCACGGGCACCGTCTTGGACAGCTCGAGAACCTCGGGGAACATGGCGTCGGTGACGTTGATCACCAGGCGTGTGGCGTTTCCGCCTGCAGGAGCGTCAGCGGCAGGATCGCTCGGGGACGGAGCTGCCGGACGGTTGCGCAGGGCTGAGAGGTCGACGGCGCCCCGGAGAGGAACGTTGGAGCCGGGAAGTGTCACAGCACAGAGCCTTTCAGAATCGAACTCGAGTAGCCCAGAAGACGGATCGGTTCGCTCGACCCTTTCTCCGGCACGTAGAAGAAGAGCTGATCGCTGAAGGTCGTCGAGAACCCGGATGCCGACTGGTCAGCGCCAGCGAGGGTCTTCACCGTCGCGTTGTTGTTCAACTTGATGACCGCGTCTGGGTTGGTCGGCTTGACGGTGTCGGTCTCGGCGATGCTGACCGCGACGATCGCTCCACTTTCCAGCGTGGCGATCGCAAACGGAGCGAACTCACCGGCGGCAGCGCTGAAAGTCAGGCTGCCCGTGTCCTTCGCCGTCTCGTTGAACTCGTTGAGCCGGTCTTGCCGGTCGGCGATGACTCCAGTACGGAACAGGTCGCTCTGCTCGTCGAACATGCCGGCGAACTCCGACTCGTCGCCCTTATCGAGCACGTCAGCATAGGCGGAGGCAAGTTCGTCGGGAGGCAGCAGCAGGAACGGCGAGTCGGGAGCGAGCTGACTGGCGCCAATGTACGACGGCGCAAGTTCGGGCATCAGCGTGTTGCCACCGAGGTTGCCAAGATAGCTCACCTTGTAGGGAGTCCACGGATCGGCCTGTGTGAGCACCATGATGCTCGAGGTGTTGGCTTCGTCATCCGTGACGACAGCGAGGAACGAGCGCGGCCAGCCGTTGAAGGCCTGCGGCAAGACGACCTCGACGGGCTTGCCGGGAACGGCGGTCGGCATCCCATAGTCGGCGATCGCCGCCCGCAGGGTGTAGTTCGTCTTGCGCTCAGCCAAGAGCGCTCCGTCGAGCCGGGTCGCGGCGAGGTCGGCATCCTTCGCCTCATCAGCCTGAGCGATAGTCTGAGCCGCCTGCTCGACGATCCGCTCTGCCTGCTGCTTGGTAACCGCTGGGGCCTGCTGACCCTCCGGCACGATGACCGACGCGGTCGGACTCGGTGTCTCAGACGGCACTAGCTGCGGCCACGCATCCGACGTGCAGCCAGAGAGCAGACCAACGGTTACCGCGACAACGGGGATCGCCAGGAAGGAGGTGCGTCCGCGCCCCAGCGCGCGCCGCGGCTTACCGGCACTGATCACGCCCTTGTCAGCCTCAGCGACAGACAGATCGATCGGCTCGGTGACCGGAAGCGGCAGACCTTTGCGGCGCGGGCCACGTGAACGGCGCACATGACGGATGCCGAGCACGTACAGCACAACACCGACGGCCATTAGGATGCCGCCACCGACGATAAGGGGACCGGCCCACGGCGTGGAGTTCTCGATCGGCCAGGTGACGCTCACTGTCGTCGGGGCAGGTTCCGTTCCGTCCGAGGCAATGATGACGCTCATGTCGGAGGGAAGCTGCAGGGGCGCGATGACAAGGTCGTCTTGCTGGTACTCATCCAGCCAGAGGTCAGAGCCCGCTGGGTTCCGCCCGGGAATCGCTTCCTCGGCTGTTCCCTGCTCGGCCGCGGCATCCCCCGTCGCAGCCCCATCGCCGGCCGGCGCGTCGGTTGCCGGCGTGGCGGTGGGGGCGACAGTCGGCTCGGGCTCAGGCGTCGGCTCGACCTCCTCGGTGACGAGCGCCCCATCCTCGGTCTGCACGACCTGGTTGTAGGTGGCGTCTGCAAGCCACGCCTGCACGTCAGCCGTTCGACCGTAGGCGGCGAACACCGAACCATCGCCGAGCACGCGTAGCGTCTGGGAACCGGGATTCGCGGTCAACACCGCACCATCAATGACCAGATACGGCTCATCTTGAGTGATCGAAATATCGGCTGTCGTGGAGCGTGGGCCCTGGAAGATCGTCCGCTGGGCGATCCCCGCCCCGATCATCACGGTCGCCAGAACCAGCGCGACCACAGCCCATACGAAACGCACGAAAAACCTTCCTCGGCGCGCGGACGTCGTCGCACACCGGAAACTCGACATTTCAGACTAGCGAACATGTCCTGAAAGTCCCCAGGGAGGCGGTGCATCACCGTCTTGTGCGCAGCTATGCGTATTCTGATCGCCAGGCGGGTCGCGCCAGAGAGAACGAGGTGCCGTGAAGCTGCAGAACCCCTTCCGCGTCGCATTCGTCGCGACCCTCGGCGTGGGCCTCGGACTCCTGCTCATCGCCAGTGTGCAGACGCTGTCGACGATCCTGCTCTACGTCGGCACCGCGCTGTTTCTCGCGCTCGGCCTCGAACCGATGGTCTCGTGGCTGATTCGCCGCCGCGTGCCCCGGTGGGCTGCAGTTCTCATCACCATCGTCGTGGTGCTCGGCATCTTCGCCGGCGTCATCCTGATGGTGCTCCCGATCATCGTGGAACAGATCACGCAGCTCGTCATCGAGGTCACCCGTATTCTGCAGAACCCGTCGTGGCCGGATGAGCTGCAAACCTGGCTTAAGTCCGTGTTCCCGATGCTCGACTGGGACATCGTGTTCGCCTACATTCTGCAGTGGCTCGAGGGACTGGACTTCGCGTCCATCGGTGGATCGATCGGCGGCAACATCCTCGCGATAGGCGCGACGATCGCGAGCGGACTGTTCGGCGCGTTCATCGTGCTGATCCTGACGATTTACTTCACCGCCTCGATCCCCTCGCTCAAGAAGGCGGTGTACCAGCTCGTCGCAGCATCCAAGCGGCAGCGGTTCGTCGATCTCGCAGAGCAGATCACCGATTCGGTCGGCTACTACGTGATCGGACAGGTCAGCCTTGGTGTCATCAACGGCATCTTGAGCTGGATCTTCCTCAGCATCATCGAGGCACCTTTCCCGGCAGTGCTCGCCGTTGTGGCCCTGCTGTTCTCGCTCATCCCGCTCGTTGGCACGCTCACCGGTTCGACGATCATCGTGCTGACCTGTCTGATCCCGGGCCTTGGATCGCCCACGATCGCGCTCATCGCCGCGATCTACTACCTCATCTACATGCAGCTCGAGGCCTACGTCATCTCGCCTCGCATCATGAGTCGCGCCGTCGCGATCCCCGGCGCGGTCGTGGTGGTCGCGGCCCTCGCCGGCGGATCGCTTCTCGGGCTCCTCGGCGCCCTGATCGCCATCCCGGCGGCGGCAAGCGTCTTGATCATCTACCGCCAGGTCGTGATCCCGCGGCAGAACGAACGCTGAGCCTCAGGCAGGGTCGCCGAGCTCTCCATCCCACTCCGTCGGCAGCGGGAGGGCATCCGGGTTGATCGCGGCGACGATCTCGGTCAGAACCGTCCTCGTCTGGTTCTCGCCCACCCAGAGATGACGACCTCCCTCGACCGGAATGAGCGTGGCGTGCGGGATGACCGAAAAGCGTTGCGCCGCCTCCTCTGGCTGGAGGAAGTCATCGAATTCCGGAACGAGCACGATGATCGGCCGGGGGTCTTCGGCCCACCCCGCGAGTTCGTCGTCGGTGGTTCGATGCAGCGGCGGCGACAGCAGCACGATTCCTTCGACGTCATGATCGGCGGCATATTTCAGCGCGAGCTCCGTCCCGAAAGACCAGCCCACAATCCACGGACGGGGCAACCCTCGCTCCGCGACAAACGACATCGCCGCCGCGACATCCCACCGCTCCGAGTCACCACCGTCGAAGGAGCCATCGCTGGTTCCGCGCGGCGAGGTCGTCCCCCGGGTGTTGAACCGGAGCACGGCAAGATCGGCGAGGGCGGGCAGTCGTGCCGCAGCCTTGCGGAAGATGTGCGAGTCCATGAACCCGCCCGCCGTCGGCAGCGGATGCAGGGTAACGAGCGTTGCGTGTGGTGCGCGCTCTGCGGGCAGGGCGAGTTCACCGACCAGCCGCAAGCCGTCCTGCGTGTGAAGCTCAATCTCCTCCCGGCGAGCGGGAAGCAGCATCGGTCCGCGAATCTCCATGTCAGCTGATCCTCCAGCAATGTGAGTGCCAATGGCGCCGCGCCGCGAGGTCCGCAGCGTCACCGAGTACGCCGTCTGCGCGCCACGCGACGATGTGGGCGGTCCCCGGCTCGATAGGGCGGACGCACCCGGGGCACGCATACGACTTCGTGGCTTGGGCCGCCGAGACCGGCTGCACCGTCCATTCCACGCCGCGGCGTACTTCCGTTCGCTTCCAGCCCGCGATCAGGCGTTCGAGCCCGTCATCGCCGGCAGGCTCGGGTCGGCGACGATGAGATCGTGGCATCTTCGCCGGTCACCACCAGTGGTTATTGACCCAGAAGTTGTAAGCGCCGGCCCAGCTGCCGTAGCGCCCGACGGCGTAGCCATTAGCCCACCGCAAGTTGTCGACCGGGTCGTAGCCACTGCCGGGGACCTTGCTGCACGGCAACGCCTGGACGAGACCACAGGCCCCCGAGCGACGGTTCGTAGCGTTCGGATTCCAACCGCTCTCTCGGGAGACGACATAGTCGACGTAGCCCCAGTCGCTCTCGGCGATCCCGGCCGCCGACATCCACTCCGCGGGTGAGCCACCACCCGAGTAGAACAACGGCGCCGCTGCTCCGCCGCTGGATGCGGCGACCGGAGTCGGACTGGGCTTGGGCTTGACGTACACCTCATAGCTGCCGCGATCCGGATCGAAAGCGACCGGCTCGGCGTCCGTATCCACGACGATCGACTGCGCGTCGACGATCGAACTCGCATACAGCGAGACCGCCTCCGGCGCTTCATCCTCGCCGGTCGCGAAAGCCATGCCGCTGGGGCCGGCGTTCGCCGCAACGAAGCCCAGTGCCGCGAAAGCAGCGAACACGGCGAGCACGCCGCGCCGCTTCGACCAATGTCCGACCGGGGCTGCCGCAGCCCGGGGCGGCACGCTGAAACGCCGCTGGGCAAGTTCAGCGCTCGCGCGTGCGGTTACCTCGTCGCCACGGTTCTCATCGGTCACAATGACCCGATTCTATCGAGGCCCAGCGGCGCATGCTCCCGGAGCCACGCGCGGGTTCACTCGACTGCGAGCATGATCTCGACGACAGCATCCAAGACGGCGTCGACCTGGACCTCGCGGTATCCACCGCGCTGCATACGAAACGCGACCCCACGGACCTGGTCGATCGTCGCGCCGCTCCCGGTCTCGAGATACCGCGCAAGCTTGTTCATGACGAAGTCGACCTCGTCGATCCGATACCCATAGCGCAGCGCCCCAGTTCGCTGGAAGCGACGACGAGACGGCCGTTGGAGCCGGTCGAGAACGGTCTGCGCGTCCCGCCGCGTCCGCGCGATCCAGACATCAGTCCCGACTCGGGCGATGGCAGCATCGCGTTCCCGGCGGGCGAAGGCATCCTCGATTCGCGTGAGCGCCGCATCGACACTCGTGATCTCGTAACCGCGACGTGCGAGTGGGAAAGCAGCAGCGCGGATCTGGCTCGAGGTCATCGACGGGTGGCCCGGAGCCTCGAAGGCATCCCGCGCATGGGAGAGGAAGCTGTCGACCGCGGCGCGCTCGTAGCCCTTCACCCGTCCGCGTGTGACGGGGAACAGCGCGCGGGCCGGTTCGGGAACGGCGGGCGTTGCCGATTCGGGAGAAGAAGTCATCGTCATTCGGATACCAGCCTCACGCCGTAACACCACATCATGCTGCCACCAACGGCGCGAACAGGTAGTACAGCGCCAGCGCCGCTGTTGCCGACGGGAGAATCGAATCGAGCCTGTCGAGGACTCCCCCGTGTCCAGGCAGCCACGAACTCATGTCTTTGATGCCGAGATCCCGCTTGACCATCGACTCGCCAAGGTCGCCGGTCGTGGCGGTGCCGAGAATCACCGCGCCCAAGATAGCGCCGGCCCACCACGGCACACCCAGCAAGAAGACCCCGAGCAGGATGCCGGCGACGACGGCGCCGACGACAGCTCCCGCGAAGCCCTCCCAGGTCTTGTTCGGGCTGATACGGGGTGCCATCGGATGCTTGCCGAAGCTGAGTCCGGCAGCGTAAGCCGCGGTGTCAGCGACGACGGCGACGGCGATGAATGCGATGATCCACCACTCGCCGCCATCCTGCCGCAGCAGTACCATCGCCATGCTTGCGAGGAACGGGACGTAGAAGACCACGAACGTGCTCGCGAGCACATCACTGGTGACCGCCGTGTAGGGACGGCCGTCCGCAGCTGCCATCTGAGCGATCAGCCGCCAGACGACGACGAACGCCAGGGCAGCGAACAGCGCTACCCAATGCAGCCACAGCTCGAGGAACGCGCCAGAGACGAGCACGACGACTGCTGCCGCGATCTGGGGAGCCAGATCGATGCGACGGTCAGAACTTGCCAGCGCACGCGAGAACTCGACAACGCCGAGAACGACGACTCCCAGAGCCAAAAAGACGAAGGCCCACTTGATGAAGATCAGCGACAGAAGCGCGACGGCCCCGATCCCCACACCGATGAGGATCGCAAGAATCAGGTCCCTGCCGGTGCGCTTCTTGATGCGCTCGTTGGCCTCTTCGAACTCTGCACGTGCGTGTGCCACATGCTGCTCGAACTCAGTTCGCGCGGTGCGCATCGGCGTCTGGAAGCCAGGGCCGGCATCATCGGCCGCATCTCCGGCAGAATCGCCAGGGACGCGCGCATCGGAACGGTCATCGGTCATGTCGACCGTTACACCTCGAGAAGCTCAGCTTCTTTGCGCTTGAGCGCCTCGTCGATCTGGTCGACGTGGGCGCGCGTGAGCGCATCGAGCTCTTTCTCGGCGCGACCAAGCTCGTCTTCCCCGATGTCGCTCTTGAGCGCGTCGAGGTCGTCCTTGGCCTTACGACGGATGCCGCGCACGTGCACCTTGGCGTCCTCAGCCTTCGCGCGCACGAGCTTCACGAACTCCTTGCGCCGCTCTTCGGTCAGCTCCGGCATCGTGACGCGCACGATCGTGCCATCGTTCGTGGGGTTCGCGCCGAGGTTGGGGGCATCCCGAATCGCCTGCTCGATCGCCTTGAGCGCCGACTTGTCGTAGGGATTGATGACCAGCGTGCGCGCCTCCGGATTGTTCAGCGATGCAAGCTGGGCGAGGGGGGTCGGCGAACCGTAGTAGTCGACCATGATCCGCTGGAACAGCTGCGGGTTGGCGCGTCCCGTGCGAACGGTCGCGAAGTCATCCTTCGCGGCCTCCACTGCACGATCCATCCGGGTTCCGGCATCGGTCAAGACATCCGCGATCACGGCGACTCCTTACTGCGTGTGACCTGCACAGTCTAGTCGGCAGGCTTTCAGCCGACCGTGACGACCGTGCCGATGGATTCGCCGAGAAGAGCACGTGTGACGTTCCCCTCGGGCTCCATGCCGAAAACGCGCATGTCCATGCCGTTGTCCATGCACAGGCTGAAGGCTGTCGAGTCCACAACCTTCAAACCGCGCTGCAGCGCGTCCAGGTACGTGATCCGATCGATGCGGGTCGCGGTCGGATCCTTCCGCGGATCTGCGGTGTAGACGCCGTCCACGCCGTTCTTTGCGACGAGAACCTCGCTCGCACCGATCTCGAGCGCACGCTGGGCCGCAACGGTGTCGGTCGAGAAGTAGGGAAGGCCTGCACCTGCCCCGAAGATCACAACGCGCCCCTTCTCCATGTGGCGTTCAGCACGGCGCGGAATGTATGGCTCCGCGACCTGGGTCATCGAGATCGCTGACTGAACGCGGGTTGCCGCGCCCGCCTGCTCGAGGAAGTCCTGCAGCGCCAGCGCGTTCATGACGGTGCCGAGCATCCCCATGTAGTCCGCCCGACCACGGTCCATTCCCCGCTGGCTGAGCTCGGCGCCGCGGAAGAAGTTACCGCCACCGACGACGACGGCAATCTCCACCTCATCGACCGCCGCAGCGATCTCGCGTGCGATCTGGCTGACGACATCGGGATTGACCCCGAGCTGCCCTCCCCCGAATGCTTCCCCGGAAAGCTTGAGCAGGACGCGCCGGCGCCCCGTCGATTCATCCGCCACGTGCATCTCCTCTTGTCGACTACAACCTACCGAAGCACATCAGAAAGGGCCCGCACTGGATGGTGCGGACCCTTTCGACATGATGCTTACGCGCCGACCTTGAACCGGGCGAAGTCTGTGAGCGTAAGGCCCGCGTCCTTCGCCACCTGGGCGACCGAGAGCTTGTTGTCTCGGGCGTAGTCCTGGTCGAGCAGAGCGACCTGCTTGAAGTAGGCGTTCACACGGCCCTCGACGATCTTCGGGAGTGCAGCCTCGGGCTTGCCCTCGTTGCGCGAGATCTCGGTGACGATCTCGCGCTCCTTCTCGACGTCGGCTTCCGGAACGTCATCGCGCGAGAGGTACGACGGGTTGGCGAAGGAGATGTGCTGCGCCAGCGCGCGAGCGGTCTCTGCGTCGTCACCCGTGTAGGCCAGCACGACGCCCACCTGCGGCGGGAGGTCCTTGTTGGTCTTGTGCAGGTAGATCTCGAACTTCTCGCCCTCGATCGTCCGCACCTGGCGAAGTTCGACCTTCTCGCCGATGATCGCTGCCTCGTCCGAGATCAGCTGCTCGACGGTTCCCGCGCCCGCGGAAGCAGCCAGGGCAGCCTCGACAGAGTTCGCACCGGCCGCGGCGGCAGCATCGACGACCTTGTCTGCCAGAGCGACGAAGCGGTCGTTCTTCGCAACGAAGTCAGTCTCGCACGCGAGCTCGATCAGCGTGACCTTACCGCCCAGCTCGCGGGCCGCGATCAGGCCCTCGCTCGTGGAGCGGTCGGCACGCTTCGCGTTGCCCTTCGCGCCCTTCAGGCGCAGGATCTCGACAGCCTTTTCGACGTCGCCGTCAGCCTCTTCGAGTGCCTTCTTGGTGTCGACCATTCCCGTGCCCAGCTGCTCGCGCAGCGCCTTGATGTCGGCGATCGTGAAGTTTGCCATGGGTGGTGGCTCCTTGTTCGTGGTGAGTTCTCGTGGATGCTCCGGTGGCGCAGTGGCGCCACCGGAGCGATGTCGATCGGCTTACTTGGCCTCGGCGTCAGCGGCGGCGTCCGCGTCACCGGCAACGGTCTCGTGCGCGGCCGCGCCAGCCGCGTCGGCCTCGGATTCGGTCGCGATGGTCTCGACCTCGGCGACGTCGGTCACGACCGGTGCGCCCTGCTCGAGAAGCTCGCGCTCCCACTCGGCGAGCGGCTCAGCAGCCTCAGCCTCGCCTGCCGGCTGGTGGCGCTGGATGAGACCGTCAGCGGCGGCGTCCGCGATGATGCGGGTGAGCAGGCCAACAGAGCGGATCGCGTCGTCGTTGCCAGGAATCGGGTACTGGAACTCGTCGGGATCGGCGTTGGTGTCGAGGATGCCGATCACGGGGATGCCGAGCTTCTTGGCCTCGTCGATCGCGAGGTGCTCACGCTTGGCGTCGACGACCCAGATCGCCGAGGGAGTCTTCTGCAGGTTACGAATACCGCCGAGCGACTTGTGAAGCTTGTCGAGCTCGCGCTTCTTGATGAGCAGTTCCTTCTTGGTGAATCCGCTCGCCGCCGGGTCGTCGTAGTTGAGCTCCTCGAGCTCCTTCATGCGCTGAAGCCGCTTGGAGACGGTGACGAAGTTGGTGAGGAGGCCACCGAGCCACCGCTGGTTCACGTAGGGCTGACCCACGCGGGTCGCCTGCTCGGCGATGACCTCTTGCGCCTGCTTCTTGGTGCCGACGAAGAGGATCGTGCCACCGTGGGCGACGGTCTCCTTCACGAACTCGTACGCCTTGTCGATGTAGGTCAGCGACTGCTGCAGGTCGATGATGTGGATGCCGCTGCGCTCGGTGAGGATGAAGCGCTTGACTTTCGGGTTCCACCGGCGGGTCTGGTGTCCGAAGTGCACGCCGCTGTCGAGCAGCTGGCGAATCGTAACGACGGCCATGGCCGTACTCCTTTGCTGACGCGGATCCGCGTCTCTTACGGTTGATCTCGTCGGTCGGCGACCGACGATCCTGGTGCCCGACACGCTTCCGCTGTGCTCTGGTGAGCTCAGACCGATGGAAGTCGTGCCACCTGACAGATAGCCAGGCTGTAGGCACGCGAAGTCACCCCGAGATCGGGATGCCCTCCCAGTGTACCAGCGAGAGCATCCGCGAGATACGCGATGCGTTGACGCGAGAAGTGCACTACCTCGACTCGCGGTCTCCTCCCCAGCCCTACTCCCGCCGGTGCCTGTCCCCCGGCGCGGCACCGGCAGCCCGAGGCCATCAGCGCAGCGTGAATGCTGACTGACATGTCCCCCTCTCGACTCGTTCTGCCCACCGTCCTCGCGCTTACTCTTACGGTCGCACTGGGAGCATCCGTCCCTGCGTCGGCTGCGCCAGCGATCGCAGCGGACACACACACGATGCGATCGCCGGACCCAGCGCTGGTGGCGGATGACTGGGTTTGGCCGGTGTCGGGGTTTCGCATCCTCACCGCATACGTCGCACCGGCGCATCGCTACGGGCCAGGTCACCGTGGTGTCGATCTGGCGCTGTTCGGCGTCCGAACCGTCCGTTCGCCGGCGCCAGGCGTCGTGCAGTTCTCCGGTCGCGTGGTCGATCGGGATGTGATCACGATCGACCACGGAAACGGGCTCGTGACGACGCTGGAGCCCGTGACCTCATCCCTGTCGACAGGTGACCGCGTCGCGCGAGGCGAAGATGTCGGTGTCGTGAGCGAGGGCGGCCACACCCCCGTCGGAGCAGTGCACTTCGGCGTGCGCTGGAATGGCGAGTACATCAACCCAATCGTGCTGTTGGGCGGCGTGCCCCGCGCTGTACTGCTCCCGTGCTGTGGCTAGCCAAAAGAAACCAGATCAGCCGTGGGCGACGGGATCAACCAAGGCGCTTGACCCCTGATCTTGGACACGCTGATTCCAGCACGATGCTGGGGAAGCGAGAATCCAAGGGATGGCTAGGAAGAACTACACGGACGAGT
>NZ_JBFBMQ010000006.1:0-204249 GCF_040687115.1 Microbacterium sp. NPDC076895
GCCGTTAGTGCGTAACCCGCCGACCCCGAACCCCGGAAAATCAGGGCAGAACGACCAACGACCGCCGAATCAGCGCTCAAGTGGCACGAGTCAGGTCAGGGCCTGATCGATGCGATATACCAAGACATGTTCGGCAGTGCCGATGGGCGAAGCGCCCTGCTCATGGAAGTAGCATCAACGGCAAGCGGGGGCACCCCTTCAAGGTCGGATCCCAGAAACTTCGGTGGCGGTATCCCTTGGGTGAAGTCCGGTGAGGTTTCGCAGGGTCTCATTACGCAGACGGACGAGACGATTAGCCAGCTCGGCCTTGCGACCAGCTCGGCAAGACTCATGCCCCCCGGCACGGTTCTCGTCGCGATGTACGGCGCTACGGCCGGTGAAGTTGGCACGCTAGGGGTTGAGGCGGCGACGAACCAAGCCGTATGCTGCATAACCCCTGGGCGCGATCTTGATCGCGATTTCTTGCTTGAGTCACTCAGAACGATGAAGACCTTGCTCAAACAGAGGGCCGTGGGCGGAGCCCAGCCGAACTTGTCTCAAAGTGACATCCGCGGCTTGGAGCTGAAGATTCCTCCGATGGCTCAGCAGCAAGAGTTCTCGCGACTTGTCCAAGCCGCGAGAGAAGCAGAGCACTACGTGAGTCGCCAGGCTGAGGCCCTAGATTCTCTCTTCGCATCCCTCCAGCACCGAGCGTTTCGAGGAGAGCTATGAGTGGCAAGCAGATCAAGCTGTTCCTCGTCGATGGAACGCCCGGCGGTCTCTCGACTGCCGAGATCACGAACTGGACGGGCCACGTGCTGACGGCACCACGTTCGGATGTCGGGGAGTTGCTGCGCAGACCTGAGGCGTCGCGAACCGGTGTGTATCTGTTGCTGGGCGATGATGAGTCATCGATCGGCGGCGTGCGCTGCTACGTCGGGGAGGCGGATGTGATCGGTGATCGCCTCCGCTACCACCTTCGCGACAAGGACTTCTGGGATCGTGTTGCGGTGGTGACATCCAAAGACACCAACTTGACCAAGTCGCACGTGCGTTACCTCGAATCGCGGCTCATCTCGCTGGCGCATCAGGCCGGGCGGTCAACCCTCGAGAACGGCACTGCGCCCGCCGTTCCTCCGCTTCCCGAGGCTGACCAGTCCGACATGGATTACTTCCTTCAGCAGCTTCATATCGTCCTGCCCGTCCTCAACATCAATGTGGTGCGATCACGGCGGGTTGAAGGGACCGGACAGGTCTCGTCGGCTCTTGCCTCGCCGGTGTTCCGTCTCGTGAATCAGCGCGCAGGGGTGGACGCATCGGCGCAGCAGATCGACGGCGAGTTCACCGTGCTAGCCGGATCAGCGGTTGTTCCCCAGTGGCGTGGCAAAGGGACCGCGGAGAGCACGATCAAGGCATATTCGTCGTATCGCGCCCTGCACGAGAAGCTTGTGTCCGACGGTGCGATCGTCGTGGAGGGCGCCACGGCGACGTTCTCTCGCGACGTTCCTTTCCCCTCGCCCTCCACCGCCGGTGCCATCTGCGTCGGCCGCGCGTGCAACGGCCGGGTTGAGTGGGTTTCCAGCGAAGGCACTTTTGGTGCGTGGGAGTCCCGCGGGGTCTCTTGATCCTCGGGCACGAGCGCGCGATAATCGCTCTCCCGCAGGAGTAGAACTGAGATGTCCGATTCATACCCGGAGGAGCCGCGAGCGCTCGTCAGCGAGCGGTTCCGCGTGCTCAACGCGCTCTTCGATCCGGCGGACGCCGATGAGGAGCGTCGTGAACTCGCGGCAGACCGTGACGCCGACCCCCTCACGGACGCGCAGTGACGGTGCTCCTCGGCGCGAGGGCGCTCGGTTGACCGATACACGTCAGAGCAGTAACGGTGCCCTGCACGAAAAGACCCAGCCCCTCCCCGGAGGGAGAGAACTGGGTGGTGTGTAGCCATGATGACACACGGGCACGCCCCGCCCAGACCTCGGGAGGCTGCAGATGCCGCGATTGGCAGCATCCACAGCCCCCCTCCCGCTCGTGCCTCAGACAGCGCTCAGTAGCCGACGGCCGTCAGGGCGTACTCGGCCTGCTCGGGAGTGAACTGCTCGCCGTACTCACTCGTCAGCTGGTCGTACAGGCCCTGCCGTGAGAACGACGTGAAGTCCAGGTATGACTGCGCGGACTCGGCAGCCTCGGCGTTCCAGTCCACGAGTCCGTTCTGCTCGAGATGGGCGATGGCGAACTCGGCATCCGCAGCCTCGAATCCCTCACCGTATTCACTCGTGAGCTGCTCGAACAGGCCCGCGCGTGAGAAGGCGGTGAAGTCCAGGTACGACCGCGCAGACCTGATCGCATTCTGCTGACCGAGCGTCAGCTGCGGCTTCTCCTCCAGGGTCAGGATGACGGTCGCGCCCTCCTCGATCTGAGCGCCCTCCGCGACATCCTGCGCGATCACCGGCATCGACTCGTCGCCATCGGCAGAGACCCGGATGCCGAGGGCTTCGAGAACAGTGCGGGCCGTCGCGCCATCCATGCCGACGACGTTCGGCACGATGATCAGCACCGGGTCGGGCTCGGCCTCGGCGGTGACGACCGCCTGCTCGGTCGTGCGCACCGGTGCGGCAGGTGCGGCATCCGAAGTCGATCGCCCGCCTCCCAGCGCGCTGCCGATCCCGCCGATGACGATCAGGCCGACGACGGCTGCGGCCGGGATGATGACCGCCTTGCGCGTGTACCACGGCCGCTTCGAGGGAGCGGGGACCGTGGCGTGCGCGGGGACGGCGGCGTCCGTTGCGCCGGGCTGGCGCACGAGGTCGGTGCGCCAGGTGGTTCCATCCCAGTACATTTCGGAGCCGGGCGCGGCCTCGGCGCCTGGATGCGGGTACCAGCCTGCCGGAGTGGACGATGGTGTGGTGTTGCTGGTCTCAGACATGAGATTGCCTTTCGGTACGGGTTGGGCGCGCGCCCCCAGCGCACGTCACCGGCCGTTGGCCAGTCGAACAGGACACACCACCCCTCCGACATTGCGCGCAGCGACACCGGCCGGATCAATGTCGGAACCCCCTCGTAGTGTCGGGGTATGGATGAGGTTGGCATGGGTGAGTCGGGGCAGCGGCCCGAGGCTCAGGATGCTGACGCGTTCCTGTATGAGGGTGATGTGCGGGAGTGGGATGCCGAGGTGGCGGGGTGGGTTCCGCCGCGTCCGGACGCTGTCGCTCTTGTGTTGGAGGCTGCCGATTTGGAGGCGGTGTTCGCGGCGCAACGGTTCGCGCGGGTTGATGACCTCCGCCTGGAGGCTCTCGATGATGTGTCCCGGTATGGGGGTGGGTCGCGGGAGCTGGTGATGCGCTCCCTGCGGCTGGAGCTTGCGTCTGCTCTGCGGGTCACGGAAAACGCGGCGGGGATGATGCTTGCCCGCGCCGAATCACTCGTCCACTCCTACCCGACGGTGTTGGAGTCCCTCTCGCGTGCGGGGGTGACGGTCCGGCACGCCGAGATCCTTGTCGATGATCTGGATGTCCTGGACCGGGAGGTTGCGGGACGGTTGGTGGGTCGGGCGTTGGGGCTCGCGGAGTCGTTGCCGGTGGGGTCGTTCCGGCGGGCGTTACGGCGCCTGATTGACCGGGAAACCGCGCCGAGCCTGACGGAGCGTCACCAGGTCGCGGTGCGGGGTCGTCGGATCCTGGTGGAGCCGGCGGGGGATTCGATGTCGTGGGTGCACGCTCTGGTTCCGTCGGTGGAAGCTCACGTGATTTACGGGCGGGTCACCCAGAAGGCTGTGGTGATCCGTGACCACGACCGCGGCACCACCCGCGGCGGGCAGTCGGGGGATGGGTCGGAACGGTCGTTGGATGAGATCCGCGCTGACGTGTTCTGCGACCTCCTCATCGACGGAACCGTTCCCCAACACCCGGAGCAGGCGCGGGGCATCCGCGCGACCGTGGTGGTGACCGTCCCCGCCCTGGCCCTCCTCGGTACGGAGGGGGTTACTGATCCTGCGGAAGTCGAAGGCGTCGGTCCGATCCCCATCGAACGGGCCCGGGAACTCGCCGGTAACGCGTCGGGGTGGATGCGGGTGCTCACCCACCCCGAAACCGGGGCCGTCATCAGCGTCGGGCGCACACGGTATCGGCCACCCCCGGAGCTGGCGAAACTGGTGAAGTGGCGGGCTGACCGGTGCATGAGCCCAGGATGCGGGAAACCGGCGTCGCAGTGTCAGATCGACCATAACGTTGCGTGGGCTGACGGCGGGGAGACATCCGTGACCAACACGGCACCGTTATGCCAAGGCCACCACACCGTGAGACATCACGGTGGGTGGCAGATCACCCACCTCGACGACGGGTCGCTCGAATGGGTATCCCCGCACGGGCGCCGGTATGTCGTGAAACCGGAACGACACCTCCCCACCTTCTACCCCAACGCGGCTTGACGGTCCCAGTAGCATCGGCTCAAGGGGTCGGCCGGCGACTCCTGACAGAGGAGCCGTTCGGTGGGGAACTTCGACTTCGTCGCGCAGGAGTGGCCGCAGGTCGGTGACGCCGCTGCGCGCGCCGAAGCCTATCTACGCGCCGACCCGCGGGCATCCGCCACTTACGCTCGACGCGCTGCCGAACTCTTCACCGCCTGGATCTACTCCGCCGAGAACCTCGAGCGACCCTACGACGACACCTTCGCCAACCTGACCGCGCAGAGGGCGTTCCGCGACACCGTCGGCGACTCGATCTGCGGCAGCCTCAAGATCATCCGTCTCGTCGGCAACGACGCCGTCCACAAGGATGACGAGATGCCGCTCGCGCGGGCGCGCGGCTCCCTCGAGCAGCTGCACCGCGTGTGCCTCTGGCTTCACCATTGCTATGGCGACCCGGCAGCACCGCAGCCGGCACCATTCGCGTTCGACCGCGTGCCGCCGGCACCCGAGTCAGTCGTGCGCCAAGCACGTAGCGAACTCCTCAAAATCCAAGCCGAGTTCGACAACGCCCGCGCGCAATTGAGCGAAGCGGCGGCGCTCGGCGCCAAAGCGCAGGCCGAAATTGAGGAGTTACGCGCAGACATCGCGCGGCTCAAGGCCGAGAACGCCCAACGCAACACCACGCACAAGATCGCGGATCCGACCGACGCGACCGAGTCCCAGACCCGGGAACAGCTCATCGACCTGCTCCTCCACGAAGCGGGCTGGCCGCTCGATGATGCCCGCGACCGCGAGTGGCCGGTGACCGGCATCCCGAGCCCGTCGGGCACCGGCAAGGTCGACTACGTGCTGTGGGGTGACGACGGAAAGCCGCTCGCCGTCGTCGAAGCGAAGCGCACCTCGAAGAGCGCGAAAGAGGGCCGTGAGCAAGCCGGGATCTACGCGGATGCCCTCGAACGCGACACTGGCCAGCGCCCGCTCATCTTCTACACGAACGGGTACGACACCTGGTATTGGGATGACCGGCGCTACCCGCCGCGCAAGGTCGCAGGATTCCTCACGAAAGACGAACTGTTGCTGACCGTGCAACGGCGCACGTCGCTCAGACCACTGGAGACCGTCGCGGTCGATCGAGAAATCGTCGAGCGGTCGTACCAGCTGCGTGCCATTCGGGCAGTGAGCGATGCATTCGAGCACAAGCGGCGTCGAGCGCTGCTGGTCATGGCCACCGGTACCGGCAAGACCCGCACCGTGATCGCGCTGGTCGACGTGTTGCAGCGCGCGAACTGGGTCAAGCGCGTACTGTTCCTCGCCGATCGCACCGCGCTCGTGAATCAGGCAGTCGCCGCGTTCAAGACGCACCTGCCCGACAGCGCACCGGTGAATCTGCTTACCGACCGCGACAGCGAGGGTCGTGTCTTCGTCTCCACCTACGCGACGGTGATGAACCTCATCGACGCAGGCGACGACAACCTGCGCCGCTTCGGCCCCGGCTACTTCGATCTCATCGTGGTCGACGAGGCACACCGATCGATCTACAACCGGTACGGTGAGGTCTTCGACTACTTCGACGCGCTCGTCGTCGGTCTCACCGCAACACCCCGAGCCGACATCGACCACAACACGTATCGACTCTTCGAGCTCGACGACGGAGTGCCCACTGACGCTTTCGAGCTCGACGACGCGATAGCGGGGGGTTTCCTCGTGCCGCCGAGAGCTCGCGTCATCGACCTCGGGTTCATGAGTCGCGGCATCCGCTACGCCGACCTCAGCGACGACGAGCGCGAGCAGTGGGACGCCCTCGAATGGCAGGACGGCGACATCCCCGACGAGGTGGATGCCGCAGTTCTGAACCGCTGGCTGTTCAACGAAGACACCGTCGACAAGGTCCTCGAGATCCTCGTCGATGAGGGACACTACGTCCAGGGTGGCGACGTGCTCGGCAAGACGATCATCTTCGCGAAGAACCAGAAGCACGCCGAGTTCATCCAGGAACGCTTCGACGCCAACTTCCCCGAACAACGCGGCCAGACGGCGGCGATCATCACGCACGCCTCCGGGCCCTACGTTCAGGACCTCATCGACAGGTTCTCGACCCCGGGCGCGAAGCCGCACATCGCCATCTCCGTCGACATGCTCGACACCGGCATCGACATCCCGGATGTCGTCAACCTCGTATTCTTCAAGCCGGTGCATTCGCAGACGAAGTACTGGCAGATGGTCGGACGCGGCACCCGCCTGCGTCCCGACCTGTACGGGCCCGGCAAGCCGAAGACTGACTTCATCATCTTCGACGTGTGCGGCAACATCGAGTACTTCAACGCCGACATTCCCGAGGCTTCCGTTCATCGAACGGTATCCGTCTCTGAGCGCGCGTTCCTCGCACGCCTGCGACTGCTCGGACTGCTCGCGGGTCGCGACGACACGGATGCTGCGCCGCTGCGTGACCAGCTCGCGACGCGCCTTCACGCCGCGGTGGGCGGCATGAACCGCCAGAACTTCCTCGTCCGCAAGCACCTGCGTGCCGTCGACCGGTTCGCCTCTGCCCGGGCATGGCAGCACTTCACTCCCGCCGACGTGGATGACGCCGCCGCCCTCGCGGGACTACCGACGGCATCCGAAACCGACGCCGACGAAGCGGCGAAGAGGTTCGACCTGCTGCTGCTCGAGGCGCAGATAGCCGTTGCTGGCGGCGATGCGGTGCCGCAGCTGATCGTCGCACGGGTTGCCGATGTCGCTGCCGCGTTGCTTCAGCGCCGCGGCATCCCGGCCGTCGATCAGCAGGCTGCGCTGCTTGGCGCCATCAGCGATCCGGAGTGGTGGGATGCTGCGAGCCTCACCCATCTGGAGTCTGTTCGCGTGGGCCTGCGCGGGCTCGTGCGACTCATCGATTCGCGCGGTCAGCATCCGATCTACACGGACTTCGCCGACACGATCGCCGAGCGCCGCGACGTCGACATCGCGCGGGTCATGCCCGGGCTGGATCGCCGTGCGTTCCGCGAGAAGATCCTCGGATTCCTCGAGGCCCATCGCGACAACCTCGCGCTGCGTAAGCTGCGTACCGGCCGCGAACTCACCTCCGTCGATCTCGCTGAACTCGAGGCGATCCTCATCAGTGTCGGGGGAGTGGATGCCGGCCAGCTGCGCGCTGAGGCCGACGAAGCGCGAGGCCTCGGGCGACTCATCCGTTCGATCGTGGGGCTCGATCGGTCAGCGGCCGAAGCCGCGCTCGGCGACTTCGTCGCGGCATCCGGTTTCACGCACCGCCAGCATGTCTTCGTCGATCTCATCGTTGAGCAGCTCACGATCGCGGGTTACCTCGACCCGCGTCGGCTCTATGAGGACCCGTTCACGGGAGTCGCTTCCGAGGGGCCGGACGCACTGTTCACCGAGGCGCAGGTCACCGACCTCATCGAACGCCTGCGTCAGCTCGACGAGTCGGCCGAGCCCCACGACTCGGCATCCGCCTAGCCGTCACCGCAGCGGTGTTTGGAGCGCTCTACCGGTAGTTGACGAACTGCAGGTCGACGTCGAGATCGGCGGCCTTCAGAATCCGGATGACTTCTTGCAGGTCGTCCCGGCTCTTGGACTGCACGCGCAGCTCATCGCCCTGGATCTGCGACTTCACCGACTTGGGGCCCTCGTCGCGGATGATCTTGCCGATCTTCTTCGCGTTCTCCTGCGAGATCCCGTCCTTGAGGCTCGAGACGATGCGGTACTCCTTGCCGCTGGCTGTCGGCTCGCCCGAGTCAAGGCTCTTCAGTGAGATCCCGCGCTTGATGAGCTTCGACTGGAACACATCCAGCACTGCTTTCGCGCGCTCTTCGGAGTTGGCTTTGATGAGGATCTGCTCACCGCTCCACTCGATCGAGGCGTCAGTGCCCTTGAAGTCGTAGCGCTGCTCGACCTCTTTGCGCGCCTGGTTGAGGGCGTTGTCGGCCTCCTGGTGGTCGACCTTGCTCACGATGTCGAACGATGAATCAGCCATGGGGGAATTCTAACGACGCCTCCTCTATGGAAGCGTTTCCATACGGATGACGATCACAAACTGGTCTCGATACTGGGGACAAGTCTCGCGTCATCCGCTCCGGGATGTTACAAATGTAAGCGCTTGCAGAACCCGCGAGCACACTGGTTCGACGCGGAACACTCGCGACGGCCGATCCCATCAGCACTCAAGAGAGGCACACACCAATGAAGGTGAACATGAGGAGCATCGTCGCCCTGGGCGCGATCGCTGCGATTTCATCTCTGACCCTCGCCGGTTGCGCGGGCAGCTCAGACAGTGGCGAGACCACGGCACCGGACATGTCCGGCTCCATCACCGTGTGGGTCGACGCCGACCGTGCAGGCGTGCTCGAAGCGGCGGCTGCCGACTTCACCGAGCAGACCGGCGTCGAGGTCACGCTCGTCCAGAAGGAGTTCGGCGAGATCCGCGACCAGTTCGTCCAGCAGGTTCCGACCGGTGAAGGCCCCGACATCGCGGTGGGCGCGCACGACTGGTTGGGCACCCTCGTGACCAACGGTGTCGTGGCACCGGTCGAGCTCGGCGACAAGGCAGGCGATTTCGAGGATGTCGCCATCGACGCTTGGGCCTACGACGGCCAGACCTACGCCGTGCCCTACGCGATCGAGAACATTGCGCTCATCCGCAACACGGATCTCGTGTCCGAGGCTGCAACTGACTACAACGACATGATCGCCAAGGGTCAGGCCGCCGGTACCGAGTACCCCTTCCTCGTGGGCCTTGACCCCGAAGCCGCGGACCCGTACCACCTGTACCCCTTCCAGACCTCGTTCGGTGCGCCGGTGTTCGGTCAGAACGCCGACGGCAGCTACAACGCCGACGACCTGCAGATCGGCAACGAGGGCGGCGTCGAGTTCGCGAATTGGCTGGGCGAGCAGGGTGCTGCTGGAATCCTGAACACCAACATCACCGGCGACCTGGCTCTCGAGAACTTCACCTCGGGCAAGTCGCCGTTCTTCCTGACGGGCCCGTGGAACGTCCCGGCGATCGAAGAGGCCGGCATCAACTTCTCGGTCGACATGATCCCCTCGGCAGGTGGCCAGGACGCACAGCCGTTCGCCGGTGTGCAGGGCTTCTTCCTGAGCTCGGAGAGCGAGAACACCCTCGCCGCGAACGAGTTCCTCGTCAACTACATCGGTAGCGAAGACGTTCAGCTGGCCCTCTACGAGGTCGGTGGCCGTGCACCCGCGCTGAGCGCCGCCTTCGACCAGGTCGAAGCGAGCGACCCCGTCGTCGCCGGATTCGGTCAGGTTGGCGCCAACGCCGTGCCGATGCCGAGCATCCCCGAGATGGGCTCGGTCTGGCAGTACTGGGGCGTGACCGAAGCTGCGATCATCAACGGCGGCGACGCGCCGGCGCTGTGGACGCAGATGGCGGCCGACGTTCAGGCAGCGATCGAGTAATCCGATCCGCGCAGGTGGGGTGGTGCCCAGGCGCCACCCCACCTCATACCCTGCCCAGGAAGAGGGATGAGGATGTCTACTCCGACCACCGAGAATCGCGACCCCGCGATCGACCCGCGCCGTCGCAAGAACTCGGCACGCGCGCGCCGCATAGCGGACTCCGCCGGCGTCGGCTGGAAAGTCCTGCTGCTGAAGATCGTCGCGATGGCGATCATCGACGCGCTCGCGCTGTACTCCGTGCTCGTGCTCATGCAGAGCGAGCAGTGGATTCCGATCGTCGTCATCCTGCTCATCACGGGCTTCGCGAACTACATCTACTTCAGCCGCGGAAACCTGCCTGCGAAGTACCTCATCCCCGGGCTCATCTTCCTCTTCGTCTTCCAGATCTTCGCGGCCGGCTACACCGCCTACGTCGCCTTCACGAACTACGGCACCGGCCACAACAGCGACAAGGATGCCGCGGTCAACGCGCTCCTCCTCCAGGCGCAGGAGCGGGTGCCCGATTCCCCCGCCTACAAGCTCACGATCGTCGAGCAGCTCGGGGAGCTCTCGTTCCTGGTCACCGATCCCGACGGGGTCGTCGAGATCGGTAACGATGACAACCCGCTCGAGCCGGTCGAGAACGCCGAGATGGATGGCAGCAAGGCCGTCGGTCTCGACGGATACAACAGCCTGAACTTCTCGCAGATCGTCGCGAACCAGCAAGAGATCGCCGCCATGGCGGTGCCGCTCAGCGACGATCCGAACGACGGATCCCTGCGCACCCCCGACGGATCCAGCGCCTACGTCTACCTGTCAAAGCTCGTCTATGACGAGCAGGCCGACACGATGACCGATACCCGCACGGGAACCGTCTACTACGACATCGGCACCGGCGCCTTCACCGCCGAGGACGGCACGGAGCTCCTGCCGGGATGGCAAATCTTCGTCGGCTTCGACAACTTTGCTCGCGCCTTCACCGAAGAGTCCATCCGCGGTCCGTTCTTCGCGGTGCTCGCGTGGACATTCGTCTTCGCGTTCCTGTCGGTGGCCACGACCTTCGTGCTGGGCCTCTTCCTCGCGATCGTCTTCAACGATCCGCGGATGAAGTCCAAGAAGTACTACCGCGTGCTCATGATCCTTCCGTACGCCTTTCCCGGATTCCTCTCGGCGCTCGTCTGGGCCGGCATGATGAATCAGGAGTTCGGGTTCATCAACGTCGTGCTCTTCGGCGGTGCCGACATCCCGTGGCTCACAAACGAGTGGCTGGCCAAGTTCAGCATCATCCTGGTGAATCTCTGGCTCGGATTCCCGTACATGTTCCTCATCTGCACGGGCGCGCTGCAGTCAATCCCTGATGACCTGCAGGAAGCTGCCCGGGTCGACGGGGCCAACGCGTGGCAGGTCTTCCGCAGCATCAAGTTCCCGCTGCTGCTCGTTGCCGTGGCGCCGCTGTTGATCGCATCCTTCGCCTACAACTTCAACAACTTCAGCCTCATCTACATGCTCACCGGCGGTGGGCCCCGGGATGCGACAGCCGGCGTCAACGTCGGCGCCACCGACATCCTCATCACGATGGTCTACAAGGTCGCCTTCGTCGGTTCGACTGCCGACTACGGGTTGGCGAGCGCGTTCTCGATCATCATCTTCCTCATCGTCGGCACGATCTCGATCATCGCGTTCCGACAGACCAAGGCACTCGAGGAGTTGAACTGACATGAGCGACTTCCGTCCCGGCGCTCCGGCCGCCAAGGGCCTTCTCGAGAAGGTCGCCGACGAAGACACCGAGCTCACCTCGAGCCGCGGCAGCGGCAGCGGGGGAGCCGGCATCCCCGGCGGTGCACCGGCGCCGCGCCGACCGTTCCGCCGCTACTTCCGCGAGACCGGATGGCGCCACCTCATTGGCATCGTCGTCGGGATCTTCGCGATCTTCCCGCTGCTGTACGTCATCTCGGCATCCTTCAACCCCAACGGGACCCTGCTGACGGCCAACGGTCTCTTCCAGCGCCTGAGTCTCGACAGCTACGTGTCGCTCTTCACGAGCACCCAGCATCCTTACGGCGCGTGGTTCGTGAACACGCTCGTCATCGGGCTGATCACCGCCGCAGGGACGGTGTTCCTCGGCGCGCTCGCGGCGTATTCCTTCTCGCGCATGCGGTTTACGGGGCGACGCGTGGGGCTGACGACGCTGCTGGTCGTGCAGATGTTCCCGCAGCTGCTCGCGGTGGTCGCGATCTTCCTCCTGATGGTGGCGATCGGCGACATCTTCCCAGCGATCGGACTGAACTCCCAGATCGGGTTGATCATGGTCTACCTCGG
Source organism: Microbacterium sp. NPDC076895 (assembly GCF_040687115.1). Lineage (NCBI taxonomy): Bacteria > Bacillati > Actinomycetota > Actinomycetes > Micrococcales > Microbacteriaceae > Microbacterium > Microbacterium sp. NPDC076895. The sequence continues at coordinate 12,110 of NZ_JBFBMQ010000006.1, forward strand.
CGGCGCGCTCGGGGTGAACACCTACCTCATGTACGGGTTCTTCAACACGATCCCGTCGTCGATCGACGAGGCCGCGAAGATCGACGGTGCGGGACACGCGCGGATCTTCTTCACGATCATCCTGCGCCTGGTCGCTCCGATCCTTGCGGTGGTCGGGCTGCTGTCGTTCATCGGGACCTCGAGCGAGTTCGTGCTCGCGAGTGTCATCCTGATCGATCCCGATAAGCAGACGCTCGCCGTCGGCCTGTACAAGTTCATCTCGGACGAGTTCTCGAAGAACTGGTCGGTGTTCGCCGCCGGCGCGGTGCTCGCCGCCATCCTGCCCGTCGCCCTGTTCCTCGCGCTGCAGCGTTACATCGTTGGCGGCCTGACCGCGGGAAGTGTGAAGTAACGGATGCCGGGCCTTCGCGCCCGCGCCGGGGCGGTGGTCGCCGCCGTCTCGGCTGCGGTGCTTCTGCTCGCCGGCTGCACGCAGGCCTCGATCGAGGTTCCCGAACCGGCCGCACCGGATGTCGGCATCGAGCTCTTCCAGTTGCCGTGGACGTCTGTTGCCCAGGAGTGTGAGACGACGCTCGCGCCCGCCGGAATCGCGTGGGTGCTGCTCTCTCCAGCTCAGGAGCACATCGCGGCAGACGAATGGTGGGCCTCGTACCAGCCGGTGAGCTACCAGCTCGAGTCGCGCCTGGGTACCCGGGACGAGTTCGCCGACATGGTGCAGCGCTGCAACGCCGCCGGGGTCGAGGTGATCGCCGATGCCGTCATCAACCACATGACCGGCCAGGACGAACCCGGCGCCGGATACGCCGGCACAGCGTACGCGCACTATGACTACCCAGGCCTGTACACGCAGTCCGACTTCCACCACTGCGGACTGACGGCGAACGACGACATCCAGCTCTACAAGAACCGCGAGCAGGTGCAGAACTGCGAACTGGTGAACCTCGCCGATCTCGACACCGCGAGCGCAACGGTACGGGCGACGATCGTCACCTACCTCGAGGATCTGCTCTCGCTCGGGGTATCCGGCTTCCGCATTGACGCTGCCAAACACATTCCAGCCACGGATGTCGAGGCCATCGTCTCGCAGCTGCCGCAGGGTACCCGCATCATGAGCGAGGTCATCCGAGGAGCCGGCGAACCGATCACCCCCGACGAGTACGTGACCTTCGGCGAGGTCTTCGAGTTCACCTACGCCCGCGAGCTCACGCCACCCCTCGAGAACGGGGTCTTCACCGATCCCGTACTCTCCGATGACCGCCCGCAACAGGTTTCCTCGGAGGCGGCGATCGTGTTCGTCGACAATCACGACACCGAGCGGGGCGAGGCGAACGTCACAGCGCGCGATCCGCAGCTCTATGTCATCGCGAACGCACTCATGCTCGCCGACGACTACGGCACCCCCGTCCTCTATTCGGGGTACGCCTTCACCGACCGGGATGCCGGAGCGCCGACGGACTCGGACGGCCGCGTGCTCGACGCCAGCTGTGCTGACACCACCGGTCCCACCGCCGACCTCTCCGACGGTGAGCGCACGTGCGTGCAGAGCTGGCCGGCGATCCGCGGGATGCTCGAGTTCCGCGCGATGGTGGGGGAGGCGCCCCGGATGCCGGGAGTCGACTCCGGCGATGCCTACGGTTTCGAGCGCGAGGGCCGCGGCGTCGTCGCCGTGAACGTCGGTGACGACATCCAGCGCATCGAGGTCCCGACCACGATGCCAGGCGGTACCTACTGTGATGTCATCACGGGGGGAGCTGACGCCGCCGGCGACGGTGGATGCGCCGGAGCTGAGTACACCGTGTCCGGTGGCATCGCCTCGTTCGACCTCGACCCGGGCGCTGCTGCCGCCATCCATCTCGGCTCGAGGCGCTGACCCTGCATGACCCGAACCCACAACTGAACAACAACCTGAGGGCTCTGTCATGGCCGCGGCCGTGCAACCACGATTCCCCGACCGACGGTGCACCGCGCCGACATCTCGAAACGGACCGATCATGACCACGCCCGCCCTTGTTCCCCACCACGACGGATCCCCGCTCCACGTGTCGACCCGAACGCCAGCTCTCGGCGAGCTCGTGCGCGTTCGCCTGCGGGTTCCCGTCGACTATCCCGCGCTGCGAGCGGTTCGCACTCTCTCCAATCCCGACCACGAACCTGCGTGGACCGAGGCGACGGAGCTTGGCACCGTCAACGGCTGGACCTGGTGGGAGGCGCCGATCGTCGTGCGCAACCGCCGGCACGGCTACCGTTGGCTGCTCGTCCACGAATCCGGCCGTGTCGAGTGGCTCAACCAGGCCGGTCTGTCGGACCTCGAGACCCGTGACGCCGATGACTTCGCCCTGGTCGCTCACCCCGCCCCGCCAGAGTGGATGTACGACGCCGTCATGTACCAGGTCTTCCCCGACCGGTTCGCCCGCTCGGCGGCGGCGGATCAGCATCCGACCCCCGACTGGGCGATCCCGGCGACGTGGGACGAGCCGGTCGACCCGGTCATGCCCGGGCGCTCGCAGCAGTTCTACGGCGGTGACCTCGACGGCATCCGTGAGCACCTCGACCACCTCGCCGACCTCGGCGTGAACCTGCTCTATCTGACGCCATTCTTTCCGGCAGCCTCGAATCACCGCTACGACGCGTCGAGCTTCACGAGCGTCGACCCGCTGCTCGGCGGAGACGAAGCGCTGATCCGTCTCGTCGAGGCGGCGCATGAGCGCGGCATCCGTGTCATCGGCGACCTCACCACGAACCACTCCGGCGACCGGCACGAGTGGTTCCAGGCGGCGCTCGGGAATCCCGAAGCGCCCGAGGGCGAGTTCTACTACTTCACGGATGCAGCGCACACCCGTTACGAGTCGTGGCTGGGCACCCCCACCCTGCCGAAGTTCAACTGGGCTTCGCCCGAGCTGCGTCGCCGATTCATCGAAGGGCCGGATTCGGTCGTCGCGCAGTGGCTCAAGCCCCCGTTCTCGCTCGATGGCTGGCGGATCGATGTCGCCAACATGACGGGGCGGCTCGGAGATGTCGACCTGAACGCCGAGGTGCGTCAGCTCACCCGCCAGACGATGATCGAAACCAACCCCGACACGATCCTCATCGCCGAGATCACCAATGACGCCTCGGGTGATCTCACCGGGGACGGGTGGCATGGCGCGATGACCTACCCCTCGTTCGCGCGTCCGCTGTGGGCATGGCTCTGCGAACCGACAGGCGAGCCGTACCTGACCGGCGAAGGGCAGGAGCGTACCGAGCCGTGGTTCTTCGGTCAGCCGGTCGGCGGCATCCCGCGCTATGACGCGAGACAGTTCGTCGGCGCGGTCACACGGTTCACGGCGGGCATTCCGTGGCGCGTGCGACTGGGCAACATGCAGACCCTCGACAGCCACGACACCGCCCGCTTCGCGACCAACGCACCGGCGGAGGTCATCCCGCTGGCTGTCGGCCTGTCGATGACACTGCCGGGGATGCCGGTGCTGTTCGCCGGCGACGAGTTCGGTCTCGTCGGCGCCGACGGTGAAGCGAGCCGCACCCCGATGCCGTGGGGAACGGAATCACAGCCCGCAGCTGCCGCGAGGCTCGACCTCTACCGGCAGCTGATTGCGCTTCGGCGTGAGCACCCCGCGCTTGCGACCGGCGGACTGCGCTGGGTGCACGTCAACCAGAGCGCAGTCGTGTTCGTGCGCGAGAGCGCTGAGGAATCGATCCTCGTGCTGGCATCCACGACGGATGCCGACATCACGCTTCCCGCAGCAGCGCTGCTCGGCGCCGACCGTGCGGAGGCACTCTTCGGTGACGCGGCTTTGAAGACCGGAGCGGACGGCAGCGCCGGCATCCGAGCCACAGGCGCCACCTTCGCAGCCTGGGTCCTCCCGGGTGTCGATGTGCCGGAGCCGGGAGACAGCGGGGTCGCCCCTTCGTAGGATGTCGGGGGAGGAGGTGGCATGCGTCCGCTTACCGAAGAGGAACTTCGCGCGTCGTTCGTCAACGCTGCACCCGATGAGCTTCGCGTGATCGAGGTTCCGCTGAGTGCCCGCACGACCGACTGGTATCACTTCGACTTTCTCGCCTGGCGCGACCCCGAGTTCCGGGGCCGTGGATACCTCGTTGCCGAGGTTGATGGACAGCCGCGGGGTGTCGTGCTTCGAGCATCCGAGAGCTCGGCACTCTCGCGCGCGGCGATGTGCAACCTGTGCCACACGATGCAGCCCGGCAACCAGGTCTCGCTGTTCACGGCACGGCGCGCCGGGGATGCCGGTGCTCACGGTGACAGCGTCGGCACCTATATCTGCACCGATCTCTCCTGCCACGACAACGTGCGCCTGGCCGCACCGCTCGCGCCCAGTGAGATGCGCGGTAGCGTCGATCTGAAGATTGATGGCACACGGCGCCGCACCGAGGCGTTCGTCGCGCGTGTGCTCGAGAACGGAGAGGCCCCGGCATGAGTTCGGTCGTGGTGATCGGCGACGCGCTGATCGACGAGTTGCGTGATGACACCGGCGTGAAGGAGTTCGTCGGCGGAGCAGCCCTGAACGTGGCTGTGGGGCTATCGCGCCTGGGCGTTCCGACCACGCTGATCGCCATGGTCGGCGACGACGAGGCCGGTGCGAAGATCCGCGCCTACCTTGCCGACTACGGCGTCGACCTGCTCGCGTCCGCCTCACCGCTCGGAAGCTCGCGAGCCGTGAGCGTGCGTGTCAAGGGCGAACCGACGTACGCATTCAACGATGCGGCCCAGGCCCGTCATCTCACGTTCGATGACGCCCAGCGAGCGGCGATCGCGGATGCCGATCGCGTCGTTGTCAGCTGCTATCCGTTCGACGATGCCGAACAGACGGCGTCGCTCATCGACGCGGTAGGCGCGGCATCCGATCGCCTCGTGATCGACCCGAACCCTCGCACCGGCATGATGAAGGACCTTGACGAGTTCCGCCGCGGCTTCGAAGCGCTCGCCGACGGGGCCGGTGTCGTGAAGATCGGTGACGATGACGCGACGCTTCTGTACGAGACAGACCTGGATGCCGCGGTAGCTCGGATGCGAGAGCTTGGCGTGCCGACCGTTCTTGCTACCCGGGGCGCCGCCGGGGCCACCTTGGTCACCGACGAGGCAACGGTAAGCAAGCCGGTCTCGACGCTTCCGGGCGCGGTCGTCGACACGATGGGCGCCGGGGATGCATCCCTGGCAGCCCTGGTCGCCGGGATCGTGCAGCAAGACCCCACAAGCGCGGATGAGTGGACCGACGTGCTCGCGGACGCGATGGACATTGCCGCAGCGACCTGCCGCTTTCCCGGCGCGCTCCTGCGCACCCCGGAAGCGCTCGCCGGCGATGACGTGAACCGCATCGGCACCTGAGCTCGAGGTTTCGAACCCGCAGTCCCCAGAACTGTTCAAGGGCCCCCGCTTCGCGAGAGCCCTTGAACAATTTGTGGCAGGTGAGGGATTCGTCCCCACCGCCCCTCCACACGCTGCTGCGCAGCGCGCGGAGCCTCTGGCGGCGTGGGCCCACCCGAGGGTTCGAACCCGCAGTCCCCAGAATTGTTCAAGGGCCCCCGCTTCGCGAGAGCCCTTGAACAATTTGTGGCAGGTGAGGGATTCGAACCCCCGAAGGCTATGCCGGCTGATTTACAGTCAGATCCCTTTGGCCGCTTGGGTAACCTGCCAAGTGCGCACCCGCCCAGCTTGTACAGTCGACCGGAGGCGCGACTAGCAATATTACAGCGAGTGACGGGCTCCCAGAAATCGTGTCCCTCGCCAACTGTCGGCGGCAGTCAGGGTCTCCACAACTGACGCGAATCGGGGGTCTCGATCTGAGGTTCGCGTGCGAGGATGACAGCGACATCGATCCTCGGGAGGATTCATGACCACGCCGCAGCCTGACGCCCAAGCGCCACATGTCCCCTCGCCGCCTCCAGCGGCCGGAACCCCCGAGCAGTCCTTCGCGGCACGGTCCCCCTACGCCCGTGCTGCGATCTGGGTTGCCGTCGGCGCACTCGTCGCGGCAGCACTCATCTGCGTGGTCTGGGTCCTGGTTGGTCCGCAGGCCGGTTCCATCGTTCGCGCGTTCCTCACCGTTCTGCTCTTCGCCGGCTTCGCGGGCATCGCCATCATGGAAGCGCGGCTCGCGCCGCGCCGCCCAGCATGGTTCGCCATCGCAAGCATTGCTACCTGGGTCGTCGCACTGCTCGCGGGAATCATCCTGATCTGGATGCCCGAGCCGTGGTCGTTCTACGGGTGGGGCTTCGTTGGACCCGAACGGTTCCTCCGCTTCCTCCTCGTCGTGCTCGTGCTGCAGCTTGCCCTCCTGCATGCCCGGTTCTTTCTCCGCGCTGCCCTCCGGCACGTGACGGCCGTGAATCGCATTCTTGCTCCCGTCACGGTCGGGCTGGTCGCGGTGCTTGCGCTGCTTCTTCTCATGCCGCTGATCTTCAGCGACTGGATCTACTTCACGGAGTTCTACTGGCGGGTGGTCGTGGCGGTCGTGATCCTCGCCGCGGTCGGAACAGCCCTTGTGCCCCTGCTCAATCTTCTTTTCGCGCCTCGGCCCGAAGGGACTGCTTCGGTCGCGCCCGTCGCTCCCGCTCCCACGCCCGCTCCCGCGGCAGCGCACACGGAGCGCGAGTTGCTCCCTTGGCCGATGTACATCGACGGTGTGACACCGCTGCCGATGTTGCCCGACGGCTCACCCGACTGGAACGCCTATTACACGGGGCATCCCACGCCCGGCGCGCAGATCTTCGCTCCGGTGTCAGCCCCGCCCGCGCCAAGCGCTCCTGCACCGACTCCCGAAGCCGAACCATCCGCGCCGACGGCCGATGATGCTGCATCCGAGTCTTCAGTGCCGGTCGATTCGGACGCGAGTGCCGGTGCTGTCGCGGAGTCGGCCCCGGAGGCTCCCGCCGAGCCCACGGAGCCGCCGCGGCAGTCCTGATCGCGCGCTAGCGTGAAAGGGTGACCGACACAGATCCGCGCGAACTCGAGAGCATCGCTGTAGACCTCGCCCGCGAGGCAGGCGCTCTGGCGCGACAGCGACGCAGCGAGGGCGTCTCGATCGCCGCGACCAAGTCAGCCCTGGCGGACATCGTCACCGAAGCCGATCGCGAGGTCGAGGCGCTCATCCGCTCGAGGCTGCGCGAACTCCGACCCACCGATGGCTTTCTCGGCGAAGAGTCGGATGCCGACCCTGGCACCAGCGGCATCACGTGGGTCGTCGACCCGATCGATGGCACCGTCAACTATGCGTATGGCATCCCGTTCTATGCCGTGAGCATCGCGGCAGTACGCGGGGGCGCCGACCCTGAGTCCTGGACTCCTCTCGCCGGCGCCGTGTATGTGCCATCTCTGGATGAGATGTTCCGTGCGGCGCAGGGTGCGGGCGCGTGGCTCGACGAGCGGCGGCTGCAGGTCGAAGCTGATGCTTCGGCCGCCGGCGCTTTGCTGGCGACAGGCTTCGGGTACGACCCCGCGACCCACGCGGGTGATCTGGGCCGTGTCTCCCGGGTGATGCCGATCGCTCGAGACATCCGCCGAATGGGTGCGGCATCCATCGATCTTTGTTCGGTAGCGGCAGGCCGGGTCGATGGGTACTTCGAGCGGGGGCTCAAGCCCTGGGACCACGCCGCCGCGGGCCTCATCGTGACCGAAGCGGGGGGACGTTTCGAGCTCTTCCCGGCAGACGAGACCGGCCGCGTCCTCGTGGTCGCCGCGATCCCCGGGATCTTCGAGCGACTGTCCACGCTCGCGCAACCCTGACAACGGATCTGCGGATACCCCTGTGGAATCCGCAGAATGGGGCCCGTCCATGGCTTTCTCAGGTGGGAGCAGGTAGCGTTTACCGTATCGTTACCTTCCCTGCGCATCCGGGAAACCAGCGCGGAGCAGGGTGAGAAGCATCCGAAACACCCGTGTCGTACCCGAACGACCGAGAGCGAGACCGTGACCCCCGATACTCCTGCGCCTGACGCAGCGCCAACGCGCCGCTCCAGTCGCACATCTCCCGCGCCTTCGTCGGCGGCGGAGATATCGGGCTCTTCTCGCGCGGATCTGCGCCGAGGACGCCGCGTCGACGTGCCCGCAAGCGAGGCTGGGTACTCGAGCGCTGACGAGCTCGCCCCGAGGCCGGCAGGCCTGCGGTCACGGCTGCACAACGTTCCGCTGACGGATGCCGAAGCAGGCGCCCTCTCGGGTGCGGGACTCGATTGTCCCCGCCCCGCTGAGCAGGCCGCTGCTGAAGAGGTCGCTGCCCCGACCGCGCCGCTGTCTCGGCGCGCCCGCCGTGCCGGTGTCGCTCCCAGCTCTTCGGTCTCCGAGCCGGTCGTGTCCGACCAGGAGATCGAGGTCGTCTCGTTCGACGACGCCGCCGAAGACGTTGCGCCCGACCCTGTCGACACCGACACTGCTTCGCCCGCCCCTGCCGAGACCGACACCGCTTCGCCCGCTGCGGAAGACGAACCGGTTGCAGATGCGCCCGACCAGCCCGGTGCGGAGCACGCTTCGGTCGCCGATGAATCCCGCATGTCAGCAAGCGACGGCGCGGGTGACTTCTTCGACGAGGTCGTGCGCACTTTCGGTGCCACAGGCGAGACCCCCACGGTCGCGCCGCGTGTCTCGACGACGGAGGAGTCTTCGGCCGCGGATGAAGAGTCGCCCGAATCCGTGCACATCGCTCGCCGCCGTCTCCGCGTCGGATCCGTGCGCAAGCTCGCAACCACATCGTTCTCGGTCGGCGTCATGGGCATCGTCGGACTGCTCGCCGTCGGCATGACCACGCCTGTTGAGGCTGTCGCAGCTGCCGGCGGCGGCGAAGGCCCCACAGCCTCTATCGTCGCGCTGGCCGACGTCGAACCGACCGCGACGCCCGAAGAGGACATTCAGGCGTACGTTGCGCCAGCCGAAGCATCCACCACTGCTCTCAGCCGTGAGGAAGGCTATTCGGCTGTGTCCATGGCTGAGCTCGCGGTCGAGGCTGGCGTGCGAGAGATCGCGTCGACGTACGTAAACAACGCCGCGGCTGCCGTGCAGTACCCCTTCACGGTCGGAGTTCCGATCAGCTCTCCGTACGGCATGCGGTGGGGCCGGATGCACGAGGGAGTCGACTTCGCGCCCGGTGGGCAGGGCGCTGAGATCCACGCTGTCGCCGACGGTATCGTCCGTATCGCTACCGAGGCCGGAGGTGCCTACGGCGCCCGCGTCGTCATCGACAGCATCGTGGACGGCGAGCTTATTTCCACGAACTATGCGCACATGCAGTACGGCTCGCTCCGCGTTCAGCCGGGTCAGGTCATCAGGCTCGGCGACGTCGTCGGAACCGTGGGTACCACGGGTCGCTCGACGGGTCCGCACCTGCACTTCGAAGTTCTACTGAACGGCAAGACCCCGACAGAGCCGATGGCCTGGCTGGCGGCGCACAACGTGGCATCGACGGTCGTGACCGTGCCCGATGCCCCCGCTGTCGTCAACCAGTAATCACCACAGGAGCGGATTCTCTCCGACGACAGCGCTCTGATATTCTCTTCTAGTTGCCCGCGCGCCGGGCTTCGCCCCGATAGCTCAGTGGCAGAGCACTTCCATGGTAAGGAAGGGGTCGTCAGTTCAATCCTGACTCGGGGCTCGCAGCATCCATCTCGTGACCGACGGATGCCGTGCGGCAGGGTAGCTCAGTTGGTGAGAGCGCACGACTCATAATCGTGAGGTCGCGGGTTCAAGCCCCGCTCCTGCTACGACGAAAGAGGCCCTTCCGAGGGCCTCTTTCGTCGTTTCGGGGCGGGTAGTTGCAGCCGTCACCCGCGGGTGGGCCCACGCCGCCGGAGGCTCCGCGCGCCGCGCGGCGGCGTGTGGAGTGGCGGTGGGGACAAGCCCCGCTCCTGCTACGACGACAGAGGCCCCTCGCGGGCCTCTGTCGTCGTTCCGCGGGTGCGCGAGTCAGCGGCCCTGGGGTGTGCGGCGCTCGGCGCTGACCATCCAGGCGAACTGCTCCATCTGCCCGAGGACCTCGTGCAGGATGTCGGCACTCGTGGGATCCTCGTCGTCGACGTCGTCATGCACCTCTCGGCAGGTCGTAACCACCGCTTCGAGGCGCTCTGTGATCAGGTCGACGACCTCGTCGGTGTCGATCTCGCCGTGCGGGAACTCGGGGAGCGAGGTCGTCTCGGCGATGGTGTCGCTGCGCCCATCCGGAAGAGCGTGAAGCGCACGCATCCGTTCGGCGACGACATCCGAGAGGCTACGAGCGGCGTCGATGATCTCGTCGAGCTGCAGGTGCGTGTCGCGGAAGTTGCGTCCGACGACGTTCCAGTGCGCTTGCTTGCCCTGGAGCGAGAGCTCGAGAAGGTCCACGAGCACGCGCTGCAGGTTGACGCTCAGCTGCTTCGACGCCTGGAAGCCACTCTCGGCGTTCTGCTCGTTCGTGAGCTTGGCTCCAGCGCCGCCCTTCGCTGCCTTGCGGGCGTTGCGCGGGCTTGCGGATGCCGAACTCTTCGTCTTGGTCGTGGTATCGGACTGCGTTGCCATCGGTGTTCCTTTCGACGTTGCGTCGAACGTCACTGTAGTCATCCTCCTTCGCCGCCGCGCGCCCCTTGTCAGCCGCGCCGCCGGGTGGTAGCCGTCGCACTCGCGGGGTGGGAGCTCTCCGCAGGCTCAGCTGCGCATACTCGGGCGTTGGGTGATCGTGGCGGCGGACGCTCGCGCCCTAGACTGCGCTCGTGACAGCATCCGTTCCGCCGGCATCGCCGCCCGCACCCACTGCCCGCCGCATCCCCATCCTTGGAATCATCGCGTTCGTCGTCGCCTTCATCGCCCTTGCGCCTTCGCTTGCGATCTTGCTCACCGGGTTCCTCCCCGAGATGGCGACGATCTGGTGGCTGCTGATCGTGACAATGCCGTTCTCGATCATCGTGGGGGCCATAGCCCTCGTCCTTGCCGTCATCGCGCTGATTCTGGACATCCGCGCACGTCGTGTGCTCGCGTGGTCGATCGTGTCGCTGGTTCTCTCCCTGATCACGGTTCTGGTGCCGCTGTGGCTGATCACCGGTGGCTTCAGCACTGGAGACTATGTCGCGAGCTTCTGACCCCGAGGTCCGCGCGCATAGAGTGAAGGCGACCACTGAGCGACGAGGAACGAGAGCGGATGTCGGCGATTGCCCCCGGCTGGTATGACGACGGCCACGGTGCCCTGCGATGGTGGGACGGCCAGCAGTGGACCGAGCATGTGCAGCCGCACCCGCAGGGAATGCCCGACCCGTGGCAGCGCCCGCGCACGGTGCCGACGCCAGAGCTTTCTCTGCAATCGCCGGAGGCGGCAGGCGACGCGGCTCCATCCGACGGCGGTCCGGCAGACCAGGGCTCCCCATCGGGGATCTTCGTGGCAGCCACCGCCCCTCAGCGCAGCCGGACCTGGATCATCTGGGTGATCGTCGGTGTCGCGATGCTCGTTGCGGTAGTTCTCGCGGCGGTGCTCATCCCGCTTGCGATCCTCGGTTTTGGACGGGTGAGCGCGCCGGCCACGGTCGAACCGACGAACGATGATGAACGCGGCGCCGTCGAGGCTGTGTACGAGTTCGACGAGGCCTGGCAGACCGCCGACTGCGATCTCTTCCTCGGGGTCACGACCGAGCGCCTGCGCGAGATCGTGCAGATCAAGGACTGCGCGACCTTCACGGGTCAGTCCGACGCCTTCACCGAGTGGTACTCGGACTACGAGATCGTCGTGACCGACATCCGTGGCCCGGAATACGAGTACACCGTCGCAACCCAAGAGAGCTACATCGCGCACTTCGACCAGGACGGCAACCCGATCGAACCGGGTGTACGGGAAGTCGTCGAGTACGAATACACGGTGGTTCCGGATGACGACGGCTGGGCAATCTACGACCTCGTGAGCGTAGAGTAGCCCCGAACCCGTCGCGTCGGGGCGGCTGCCCCAGACCAGTAGCTAGCACAGACCAGTAGGCTGGCACGGCCGGCGTTCCGGCGCCGACGAGAGCGAGCACATGACCACCACACCCCAGCCGCGCACCGCGCGCTTCTACATCGTCGCGATTCTGGTGGGTTTGGCTGCGGGCCTGTTGTCGGGTCTGTTCGGCGTCGGTGGCGGCACGGTCATCGTGCCCGCACTGGTCTTCTTTCTGGGGTTCGATCAGCGACTCGCTGCCGGCACTTCGCTCGCGGCGATCGTTCCGACGGCAACGGTCGGTGTGGTCTCCTATGCGATGACCGGCTCTGTGGCGTGGATCGCCGCGATCATCCTCGCCGCTGGGGCGATCATCGGTGCTCAGATCGGCACGTGGCTGCTGCACCGACTTCCTCTTCCGGTGCTGCGCTGGGGCTTTGTCGGGTTCCTCGTGCTCGTGATCATCAGCCTGTACCTCGTGATCCCCTCGCGGGACGCAGAGATCGAGTACACGATCCTCTCGGTCATCGGCCTCATCGTGCTGGGCCTGGTCACCGGCATCCTGGCGGGCCTTCTCGGTGTCGGCGGGGGCATTGTGGTCGTTCCCGTGCTCATGATCCTGTTCGGGGCGAGCGACCTCGAAGCCAAGGGCACCTCTCTGCTGATGATGATCCCCACGGCCATTTCTGGAACCGTCGGAAACATCCGGCGCAAGAACGTCGACCTGCCCGCGGCCATTGCCATCGGTGTCGCAGCGTGCACGACGACCGCGCTCGGCGCCTGGATCGCGACGCTGGTCGATCCGTTCGTCGGCAACGTGCTGTTCTCGATCTTCATCGCCTTCATCGCGGTGCAGATGGCGCTGCGGGCGATTCGCGCTCAGCGCTCCAGTTCCTGAGCGGCCGGATGCCGAGCGTCACCAGCCCGTGGTGAGAACCCGGTCGAGCGAATCGACGAAATAGTCAACCGACTCGAGTGACACGCACAGTGGGGGTTTGATCTTCAGCACGTTCAGGTAGTCACCGGTGGGCTGCATGATCACCCCGAGCGTGAGCAGTCTGTCGCAGATTGCCGCGGTCTCGTCGGTCGCCGGCTCCAGGGTGATGCGGTCACGCACGAACTCGACGCCGAGATACAGGCCCGCGCCGTGCACTGCTCCCACGATCGGGTGGGACTCAGCCAGGCGTTCCAGACGTCGCTTCAGATGCGCTCCGACGACCCGCGCGTTCTGTTGCAGACCCTCCTGCTCGATGACATCGAGAACAGCCAGGCCGATCGCCGCCGAGACCGGTGAGCCGCCGGTCGATGAGAAGAAGTACCCCTGGGTGCGGTACCGATCGGCGATCTCCCGGCGGGTGATGACGGCGCCGATGGGGTGGCCTGCGCCGATCGACTTCGCGACCGCAACGATATCGGGCACGACCCGCTGCTGCTCGAACCCCCAGAACCATTCGCCGAGCCGGCCGAAGCCCACCTGCACCTCGTCGGCGATGGCGAGGCCACCGTGTCGGCGAATAGCTTCGTAGACCTGCGCGAGATACCCCGGCGGTAGCGCGACACCCCCGGCGTTTCCGAAGAAGGTCTCGCAGATGAGCCCGGCGGGAGCGCGTCCGGATGCGGCGAGGTGATCGATCACCGCAACGGCTTCCGGTCCGTACCGCTCGGCCTCGTCGCCGCGATACGTGCCGCGGTAGGGATTGGCGGCGGCCACGGTATGCACCCACTCCGGGCGCGTGGCCAGCGCGTTCGGGTTGTCGGCGATCGACGTCGACACGGCATCGCTCGCGAAGGTCCACCCGTGGTAGGCCTCGCGCATCGCGACGATGTCGGTGCGGCCCGTGGATGCCATCGCCAGTCGAAGAGCGAGATCCGCTGCCTCCGAGCCCGAGTTGACGAAGAAGACTGTGTCGAGCTCCGCGGGCAGCGTCTGAGCGATGCGCTCGGCGTACTCGGTGATCACGCCGTAGTGGAAGCGAGAGTTCGTGTTGAGCAGGTTGAGCTGTCGGGTTGCCGCATCCGCGACGCGGGGATGCGCATGTCCCACCGAAGCGACGTTGTTGACCATGTCGAGGTAGACCCGACCGTCGACGTCGATCAGATACTCCCGCCATCCGCGCTCGATCCTCGGTGGCGTGTCGTAATAGTGCTCCTGAACCTCTGCCAGGACTCCGTGGCGACGAGCGAGAATATCGTCCCCGCGCGGGAGCGCCGGCGCCATCCCGAGCGCGTTGGAAATATCGCCGGTCACGTCGCGCCAGGCCTCGGCGAGGGCCGCGGATACCCGCGGAGGTGGGAGTTCGTCCCCCGCCGCGTGGCGTTGCACGAACAGGCGCGTGCGTGCCGGAAGCGCAGCATCCGAGCCGTCGGGAACGCCGGTGATCGTGACGACCTCGTCGCCGCAACGCCAGGTGAGCGTCCCGGCGCCGCCTGTCCACTCGCCATCGTCTCGACCGAGCGCGAGCGGCTCGGCCAGCCAGAGCGTCGTGCCGGTGGGGATTGTCGCCGGCGCCGTCGGGGTTCGAAGCGGCGCCCCGCTCAGCATCGAATGCCACGCAGGAACGACGACCGCGCCGGCGCCGGCATCCAGCGTGCTCAGCGCCGCCCGGTCGAGCGCCTCCGGGTCGAGCCAGACGCCCCGATCGTTCACGGGTGAGACGGTGCCGGCATCGAGAACGACAGCCTCAGCCGGGAGCGTGACCACGGGAGCGCCCTCCCATGCCCGGGTCGGCGCGGAGCTGTCGGGATCCAGCGCCCTACGTATCGCCGCAGTCATGACGGATGCCGGCACCGAGGTTGCCACATCGAAGATCCGGCGCTCACGATCGAGCGCGTCAGCCGCGTAGTCGTTCGCGTCGTCGAGGCGCACCTGGGCGCGCCCGCTCAGCACGAGAGTCGCTCCGCGCACGATGATGAGTGGCCACAGCGCCGTGATCTCGTCGTCGGTGAGGGGGCACCGTGCGTGGAAGGCACGAATCGCGGGAATGACCGACATCGGTTCTGCGCCATCGTGGTGCAGTACGCAGGATGCCGTGACCGCAATTTCGGCGACGCGCCACGAGCGCATCACGTCGCCGAAGTCGATCACGGCGTCGGGGAGGAGCTCGCCCTCGCCGCGCAGCACGTTGTCGTCAGTGATGTCGAAGTGCCCTACCTGCAGAGGAAGGCGGGATTCGACCCGATCGAGCGCCGCGCTGGCCTCGCTCACCGCCTGATCTATCGCGGCGCGAACCTCGGCATCCGGCTCATCAGGCAGCAGGGCGTCGATGACCCTGCGTGCATGACGCAGATCCCACTGCAGGGTGCGGCTGCTCGCGGGATGCTCGAAGCTTCCGAGTGCGGCGCTGACCCGCCCCGCAAGGTCTCCGAGGCGTTCGATGACAGTGGGGGGAAGGTAGCGCGACCCGGTCAGGGTGTGACCGGAGATGTTCTCCAGCACGCGAGCGTGAATGCGCCCCTGCGAGCTGTCCCACCAGGCCCAGAGAGCCCCCCGAGGTCCCGAGAGGACGCGAGGAACCCGTAGGGAAGGCTCGACCATCGCGACAGCATTCGTCGCCTCATCCTGCATCCGGATTTCGGTCTCGCTGAACACCGGATTGCTGAGCTTGAGGACGCCGAACGGCACGTCGGAGTCTCGCGGGAACAGGCGGAAGTTCTGGTCCTGCTGGCTCCCGAGAGGAATCGCGACGACGTCGATGCCAAAGGCCAGCGTGCAGAGCCTTTCGACCTCGTCGACGCCGAGGGTCGGAGTCGGCAGTTCGACGTGGTCGAAGTAGTTGAACAGTTCGGGCATGGCGTCTCCTTGGCGGCCCCATGATGGTGGAGTGGATTCTCTCACCCCCGACGATGTTCTGCCGCCTGCCCGAATCGTCTTGCCGTGGCGCCCGGCGCCGTCGCGCATCGATGCGTTCGAGCGTGTGGTCGCCTGGTATCGGGAGAATCTCCCCGAGGTGCCGCTGACGACCGTCGACACCGGTGACGTTCCGTTCGTCCTGGCAGCCTGTCGAAACCAGGCGATGGCGGATGCCGACCCCGACGAGGTCGTCGTGATCGGTGATGCCGACACGATCCCCGAGGTTCAGCCGCTGCGCGAGGCGATCCGCGCAGCGGCGACCAGTGGCGTCGTGCACCTTCCGTATACGGAGTACCGGTGGCTCGGCGCGACGGGCTCCGCCGACTATGCGCGGGGCGTGCCGCTACCCGAGTGCACCGTCGAGCAGTTCGTGTCGGGTGCCTGCTCGGGCGTGTACATCGCGACACCGCGCACGTGGGCCCGCCACGGGGGACAGGATGCCGGGTTCCGCGGGTGGGGATTCGAGGATGCCGCCTGGAACCTCGCCCATCACACCCTGCTCGGTGAACCGCCGCGCCGCCACGAGGGTCGGGTGTACGCGCTTCACCACGTCGGCGAGGTCCGTGCCGGCGCGGGCTACGAGGCCAATGCCGCGCGGATGCAGCAGTACCGGGATGCCGCGGGCGACCGAGCCGCGATGGCAGCGCTCGTAGGCCTCGCGGACGAGAGCCTATCGCTCGGCTGACGTCGCGTCGGCGAGCGCCCGGTAGGCCCGCTCGGGGCCCGGACCGGCGAGTTGATCGGCACGGATCGCGGTGAGAGTCCTTCGACCCGCCCAGTCCGGATCCAGGATGGCCACGAGAGCCGACGCGAGATCCTCGGCGCTTGCCGCATTCGGGTCGAGGCTGCGTCCGACATCCTCGCGCTCGATCGCCGCCGCCCCCGCGAACTGGTCGGTCGAAAACGGGAGCACCAGGAGCGGCACGCCAGCTCCGACCGCTTCGGTGACGGAGTTGTTGCCGCCGTGGGTGACGGCAGCTGTGGCGTGATCGAGTAGGCGCACCTGCGGCAGGTACTCGCGCACGAGCCAGCCTTCCGGGATCGTGCCGAGCTCGGCCGGGTCAGTGGCCCCCGTCGAGATCGCTGCGCGGACGCCGACGCGGCGCAGTGCCTCGGCGACGCGCGCGAGCACGTCGCCGCGAACGGATAGGAAGCTGCCGAAGCTGACGTAGACGAACGGTTCATCGACGGCGAGCCATGCTGCCACCGCGTCATCCTCGGGCTCGGTCCGCCGAGTCGAACCGAGAAAGACGTGCGGGGGCAGCGCCCTCCCATCGGTGCGGGCAAGCTCACCGGGATAGTTGTAGAGCACGCGCTCGCCGTGGGTAGCGAATGCATCGTCGACGCCGCGCGATCCGGCATCCAGTCGCTGTGCTACCTCGTTCCACTGCGCCGTGAACCGCGCCGAGACTTCCACGCAGACGTCCCGGAGCGTACGCAGCTCGTCGGGGTCAGGAGAGAAGGATGCCGGCCACGCCGGAGGGAAGCCATAGACCTCACCGGCAACCGGCAGGGCGCTCGGATGGCCGAGCACCACGTCGCCGTAGGGGATGCCTGCCGTATGGAGCGCGAGGCGAGCGCTGAACGCAAGGTGATCGACGAGGATCGCGTCGGGTGCGACATCCTCGATCACCGCGAGGGTTGCCCGGGCACTATCCTCGGGCTGCCACATGAGGTCGGTGAGGCGCTCCCGGGCTTGATAAAGGAGCGTGGGGATCATCCCGCGACGTGTGGCGGCGAAGAACCCCTCCAGAGACGCCGCCTCGTCAGCCTGCTGCTGCGCCGTGCGGATGATTCCCGCGTTGGCGCCGCGACCAAGCGGCAGATCGACCCGCCGATAGCCGAAGCGCTTCACGATGGGATCGGTCGCGGGGCCGGTCGCGACGACGACCTCTTCGCCGCGCTGCTGCCACGCAGTCGCGAGTGTTGCGAGGGGAAGCAGGTGCGAGGCGTAATCGGGACTGACGACCAGCAGCGTCATGCGACGCCCGCCGCCCGCACGAGCTCGGCCTCCTGCTCGGCGACCTGCCGATACACCGGAGCGAGCGCTGCCGCCATGGCCTGGATCGTGAACCTCTCGGCGACCATCGCTCGAGCTCGCTCGGCGATCGCGGGGTCGGCCAGGGCCGCGCGGTCCAGCGCGCGGTGGGTCGCCTCCGCCAGCGCGTGGACATCCCAGGTCGCGGTGAGAAACCCGGTGTCCTGGTCGGCCACATAGGTCGCGGGTCCGCCACCGTCGGGGGCGACGACAACAAGTCCCGTCGCGAGGGCCTCCAGCAGGGCGATGCCGAACTCTTCTTTGATGCTCGCGCACACGTACACCCCGCGCCCGGCCACTCTGCCGGGGATCCCAAGCCGGGCTGCAGCCACCCAGCGGGCTGCGACATCGTTGGGGCGGTGTCCGGCGAGGATGAGGCCGCGTGCCGCGCGCTCGGCGGAGGGAACCGCGACCTCGATGCGGTCGAGCTGCTCGCGCTCATCCAGCGAGGGGTTCTCGAGGTCACCGCCGATGATGAGCAGATTCGCGCGCTCGGACAGCGCGCTGCCGGCCCACGTCTCGGCGAGCGTCGCCATTCCCTTCACGCGGTGCATGCGGCCGACGCTGACGATCAGCGGCAGATCACGCCGATCCGGCGGCAAAGCCCCGACCAGGTCGGCAAGCTCGCGCAGCGCGGGATCGGCATCCGTCGCCCCTCCCGACACGAGGGCGACGGATCGATCGACGACCTCAAGGTCGACACCCTCGGCGACGATCGTGTGCCTTTCGGGGACGCTGTCGATGTCGACGCCGACCAGTGATCGGATGTCGTCGGCAAGGTTCTGGCGCGGGAACAGCACGCTGTGCGAGGCGGAGCCGGCAAGCGAACGCACCAGACTCGTGCGGAACCAGAAGTGCTCGGCGAGGTCGGTGTCGCCGAAGTTCTCGCGCGTGAGGGTTCCCGCCCGGTCGAGTGACTGGATGACCGCGTGGGGGTCGGGTGCGAGGGTGAAGACCGTCGGGATGCCGAGTTCGCGCGCGACGTCGGCGGCGGCGAGCGACCCGACGTCGGCCATCCGCAGGTGCAGCACGTCGATGTGGCCCGCCGCGCGCAGGAGACGACGGATGCCGCGCCGTGCCCGCACACGCAGAGGCCATGCTGCAGCCGACGGCGTGGGGCGCGCCGCGAGCGGAACATGGCCGTAGACGTGCCCCCTGCTCTGGGAGGCGACATCGAGGAGGTCAGCTGTCGCCTGCGAGATCGAGCCGCGCGAGAGTGTCAGCACGCGCTCGACGGCGCCGGGCTCGTGAGTGAGGGCGTCGCCCAGGCGCACCAGGAGGGTGGCAATCCCGCCGTTATCCCCGGCCCCCGCGGCGCTCAGCGACGGGTCGATATCGGCGTGCAGGAAGAGCTGGGCGACGGTGAGTCCGCTCGAGGTGTCGCGGGTGGGGTGAGCGAGAGCCGGCTCGAGGTCGATGACGGCCAACCGTGCGTGGTCAGACAGGGGTCCATCGGCAGTGACAAGGTCCTCGAGCGCACGCCGCACCCCGGGTTCGCCCGAGCGCTGACCCAGCGCCGCGACGGCGGCTTCGCGCACCTCCACGGCTTCTGTGTCGGTGCGGGCAATGGTCAGCAGCGTGCGCGTCGCGGACGACTGGCGTACGAGTCCGAGGGTCTCGACCAGGCGGGCCCGGCCCGCGGCAGCCGTCGCCTCAGTCGATACGGCCAGCACCGACTCCAGCGCGACCGCCAGCACGTCTCCCGCGGCGACCGACCACTTCTCGAGCGTGCGCTGCGCGAGCATCCCGGTGAACCCACCGCGCCCGACCAGCGCGATCAGGCGTGCGATCGCCGAGAACCGCGGCAGCCCCTGGCCGAGCGCCCAGGCTGCGTGTTCGTGGATGAAGGGGCGGGGGTCATCGAGCAGCGAGACCAGGCGCGCCGCTGCCTGCTCGTCGAACATCTCCGACAGGGCGTGCACCGCGGCAATCGCGGCGATGTCGTCGGTTCCGGCCAGGGCTGCCGAGAGCACCCGGAGCGTACGCACGCCCGGATCGCGGCCTGCCTCGAACGCCAGATCGTCGGCAGCACGCAACGCCTCGACGACGGTTGCGGCGCCGGTCACCCGGTCCATCGCTGCCTGAATCCCCATGGCGGTCCTTTCCTCGCGCGTCCCGGCGCCGCCACCCGGACAGGGTGATCGTACTGCCCGAACGCGAACGCTGTGCCACATCCCCTTAGGGTTGACAACGCCACCGATCTGTGGCGTCTTCCCTCGTCCTGGCAATGCTGGAGAAGCCCGTGTCTGTTCTCATCATCGGTGACGTCGGCGTGCTCGATGGCATGTTCCATATCGGCGACGAGGCGATGTTCGAGGTCGCCGTGGGTGAGCTCTCTGAGCGCGGTCTCTCGCCCATCGGGGTGAGCTCGAATCCCCCCGAAACGGCGGCACGCTACGGCATCCCGGCACTTCCGCGGCTCGGGTTCGCGGGGCTCGACCGTGCCGACGCCGCGCGGCGCGCCGACCACCTTCTCGCGGTAGCCGCGGGCTCGGCTGAGCTCTCGCCGGACGACCCGGCAGTCGAGGTCTTCAAGGCGCTCGAGGCGGCGCGGTTGCTCGTCAATGCGGGCGGCGGGAATCTCGCGACCCGCTGGCATAGCCACGTGTTCGAACGCACCACCCTGGCACGCCTGGCTCGTGCACAGGGAGTGCCGGTCGTGGTCACGGGGCAGACCCTCGGCCCCGACCTCGACGCACCCGATGACGCAGTGGTGGCACGGATGCTGCGCGAGGCGGTTCTCGTCGGCGTGCGAGAGCCTGACACTGCCGCTCTCGTCGACTCCTGGGGACTGAGCGCGACCCTGAATGTCGACGACGCATCCTTCCTCGGCCCCGGCCTCGGCACAGAGGGGGAGGCCGGTGAGTCAGCGCCGCGCGGGGGAGTCGTCGTGAGTCTGTCGGGCTGGTTCGCGGGGCGACCAGCCGACCAGGTCGAGCAGCACATTGCCGAGCTCGCGGATGCTGCAGCACGAACCGTCGGGCGTGTCTTGTTCCACGCACACTTCGGGCCGCTCGATCCCGCCGCGCCCGCACGGGGCGACGCAGCGCTGCACGAGAGGATCAGGCAGCGGATGTCGGAGCCCTCGACCGTCATCCCCACCGGAACGTCCCGTGAGGCGGCAGCGCTCGTGCACGGTGCCGACCTGCTCATCACGGGCCGCTATCACCCCGCTGTCTTCGCAGCGCCGGCCGGCACGCCCGTGCTCGCGTTGTCTGCCGACCAGTACACGCGCATCAAACTCGGGGGAGCACTCGGACACTGGGGTCAGACCGGCGTGCTCGATCTCGACGAGCTGCCGGACGCGCCGCGCCGGCTCGAGACGCTTGTCGCCGACACCGCCGCCATTCGTGATGAGGCGGCCGCTCGCCTGCCACGGCTGCGCGCGGCATCCCGGCAGTGGTGGGACCGCGTCGCGGCATCCGCCCGGAATTGACCCGTCGACCGCCGCCCCAGGACGCTTCGCCCTCGCTCGGTAGGATGGGCTGGTGCCTGTGAACCCTGAACTGGTCGGGCGGGACTTCCCGCCGACCGCCCCGTATCTGGTGGGACGAGAGAAGGTCCGGGAGTTCGCGAGAGCTGTGTTCGCTGACGACCCGCAGCACACCGACCCCGACGCTGCCCAGGCGCTCGGATACGCCGATGTCGTTGCCCCGCCGACCTTTGCGATGGTCATTCAAGACCTCACGCTGCAGCAGCTGCTCGCGGAGCCGGACTCCGGAATCGAGCTGCACCGCCTCATCCACGCCGAGCAGCGTTTCGCCTACACGCGTCCGATCGTCGCCGGTGACGAGCTGGTTGCCACCCTCGCCGTCACGCAGGTGCGTCCGTTCGGTAAGGGCGCGATGGTCACGAGCGAAGCCACCATCACGGATGCCGATGACGCACACGTCGTCACGGCCACCTCTGTGCTGCTGGTGGGAGGGGACGACGAATGAGCGCGCACACGATCGACTCTTCCGACCTCGCTGTCGGTGACATTGTGGCCGAGCGCACGGTGCACCTCACCCGCGAGTCCCTCGTGCGCTATGCGGGAGCATCCGGCGACTTCAATCCGATTCACTACCGCGATGACGTCGCGGCATCCGTCGGTCTTCCTGGCGTGCTCGCCCACGGGATGCTGACGATGGGGCTGGCCGCCGAAACCGTCGTGCCCTGGCTCGGCGATGCCGGCCGCATCCTCGAGTACGGCGTCCGCTTCACCCGGCCCGTCGTCGTCGACCCGGATGCCGGAGCCGACGTCGCGGTTCAGGGCAAGGTCTTCGCGCTCGACGAGGATTCCGTGACCATCGAGCTGAGCGTGACCGCCGCCGACACCGCCGTGCTGGGCAAGGCGCGCCTGCGCGCTCGCCGAGGCTGATGCCCGAGATCGCACCCAGGCCGCTGTCGAGCCTGACCACGCTGCGCACCGGGGGCGAGCCCGCCCGGATGTGGGAAGCCCACGATCGGGATGAGCTGATCGCGGCGCTGCGAGACACCTGGGCGACGGGGGAGCCGTGGTTCGTCCTCGGCGGCGGATCGAACCTGTTCGTCGGCGATGAACCCTTCGAGGGCACCGTGATCCGCATCCTGACCCGCGGCATCGAGCGGTTGCCCGCGCCGGCGCCGCAGGTGGCACGGCTACGCATCCAGGCCGGCCACGACTGGGATGATCTCGTTGCGTACACGGTGGCCGAGGGGCTGTCGGGGATCGCCGCGATGTCAGGCATCCCGGGCACTGTCGGTGCGGCTCCCGTGCAGAACGTCGGCGCCTACGGTCAAGAGATCGTGCAGACCCTCGTTGAGGTCGAGTTGATCGACGAGAGCACGGGCGAGGTGTCGACAGTTCCCGCCGCAGAACTGGGGCTTGGCTTCCGCACGTCGGTCCTCAAACATCACCACGGCTCCGAGCCGCTTCGGCGTGCCGTCATCCTGTCGGTCACGCTCGATCTGCTCGAGGTCGGCCCGGCGCCGCGACGGCTGCGCGGCGCGCAGCTCCGGCAGGCCCTGGGCCTGGAAGAGGATGACGCCGTCACCCTGCAGTGGGTGCGCGATCACGTTCTGGCAACGCGCGCCCGCAAGGGCATGGTGCTCGATGACGCCGATCCCGACACGTACAGTGCCGGCTCCTTCTTCCAGAATGCCGTCGTGTCGGCATCCTTCGCACGAACGCTGCCGCCCGAGTGCCCGCGGTGGCCGGTTCGTCCCGACGGCGCCGATGCGACCTCGGAGCCGGTGCGGATCATCCCACTCGACACGTTCGACGGGTACATCCCCCCGGCTGAGGTCGACGACCCGGATGTCAAGGTCAGTGCCGCGTGGCTCATCGAGCATTCCGGCATCCGCAAGGGTTTTCACCTGCCGCGTTCGCGCGCGGCCCTCTCGAGCAAGCACGCGCTGGCGCTGACCAACCACGCGGGCGCGACAGCCGCCGAGATCGCCGAGCTCGCCCGCTTCATCCAGGGGCGGGTGCAGGCCGAGTTCGGACTGATCCTGCAGCCCGAGCCGGTCCTCGTCGGCGTCGACCTGTAGGACCCCAGGTTCCGGCAGCCGGGGCGGCTCATCGGTCCGTCGGTCCGGTCGCAACGGCGCAGGGATTCGCCGACACCCCGGTGTGTCGTGCTTGCGCCCGGGGTGTCGGGAAAGGGATGCGCCGTTGCGACCACGCCGCAGGGGCGGGGATGACCCGCAGGGCTAGTGAACTCGCTAGGAGAACAGCCCCTGCATCCGTCGCACGCCCTCGAGTAGCGCGTCATCGCCGAGCGCGTACGACATCCGGAGGTACCCGCTCGGTCCGAAGGCCTCGCCCGGAACGACTGCCACCTCGATCTCATCGAGGATGAGGTCGGCAAGCTCCAACGAGGTCTCGACGCGCTTGCCGCGCCACTCGCGCCCCAGCAGACCCTGGACGTCGGGGTAGGCGTAGAACGCGCCGAGGGGAGTCGGAACCGTGACCCCGGGAATCTTCGCCAGCTCCTCGACGATGACCCGACGACGGCGGTCGAAGGCCTGTCGCATCTGCTCGGCCTCGTCCTGGGGGCCGGTGAGCGCTGCGATCGCTGCTCGCTGGGCGATGTTGTTGACGTTGCTGGAGAGATGCGACTGCAGGTTGGCCGCGAGCTTCATCGCGTCGGCGGGACCGACCATCCAGCCCACCCGCCATCCCGTCATCGCATACGTCTTCGCGACACCGTTGACCAGGATCGTCTGCCCCGCGAGCTCCGGCACAGCCTGCACGATCGAGACCGCCGTAGCGCCGTCGTAGACCAGGTGCTGATAGATCTCGTCGGTGATGACCCAGATGCCGTGCGCCAGGGCCCACTCGCCGATCGCGCGGGTCTCCTCCTCGGTGTACACCGATCCGGTGGGGTTGGATGGCGAGACGAATACGAGCGTCGTCGTGCGCTCCGTGCGCGCCGCCTCCAGCTGCTCGACAGTCACCTTGTAGTCCTGGTCGGCGCCGGCGAACACCTCGACCGGGATGCCGTCAGCAAGCTGGATCGCTTCGGGGTACGTGGTCCAGTACGGCGCGGGCAGGAGCACCTCGTCGCCCGGGTTCACGACTGCTTGGAAGGCCTGGTAGACGGCCTGCTTGCCGCCGTTGGTCACGATCACCTGGGCGGGCGAGACCTCGATTCCCGAGTCGCTGCGGGTCTTCTCGGCGATCGCCTGCCGCAGATCGGGGAGCCCAGCCGCCGGCGTGTAGCGGAAGTTCTTGGGGTCGCGTAGCGCCTCGGCCGCGGCATCCACGATGAACTGCGGTGTCGCGAAATCCGGTTCTCCCGCCGCGTAGCTGATGACCGGCCGACCCGCAGCCTGGAGCGCCTTTGCCTTCGCGTCGACCTTCAGGGTCGCGGACTCGGCGATAGCGGACAGTTTGCGAGACAGGGGAGCACGTTCGGTCACAGAAACACATCGTAGTCGGGGCAGATGAGCGGCATCCGGATGCCTCGCCAGCCGGGCGGAGGGGGCGCGGCATCCACCGAATGGGGGATGCCGCACCGAACCATCGGCCCCTGTTGCCGCCGCCGCGCCGGCGGCAGGCTGGAGGCATGGAAAACGCTGCCGTGCGGGTGCGGAACCTGCGCAAGACCTACGGATCGCGGGCTGCCGTCGACGACGTGTCGTTCGACATCATCCGCGGTGAGACCTTCGCCCTGCTCGGCCCCAACGGTGCCGGCAAGTCCACCACCGTTGAGATCCTCGAGGGATACCGCCGTCGCACGAGCGGCGACGTGACGGTGCTGGGGGATGATCCCGGGCACGCGGGCTTGGCGTGGAAGGCGCGGCTGGGCATTGTGCTGCAGACGACCGGCCAGGCAGGAGCCTTCACGGTGCGCGAGCAGTTGCGGCAGTTCGCGGGCTACTACCCGCGGCCGCGGGACGTCGAAGAGGTGATTGCGGCAGTAGGACTCGAAGAGAAGGCGAACACGCGCATCTCGAAGCTCTCCGGCGGGCAGCAACGGCGTGTGGATGTCGCGCTCGGGATCATCGGAAACCCCGAACTCCTCTTTCTCGACGAGCCCACCACCGGATTCGACCCGCAGGCTCGCCGGGAGTTCTGGAGTCTCATCCGCAGGCTCCAGGACGAGGGCACCACGATCCTGCTCACGACGCACTACCTCGATGAGGCGGCGCAGTTGGCCGATCGGGTCGCGGTGATTGATCGGGGAACCCTCCAAGCGATCGGGCCGATCGCGACGTTCGGCGGCGAGGACGCCCGGATGCCGCGCGTCACGTGGCGCGAAGGCGGGACGCTGCACACCGAGAGCACCCCCGCGCCCTGGGCTTTTGCCCGGTCACTTGCCGAACGCCTCGGCGGCGAGCCCGACGAGCTCGAGATCCGCCGTCCCACCCTGGAAGACATCTACCTCGGCATGGTGGACCCTGACGCCGCGGCCACCCCGGACGAGGCGGTCGCCCCGGCATCCTCCTCACCCACCTCTGAGATTCCGGAGACACTGTCATGACCGCTCTCACCCTCGCTCCGGCCCGGCTCAGCCCGATGCACGCGGTACGCCACGGCATCCGTCGTATCGGGTTCGAGATCCGCGGCTACACCCGCTCGCCCGAGACGATCTTCTTCACGTTCCTCTTCCCGATCCTGATGCTCGCCCTCTTCAGCACCGTCTTCGGCGGCGACGGCGATCAGAGCTACGGGCAGGGACTGCCAGCCCTCTCGGCAGCACAGATGTACCTTCCGGGCATGCTCGCGGCCGGTGTGCTGCTGTCGGGCCTGCAGAACCTCGCGATCGACATCGCTCTCGAGCGGCACGACGGCACCCTGAAGCGACTCGGCGGGACGCCGCTGTCGCCGGTGAGCTACTTCATCGGCAAGATCGGTCAGGTGCTGGTGACCGGCACGGTGCAGGCAGCCGTCTTGCTCGCGTTCGCGGGGCTCGTGCTGGGCGTGCCGCTGCCGTCCGACGTCGAGTCTTGGCTCACCTTCGCGTGGGTGTTCGTCCTGGGCCTGGCGACCTCGGCGTTCCTCGGAATCGCCATCTCGGCCATCCCCCGCAGCGCCCGGAGTGCCTCGGCCGTCGTCATCCCCGTGGCCCTCGTCCTGCAGTTCATCTCGGGCGTCTACATGTTCTTCTGGCTGCTGCCCGAGTGGCTGCAAAACGTCGCGAACCTCTTCCCGCTGGCGTGGATGGCCAAGGGCATGCGGGCGGTCTTCCTGCCACCGGAGTACGCGACCCTCGAGCAGAGCGGTGCGTGGGACCTCGGCGGTGTCGCGATCGCTCTGCTGATCTGGCTCGTCGTGGGCCTCATCATCAGCCGCCTCACCTTCCGATGGATCCGACGCGACGCGTAGCCTGGGGCGGTTACGCGTGACGC
This sequence comes from Microbacterium sp. NPDC076895, assembly GCF_040687115.1. Lineage (NCBI taxonomy): Bacteria > Bacillati > Actinomycetota > Actinomycetes > Micrococcales > Microbacteriaceae > Microbacterium > Microbacterium sp. NPDC076895. The sequence continues at coordinate 38,688 of NZ_JBFBMQ010000006.1, forward strand.
CGGAGAGGGGGCGGTGATGAGTGAATCGCGATGGTGGGATGTCGTCGTCCCGATCGTGGCAGCCGCGATCGTCGCGCCCATCCTGATCCTGTCGGAACTCGACGGTCTCGATCGGATGCTGGTCGCGGCGTCCGCAGCGCTTCTGGTCATCGCCTACTTCGGCTTCGGTCGGCGGCTCCGGCAGCGCAGCAGCACGCCGCTGGCCGTCGTGTTCGTCATCCTCCTGACCATTTCCATCGGAGTCGGCGTTACCGCCGCCCCGTTCATGGCGATGCTGCAGACTCTCGCGTATCCCCTCGTATGGGTCTCGGTCGACACCCGACGAGGGGGCGTTCTCGGATCCATCGCGATCGGTTTCGGTGTCTTCATCGGATTCGTGGCTCACGGCGGTTTCACGATGGAGTCGTTCTGGGAGGGCATCCTCTCCGGGGGGCTGGCCGTCGTCTTTGCGACCGCTCTCGGCCTGTGGATTTCGAGCATCGCCGAGTACGGACAGGAGCGGGCGCGCCTGGTGACGGAGCTGACTGAGGCTCAGTCTCAGGTCGAGGCGCTCAGCCGTGATCGGGGTGCGGCGGAGGAGCGGGAACGGATCGCTCGCGACATCCACGACACGCTCGCTCAGACTCTCGCCGGTCTCGTCCTGTTGAGCGAGCGTGCGGGCAGGCAGGCGCGGGACGGGCGAACGGATGCTGCGACCGAAACGATCGCGACGATCGAGCAGGCTGCACGCGAGGCGCTCGCCGAGTCCCGCGCGCTCGTGGCGCGGATGGCCGCCGTTCCCGCCGATGACGCTCTGGCGGCAGCGATTGAGCGTTTGGCCGCGCGCTTCCGGGCAGAGGTCGGCCTCGCGATCGACGTCGAGGTCGCAGCCGGCGTGGATCTCGATCGCGAGCAGCAGGTCGTGCTGCTGCGCTGTCTGCAAGAAGCTCTCGCGAATGTTCGCAAGCACGCGCGGGCGACCGTGGTATCGGTGACTGTCGCCCCCGACGGTGACGGGATGCGCATGACCGTCCGCGACGATGGAGTCGGCTTCGACCCGTCAGCCGCTCGCACCGGATTCGGTCTGGATGGCATCAGCGACCGCGCGACACTCGCGGGAGGGGACGTCGAGGTTGAATCGGCACCCGGACGCGGCGCGACGCTGACCATCCTGCTCCCACCGGCCGGAGTCGCGGCATGATCCGACTCCTGATCGCCGATGACCATCCCGTCGTGCGCGCGGGCCTTGCCGGCCTCTTTGCCGATGAGGAGGGATTCGAGGTCGTCGGTCAGGCGGCCGACGGCGCCCAGGCGGTCGAGCTGGCAGCACGCGAGAAGCCGGATGTCGTGCTCATGGATCTGCGGATGCCGGTGCTCGACGGTGTTTCGGCGACCGCGAGCATCGTCGCCGCGGGCTCGGATGCGCCGCGCGTGCTCATCCTCACGACGTATGAGAGTGACGATCAGATCCTGGCGGCGATCGAGGCAGGCGCCGCTGGCTACCTCCTCAAAGCCGCTCCGCAAGACGAGATCGTCGCGGGCATCCGCCTGGTCGCGACGGGGCAGACCGCGTTGTCCCCGGCCGTGGCGGCGCGCCTGGTGTCACGGATGCGTGAGCCCGCGGCATCCGTCACCCTCACGCGGCGCGAGGTCGATGTCTTGCGGCTCGTCGCTCGCGGTCGCAGTAACAAGCTCATCGGCACAGACCTTGGCATTGGTGAGTCGACTGTTAAGACCCATCTGCTGAAGATCTTCGACAAGCTCGAGGTTGCCGACCGAACCCACGCCGTGACGGTAGCCATGGAGCGCGGCATCCTTTAGCAGGGCGGGACGGATGCCGCACGCGCGATGAGACGCAGTGTCATCTATGATGAGTCGCAGTCCCACGTTTGAAAGCGAGCTCGTCATGGCTGACACCTCCGCATACGTTCCTCCCGTCGATGACTACGCGTTCCTGTTCGCTGAGGCATTCGGCACCGATCTCGTGGCGCGCGCCACGGAGGGTGCCCTCTCGGCAGAGGATGCCGTTGACGCGCTCTCCGCGGCGGGGGAGCTCGCATCCGAGGTGCTGGCGCCGCTGAACGCATCCGGCGACCGCGAGGGAGTCACGGTCATCGACGGTCAGGCGAAGACGCCAGCCGGGTTCCGCGAGGCCTATCGTGCGATGGTCGAGGCGGGCTGGATCACCGCCGAAGCGCCCGAGTCTGCCGGCGGCGATGGGCTGCCTGCGCTCGTGCAGGCGGGACTCGGCGAGATGTGGAACGCGGCTAACACCGCGTTTGCGCTGTGTAGCGCTCTCAACACCGGCGCGATCCACGCCCTGGATGCCTATGCCTCCGACGACCTGCGTGAGCAATACCTCACGCGGCTCGTCAGCGGCGAGTGGACCGGCACGATGAACCTCACGGAGCCGCAGGCCGGGACCGACCTCGGCGCGATCCGCACCATGGCGACGCCGAACGACGACGGCACGTGGTCGATCAAGGGTCAGAAGATCTTCATCACGTGGGGCGACCACGACGTCGCCGAGAACATCGTCCACCTCGTGCTCGCTCGTACGCCGGATGCCCCCGCGGGCTCGAAGGGGATTTCGTTGTTCGTCGCCCCGAAGTTCCTCCCCGACGCGTCAGGCAACCCGGGGGAACGCAACGCGATCACGACCGTCTCGGTCGAGCACAAGCTCGGCATCCACGGCAGCCCGACCTGCGTCCTCGAGTACGAGGGAGCTACCGGCTTCCTCGTCGGCGAACTGCACGGTGGTCTTGCCGGCATGTTCGTCATGATGAACTCGGCACGTGTCGGCATGGGGCTCCAGGCGACGGGAATCAGCGACCGCGCCTATCAGCGCGCGTACGCGTACGCGCAGGAGCGCCTCCAGGGGCCCGTGCTGGATCGCCCGGCAGGCACCCCGATCGCCGAGCACCCCGACGTCCGTCGCCTCCTGCTGTCGATGGCGAGCGAGATCAGTGCGATGCGCGCCCTCGGCGTCTACGTGGGCGAGCTGTTCGACCGGGCGACGGATGCCGACAGCCTGCGCCTGGCCGAACTGTTCGTCCCGATCTTCAAGGGGTGGACCACCGAAGAGGCCCTGCGAATCACGTCTGACGCGATTCAGGTGCACGGCGGCATGGGCTTCATCGAGGAGTCCGGCGCGCCCCAGCACTACCGCGATGCCCGGATCATGCCGATCTACGAGGGCACCACAGCCATCCAGTCCAACGACCTGATCGGCCGCAAGGTCATCCGAGACGGTGGCACGACCGTGGCTCGGGTTCTGGACGAGGTCTCGGAGGCGATCGCCGCCCTCCAGGCGTTCGATCACCCGGTGGCGGCGCGCGTCGCGGGGCGACTCGAGCGGGCCCGTGCATCCGCTGCGGAGGCGACGGCACAGCTGATCGCGTTCGGGATGACGCGCGACGCCTATGCCGTCAGCGTCCCGTACCTCATGCTCCTGGGTTTCGTTGCCGGTGGACTGATGCACGCGCGGATGGTCGCGGCAACCCTCGCGCACGACGCGCAGACGGATGCCGATGCGCGCCGCATCCGTGAAGCCGACGCCTACGGGGTCTACCACCTGTCACGCGTCGCGGGCCTTGCCGAGGTCGTCGCCGCCGGCGAGATCGCCTGAGGCCTCCCGCGCCGGGTTCAGCCCCGGGCGGGAGCGGTGGCCGACGTGGTGATCTCCGAGATCCAGGAGAACCAGTCGGCGAGGCCGTCGCCTGCCTTCGCGCTCGTGAGGATGATCCGGGCTGTCGGGTTCACGGCACGGACGTTCGCGAGGAACAGGTCGAGGTCGAAGTCGAGGTAGGGCAGGAGGTCGGTCTTGTTGACGACGACCACGTCCACCGACCGGAACATCACCGGGTACTTCAGGGGCTTGTCCTCGCCCTCGGTGACGGAGGCGACCATGGCGCGATGGTGAGCCCCGGTGTCGAACTCTGCGGGGCAGACGAGGTTGCCGACGTTCTCGATCACGACGAGGTCCAGGTTCTCGAGCTCGAGTCCCCGCAGAGCCCGGTCGACCATCGGTGCGTCAAGGTGGCACTCGCCGCCGAACCCGTTTCCGGTGTTCAGCAGCGAGATCTGTGCCCCGTAGCCGTCGAGTCGATCGGCGTCGAGGGCGGTCTCGATGTCGCCCTCCACGATCCCGACGCGCACGCGTCCCTCCAACTCGGCGAGCGTCCGCTCCAGGAGGGTGGTCTTGCCGGCGCCGGGAGAGGACATCAGGTTGATCGAGACGACGGATGCGGCATCCAGAGCGCTGCGGTTGCGATCAGCCGCAGCATCGTTCTCGCTGAAGATCCGCTCCAACACGTCGATGCGTTCGGCGCCCGTCTCGTAGCCGGAGTGATCACCGATGTGGTCGTCGTGCTCGTGATCATGCGGGTGGTCGTGGTCGTCATGCGTGTGCGAATGCCCATCATGGTGGTGATCGTGAGCGTGCACGGTGCCGTCATCGTGGCGGTGAAAGCGACCCATCGGTCTTCCCTTCCTTTTCGCCGACCTCCATTGACCGGACGAGGAATTCCTCCCCAGATCGTACGACCACCGATCCACTTCCGCATGACGCGCAGACGAGGATCGGCACTCCCTCGATCGTCGAGTCTGTGGTGCACTCGCGGCACGTGACGATGGCCGGGATCGAGGTCACCTCGAGCCGAGATCCAGCCAGCGACGACGAGTTCTCGCACACAATGCCCCAGCAGTACACGAGTGTCTCGGGCACCACTTGGCGCAGCTGACCGACATCGAGCTGGATCGAGAGCACGGGGCGGCCCGCGCTCGACCGCTCAGCGATCGCCGCGATCGATCGGCACAACGACAGCTCGTGCATCCGGCCCTCCGACCCCACCGGTGGGGATGCCCTCACCCTAGATCCAATCGGCGCTCCCGCGGAACGCACCCGCGTGCTCAGGCGCCGCGAAGGGTGCGCGAGGGCGATTCTCCGAAGCGGTCGCGGTACTCATTCGCGAACCGGCCGGCGTGGGTAAACCCCCACCGTTGGGCGATCCCCGCCACTGTCGCGCCACGCCTCGGGTCGGCATCCGTCAGATCGATGCGCACCCGCTGCAGTCGCTGGTCGCGAACGTAGCCTGACGGCGTTGTGCCCAGGCGGTCACGGAAGGTCTGCTGCAGATGGCGCGGGGAGACATGCACCGCCTGGGCAAGAGCTGCCAGCGAGAACGGCTCGGCCAGGTGCTGTTCGATGTAAGCCATCGCATCGACCATGAGTCCCGGGGTTGCCTGCCGCCTCAGCGAGGTGGAGTAGTTCGAGGGCTGCAGGAGGAGCAGGGACGCGACCAGGAGGTCGGCGATGCTCTGTCGACCGAGCGGCAGGGACAGCAGCGACGAATCGGTCATGGACTCGGTGCTCAGCAGCTGCACCGCGATGCTCCATCTGATGCTTTCGGGAGAGCTCAGATCGAACAACGGCTCGAATCGCAGTGGTTCGCTGACACGTCGGCCGAGGGTGCGAGCCACGGCGGCTTCCACGGCGTGCCGCTCGAGGCGGACGAGGAGCTGCGGGGAATCGGGCGTCATCTCCAGCCGCACCGCGGCGCGCGGTGAGAGCACGATCGCCTGAACCGTCGTCGTGTGCACCGTGACCCCGTCCACGCGCGCCGTGAGCGCTCCGCCCTGGTTCATGCAGACCGTGACGGCGTCGGTGGCGACGGGGATGTCGATGGTGGTCGGAGTGCCGATATCCAGGTACCCCAGCGAGATCGTGTCGAAGCTTCGCGTGAACAGTGCACCGTCCAGGCTCGCGCGGTTGTCGTGGACGGCGACGGTGCCCTCGCCCAGGAGTTCCCCGAGTTCTGCGGCCAGACGCCGCGGATCGTCAGTACGCACCGACGGGGCACTTGCCAGCGCTGGCGGCGTGCGGAGGGGACGAACCATGTGGCCTCCAGAGGATCGCTCTGAGGATAAACCCTGCGCTTTCCGGATGCTACGCAACACGGGCCGGGTCTACATTCGTGCCAGGGCACCTCGTCGCGGAGTGTCCCGATCGGAGGACGCCGTATGAGCACTGTGCTCTCGCCGGACGACGCGAAGATGATCACCGGTGCCGACATCGAGGCAGAGCGCCTTCGCCAACGGCTCGGCGATCCCGAAACGGTTGCCGCCCTCAATCACCTCCTCGACAATGCGGAACTCGTCGCGGGGCTCCTCGATGTCGTGGGCGGCTTCTTCGCGCACTCCGACAACATCGTCGAGAACGTCGCGACCAGCTACCACGAAGCCGTGGCGATGGTCACCGAGAGTCCGGTCGGAAAGCGCGCCGTTGCGGCGGGCCCCGCCCTCCTGAAGGTCGCCGACCAGGCGATTCCGGTTCTCGAGCACGTCGCTGATGCCGACCTCGTCGAGAAGATCGGGTCCTCGGGCCTGCTTGACCCAGCACTGCTTGATCTGCTGACGCGGCTGGCCGGCGGCGTGAGTCGCGCCACCGAGCAGGCGCAGGCCGAGGCTGAGCAGAAGCCGCCGAGCATCATCGCGATCAGCGGCATGACCCGCGATCCGGACGTCAGGCGAGGGCTTGCCTTCGCGCTGCGGATCGTCAAGGAACTCGGGCGCTCCCTCCGTGAAGAGGGAGAGGCCACCGCAACGGAAGGAGAGCAGGCATGACCAGCGTGCTGTGGTTGCAGGGCGGGGCGTGTTCGGGGAACACGATGTCGTTCCTCAACGCGGATGAGCCGAGCGTTGTCGATCTCATCGTCGACTTCGGGCTCGAGGTGCTTTGGCACCCCACCCTCGGCCTCGAGATGGGCGTCAAGGCCCAGAAGATCTTCAAAGACTGCGCCGAGGGCAAGCGGCCGCTCGACATCTTCGTGTTCGAAGGGACCGTGATCGAAGGCCCCGACGGCACGGGCCGCTTCGACATGTTCGCCGACCGCCCCATGAAGGACTGGGTGACCGAGCTCGCCGAGGCGGCATCCATCGTCGTGGCCATCGGCGACTGCGCGTGCTTCGGTGGGCTTCCCGCCGTCGCACCCAACCCGAGCGACTCGACAGGACTGCAGTTCCACCGCAAGGCCAAGGGTGGATTCCTCGGTGCCGACTGGCGCAGCAAGTCGGGACTTCCCGTCATCAACATCCCCGGCTGCCCCGCCCACCCCGACTGGATCACGCAGATCATCGTTGCGCTGGCCACGGGCCGCGTCGGAGACATCGCACTGGATGACCTGAACAGGCCCCAGACCTTCTTCACCCAGTTCGTGCACAACGGCTGCACCCGCAACACCTTCTTCGAGTTCAAGCAGTCCACGATGAGCTTCGGTGAGGGCACGCGCACCGGATGTCTGTTCTACGAATTCGGATGCCGCGGGCCGATGACCCACGCGCCGTGCAACCGCATCCTGTGGAACCGCCAGTCCTCCAAGACCCGCGCGGGCATGCCGTGCCTCGGGTGCACGGAGCCCGAGTTCCCGTTCGCAGACCTCATGCCGGGCTCCGTCTTCAAGACGCAGCTGATCGCCGGCGCCATCCCGAAGGATCTCCCGCCCGGAGAGGACCACGTCACCTACATGGCCATGGCTGCCGCGGCGCGGATCTCCGCCCCCAAGTGGTCCAAAGAAGACATGTTCGTCGTCTAGCCCGAAAGGCCCAGCACATGAGTTCTACCGTCGATCTGCACGTCAGCCCCCTCGGCCGCGTCGAGGGCGACCTGGACGTGCGCGTCACCATCGAAGACGGTGTCGTGACGGATGCCTGGACGCAGGCCATGATGTTCCGCGGGTTCGAAACGATCCTGCGGGGCAAGGACATGCGCGCGGGCCTGATCATGACGCCCCGCATCTGCGGGATCTGCGGCGGCAGCCACCTCTACAAGGCGTGCTACGCGTTGGATACCGCGTTCCAGACGTTCGTCCCCCACAACGCGACGCTCGTTCGCAACATCGGGCAGGCGGTCGAGACCCTGCAGTCGATTCCGCGCTACTTCTACGCGATCTTCGCGATCGACCTCACGCACGAGAAGTACAAGAACTCGCCCCTCTACGACGAGGCCTGCCGGAGGTTCTCGGCCTACGTCGGCACGAGCTACCAGCCGGGCGTCGTGCTCAGCCAGAAGCCCGTCGAAATCTACGCGATCTTCGGCGGCCAGTGGCCGCACTCGTCCTTCATGGTTCCCGGCGGCATCATGGGCGCTCCGACCCTCAGTGACGTGACCCGCTCGCACGCGATCCTTGACAACTGGAAGAACGCGTGGCTCGAGAAGCAGTGGCTCGGCTGCACCGTCGACCGGTGGCTCGAGAACAAGACGTGGGAAGACATCCTGGCCTGGGTCGACGAGAGCGACGCCCACCGCGACTCTGACTGCGGGTTCTTCATCCGCTACGCCTTGGACATCGGGCTCGACCTGTACGGACAGGGTTGGGGCAACTACATCGCCGCCGGCACGTACTTCGACCCTGCATCCTACGATCACCCCACGATCGAGGGACGTAACGATGCACTCGTCGTGCGGTCGGGTGTGTACGCGAACGGCGCGCACCACGAGTACGACCAGGCGCGGGTGAGTGAGGATGTCGCGCACTCCTTCTATCGCGGGGATGACGTCGTGCATCCCTTCGACGGCGAGCAGAACGCGATCGACCCCGAGCTCGGTGCCAAGCAAGACAAGTACTCGTTCGCCAAGGCTCCGCGCTATGACGTGCCCGGGGTCGGCCGGCTGCCGCTGGAAGCCGGACCGCTCGCGCGGCAGGTCGTGGCAGGCAAGCCCCAGACGAAGGACTTCCAGGACTACGACCCGCTGTTCACTGACGTCATGGCCAAGAAGGGACCCTCGGTCCTGGTGCGGCAGCTCGCGCGCATGCACGAGGCCGCGAAGTACTACAAGCTCGTGAAGAACTGGCTGAACCAGATCGATCTGCACGGCTCGTTCTTCGCCGAGCCCACCGACCCGGTGTCGGCGCGCGGTTACGGCGGCACGGAGGCTGCCCGCGGCGCGCTGCAGGACTGGATCGTCATCGAGGACGGCAAGATCGCGAACTACAACGTCATCACTCCGAGCGCGTGGAACATCGGGCCGCGCGATAAGGATGCCGTCGTCGGACCGATCGAGAAGGCGCTGATCGGGGCTCCCGTCTACGACCTGGAAGACCCTGTCGAGCTCGGCCATGTCACCCGTAGCTTCGACGCATGCCTCGTGTGCACGGTGCACGCGTACGACGGCAAGACGGGGCGAGAGATGTCGTCGTTCGTCATCAACAACATGTGTTGAGCGAGGGACAAGAGGTGAAGGCGGGCGCGGCCGTTCATACCGACGAGGCGGTCGAGCCGTGGCGGTTGATCGACGACGGTGACGAGAGTTCGCGCGTCGAGCTGTTGATCATCGGATGCGGGAACATCCTGCGTGGGGACGACGCGGCAGGTCCAGTCCTGATCAGACGGCTGTGGGAGGCCGGGCCTGTGCCGGAGACGGTTCGGATTGCCGACGGGGGCACCAGCGGGATGGGCGTCGCGTTCGAGATGCGTCACGCCGACCGGGTCCTCATCATCGATGCGTCCAGTACCGGCGCCGAGCCCGGGACCCTGTTCGCCGTTCCCGGAGACGTCGTCGCGGAACTCCCTCCCGCCGGTGCGATGGGAAGCCATGACTTCCGGTGGGATCACGCGATCGCGTTCGGTCGGTGGCTCTTGGGGCCGCTCATGCCGGACGACATCGATGTTCTGCTCATCGAGGGCGGTTCCTTCGCCTTCGGTGCACCCCTGAGCCCCGCCGTGGACGCGGCAATCGAACGGGCGCTCGGGATCGTGCGTGAGCGCATCGCCGCGCTCGAGGAGCAGACCGATGAGTGAGGACGTCGAGCAGGTCACCGTCGAGTTCACTCCCGAGGGGCACCTGCGCCTTCCCGCGGACTTCGCCCGCGCCAACTTTCCGGATGACCGGATCGCCGCCCTTCGTGCACCCACCGGCGAGATCGTGGTGATGCCGGTCGGTGTGGCCGCATCCGGTGGACTGATGCTCAAGCAGCGCAATGTCGCGGGCGATCGCAGTGTCCTCCTGCGCGAAGCGCTCGCCGATGACTACCCGGTGGGTTTCGTGGGAGCACAATGGTCGCGAAAGCGTCGCCGTCTGACCATCACCGAAGAGGGTTCCCGATGACCGAGATCGACCGCCCACAGCCCCTCGGGGCGTTCGCCCTGCCGGCCGGTCTGCTGCTGATCGCCGGCGATGACACGGATGCCGCGCGGCAGTCGCTGCTTGCCGGTCACCTGCCCGAGAGCTGGCCCGCCGCGCTCGAAGGGGTGCGTCTGGCTTACGAGGGACGAGTCGAGGATGCTGCCGCGGTCTTCGCGGCATCCGACCGTCCCGTCGACCGCTACAACCTCTTCGTCGTCGACCCCGACAGCATTGCGCGAACCGATGTCACTGCCGCGCTCGGGGACCAGTGGCGGCCGCTCGTCGACCATGTCGCCTTCACGCTCGGGCAGACCAGCATCCCGCCCGAGGTCGGCAGCTCCACCGGCGAGGTTGCCGCACTGATCCTCACCGCGCAGGCAGCCCATGCGCTCGATGACGGCGACGAGAACGAGGCTGTCGAATGTCTACGCGACGCCGCCGACCACGTCCGCGGCGTCGCTCCCGCGTTCGCGGGCGTCATCCTCAGCGAACTCGCCGGTCGTGGACACAATCTTGCCGATGCCGACGAGGCAGTCGCGCTGCTGAAGGGCACCGACCTCCGCGCCGCGTACGCCGAAGCCCTGTACCACCGCGCGGGCCTTGTCCACGGGATGGCGATCGAGGGGCGGCGCTCTCTCACCGAAGCGATCCAGGGCTACACCGAGGCGCTCCGGCACCTTGATGAGGGCGAGAACCGGCCCCTGTTCGCCCGCGTACATCTCAACCTCGGCACTGCGTACCTGGCGGCGCCCGTCATGTCGGATGCCGACATGCTGCGTGTGGGGATCGCGATCCAGTCCCTGCGCACGGCGGCCCGACTGCTCGATGAGAAAGACGACGCCGAGGAATGGGCCAGCGCTCGTCTGAATCTCGCCAATGCGTTGGTCTATGCGCCGTCTGCGCGCCAGCGTGACAACCTCATGGAAGCTGTGGACCTCTACGAAGTGGTGCTACGCACCCGATCGCCGAAGAAGGACGCTCTCGGGCGCGCCCGGGTGCTCTCGAACCAGGGGAATGCGCTTGCCCATCTCGGACTCCTTGACGATGCACGGGGGCGGTTCGATGAGGCGGAGTTCCTGTTCGCTTCGAAGGGCGATGAGAACTCGGCCGCGATCGTGCGTGACCTCCGTGACCAACTGGTGGCGGCGGGGAGCCCGGCATGACGCCCGCACGCCGGAACGAATGGGGAGGTATCCGATGACGATGCTCGACACTCACACGCGAGACACTGACACTCCAGAGGCTGCAACCCTCGAAACGACTGCCTCGAGACTGGATGCGGCTGTCGCTGCCATCAGCCGGCTCGATCCCGACAGTCGTGCCGTGGCTGAAGAGTTCGCGCTGGCCCTTGACGCTCTCTCAAAGGAGGCGCTCACCACGATCGTGCGGGCTCTGCGGGAAGACCCACGTGGCAAGGAGCTCCTCTTTGACCTCGTCGACGATCCGGCAGTGCGGATGCTGCTGGGCATGCACGGAATCATCCGGATGCCGGACCCCGCAGCCACCGCCGAGGCGACGGCGCCGGCGCCGACGGCGAGCGCTCGTCCCGTAGCGTTCGTGAGTCTCGAATCGCTGTTGCGCGGGCCGAGCGCCGCCCCGACGGGTGCCTGCGGGACCGGGGCCGGCGCATGCGGCCCCGAGGGCTGTGGCTGCGGCGGGCACTGACACGGCGCGCCTGCGCGCTGTCGTCGTGCCCAGCGTCCGCATAGCCGCGACGGTGCGCGGTGTCGTGCAGGGTGTCGGGTTTCGCCCGCACGTTGCGCGAATCGCTGCCGCGCACGGCGTGACCGGATGGTGCGGCAACGACGACGAGAGCGTCTTCATCGAGGCGCAGGGGACTGCCGCCGCCGTCGCGAACTTTCTGCGCGAGGTGCGTGAGCATGCGCCAGTCCTCGCTGTCATCGACGAGATGACCACCGCGGATCGCGACACCATTCCGGGGGAGAGCGACTTCCGGATCGTCGAGAGCCGCCGCGCGGACGGCGTGCGCACCCTCATCCCGCCCGATGTCGGATGCTGTGACGACTGCCGCCGCGAGCTTCGAGACCCGGATGACAGGCGCTTCGGCTACCCCTTCATCACCTGCACGAACTGCGGACCACGGCTGAGCATCATCCGTGACCTCCCCTACGACAGGCCGCTGACGACCATGTCGGTCTTTCCGATGTGCGCAGCCTGCCGCGCCGAGTATGAGGATCCCCTCGATCGGCGCTACCACGCCCAACCGATCAGCTGCTTCGACTGCGGGCCGACCCTCACGCTGACGGACGCCACCGGAGGTCCCCTGTGCACCGGAGCGGAGGCGCTCGCCTCCGTGCGACGTGCTCTCGGGGACGGGCGCATCGTGGCGGTCAAAGGCCTCGGCGGCTACACCTTGATGTGTGATGCCCGCAGCGACGCTGCCGTCCGCCGGTTGCGGGAGCGTAAGCGCCGTCCCGACAAGCCCTTCGCGGTGATGGCCGGTTCGATCGAGGAGGCATCGCGCATCGCGCACCTCGACGCAGCCGCTGCCCGCGAGATGACAGGGCCGGCCCGTCCCATTGTCATCGCCGATACAGCGACGGGTGCCGATCTCGCGCCGTCCGTGGCTCCCGGGCTGTCGCGGGTGGGCGTCATGCTCCCCTCCGCCGCTGTGCATGAGATCCTGCTGAATCCGACAGACGTCGTGGTGGCAACGAGCGGCAACGTGTCAGGTGACCCGCTGTGCTTCCGCGAGGACGACGCTTTCGAGCTGCTCGGCGCCGTCGCCGACCTCTTCGTGACGAATGACCGCGGCATCCACGTTCCCGTTGAAGACTCCGTCCTGCTCGCCGGTGGCGCAGACGGCGACCTGATTCCGCTCCGGCGCAGTCGCGGGTACGCGCCGCTACCGATCCGTCTCTCACCCTCGTCCGGCGGTGGCGTGGTCCTCGCTGTCGGAGGCGAACTCAAGAACACGTTCGCGATCGTGCGCGATGACCGGGCGTTCCTGTCGCCCCACGTCGGAGACATGGGTTCGCTCGCGTGCCAGGATGCTTTCGAGCGAGGCGTTGCGCAGTTCGAGGCGCTGCACCGCAGTTCGCCGGCTCTTCTGGTCGCCGATCTGCACCCCGATTACGCGACAACGCGGTGGGCGCAGCGGCATGCGGATCGGACCGGGATCTCTCTCGTGCAGGTCCAGCACCACCACGCGCACGCCCTGAGTCTTGTCGCCGAACACGGCGCGGTCGGCACCCGGGTCGCGGTGGCCGCCGTCGACGGCACCGGGTGGGGTGAGGACTCCACCATTTGGGGTGGCGAGATCCTGCTCGTCGGGGCCGACCCGCTCGAATACGAGCGCGTCGCGCACGTCCCACGCTTCCGGTTGGTCGGTGGGGACACCGCTGCCCGCAGACCCTGGCGCGTCGCAGTCGGGCTGCTGCGCGACTGGGGCATCGATGACACCGGCATCCCCGTCGCCGCCGATGCTCCACCCGCGGAACTGGCTCTCGTGCATGCACAGCTGGATTCCGCGGAGCCCGTCGGCGTGATCGCGACCTCAAGTCTCGGGCGGGTCTTCGACGCCGTCGCGGCGATTCTCGGCATCCGTCAGCGCATCACCTACGAAGCCCAGGCGGCGATGGAGCTCGAGGCAGCTGCGGGCGCCTGCGAGCACGGCGGGCACCCGGATGCGGCAGCCGATCTGCCCGGGCTGGTCGCCGACGTCGTTGAGCGGATGCGCGCGGGACGACCGGTCGCGTGTCTGGCGCGGCGGTTCCACGACGGCGTCGCTGCCTGGATCGCCACCGCGCTCACCGACCTCGTCCGCTCTGGCCGCGCCGACGTTGCGGGCATCACCGGCGGCGTCGCACAGAACCGCGTGCTGCTGAACGAGGTCGGATCTAGACTGTCCCGCGACGGGGTCCCGATGATGCTCCACCGTCGGGTTCCCGCCGGGGACGGCGGCCTGAGCCTCGGGCAGGCCCTTGCCGGACACCTGATGCTTGCCGGCTCGTCCGGCAGAGGGGAGTGAGCCCGATGTGCCTTGCGATTCCGGGCAGGATCATCGACCGCTGGGTCGAGCCCGACGGCGCGATCGTCGCCGAGATCGACTTCGCCGGCGAGACCAAAACGGCCAAGCTCAACTTCCTCCCGGACCTCCAGGTCGGCGACTACGTCATCGTGCACGCCGGCTTTGCGCTCACCCGCGTTCCGGCCGATCAGGTCACCCAGGTGATGAGCGCGATGCAGGATGCCGGTGTCGTCGATGCCGACGGTGCGATCGCCCACGACGCGAGGATCGGGCTGTGAGCGCCGCGCCTGCAAGCGACCTGCGGATCGCCGCCGTCCAGGTGGCCCGCGCCCAGGTGCTCGGTGGCGCTGTGCACGTCATCGGCGTGGACTCTTCAGCGCTCTCCGCTGTCCGGGAGGTGGGGCAGGCCGACGCGGTCGAGATTCTGCGAGCCACCGCGCGATCGGGTGACGCCGCGATCATCGTGGGCGCCTTCGCCGACCGGGACCAGCTCTTGGCCCGACTTCCAGCATGGGGAGTCGCGGGGATCTGGGTAGGGGATGCGCAGCGTCCTGCCGATGGCGTGGCCACCGTGTGTGTCGCCGGCGACCCTGAGGTCGTCGTGCCCGGCATCCTCACCCTCGCCGACGACCTGCGAGCAGACCCCGCCGCGCTGCAGCCGGCCATCGTGGAGTGCACCGACGAGGTCTGTATTACTTGCAGCGACGAAGGTCGACTCGGAGAGGTCCTCGCGGCTCCACCCGTCCTGTTTGCTCCGGCGCGCGTACGTACTGCGGACGGCGAGGAGGATGTCGATGTCACGATCCTCGGACACGTCAGGCCGGGCGACCTCGTGCTCATCCACGCCGGGATGGCGATCGCTTCGGTGCCGCTGCCGCCCGAGGTGCCCGTCCCGATCGCCGCGGAGGTGATGTCATGACCACCGATTCCGCCGCAGCCGACACTGTCCGGCGCGGAAAGAACCGGCTCAATGAGTCGGAGGACGAGGTCCTCGCCCGCATCGAAGCATTCCGCCGGCGCCGCCCGCGGCTGATCGACGAGGTGATCACCCTGGCGCACGGAGCAGGGGGGAAGGCCTCTGCGGCGCTCGTGGACGCCGTCTTCTTCGAAGCATTCGGCTCTCCCACGCCGGGCGACCCGGGCGACGCTGCGGTCCTGGACCGGCCGGCGGGACGCATCGCGATGACCACCGACTCCTACGTCGTCAACCCGATCCGCTTCCCCGGCGGGAGCATCGGCGACCTTGCCGTCAACGGCACCGTCAACGACCTCGCCGTCAGCGGTGCGGTGCCCACCGCACTCACCGCGGCTTTCGTCATCGAAGAGGGGCTTTCCGTCCAGACACTCCGCGAGATCGCCGCCGACATGCGGGCTGCAGCCGACGCGGCGGGCGTGGCGATCGTCGCGGGCGACACCAAGGTCGTCCCCCGGGGCGCTGCCGACAAGCTCTTCATCACGACGGCCGGGGTGGGGGTGCTCCCCGAAGGTCGCCGACTCGGAGCCGACCTCGTCGAACCGGGCGATCGCATCCTCGTGTCAGGTGCCATCGGCGCCCACGGAATGGCCGTCATGCTCGCGCGGGGCGACCTCGCGATCGACGCCGAAATCGCGTCCGATTCCCGTGCGGTAAATGGACTCGTCGAGGCTCTGCTGGATGCCGCGCCGCAGACCCGTTGGATGAGAGACGCCACCCGTGGGGGCCTTGGCACCGTGCTCAACGAGCTCGTACAGGCATCCGGGTGCGGAGTGATCGTCGACGACGAAGCGGTGCCGGTGGCGCCGGTGGTTCGCGGCGCGTGCGACATGCTCGGGATCGATCCCCTCTACGTCGCCAACGAGGGGATGTTCGCCGCGGTGGTTTCCGCTGAGGTCGCGGATGCCGGGCTCGCTGCCTTGCGGACCCTGCCCGGGGGCGAAAGTGCCGCGATCATCGGCGAAGTTGTCGCGAGTCCCTCCGACATCGTGGCGGTGCGCAACGCCTTCGGTGGCACCCGCATCGTCGACATGCTCGTGGGCGACCCCCTTCCCCGGATCTGCTGAAAGAGAGGTCAGTCATGTGTCTCGGAATCCCCGGTGAGATCGTCGAGGTCGTCGATGCCGACGAACACCTCGCGTCGGTCGAGGTCAGTGGTGTTCGCCGCGTCATCTCCACGCGGTTGCTTGCCGACGAGCATGTCGGAGTCGGGGACTGGGTGCTAGTTCACGTCGGTTTCGCGATGAGCAAGATCGACGAGCGCGAGGCGGATGTCACCCTCGACCAGATCCGAAAGCTCGGGCGAACATACGACGAAGAACTCGAGGCCTTCATGGAAACGGAGATCGTCTGATGCGTTTCGTCGATGAGTTCCGCGACCCCGCTGCGGCCCGCTCGCTGCTCGGTGTCATCGAGGCGCAGACGCAGCGCCTCGGTCGCACGCTGTCGTTCATGGAGGTGTGCGGCGGTCACACCCATACGATCTATCGGCACGGGCTCGAGCACCTTCTTCCCGAGGCCGTGCAACTCGTGCACGGTCCCGGATGCCCGGTGTGCGTCATCCCGATGGGACGCGTCGACGACGCGGTGTGGCTCGCGCATCGGCCCGGAGTGATCTTCACGACCTTCGGCGACATGATGCGCGTTCCCGGCACCGAGGGCAGCCTCCTGCAGGCGCAGGCAGCGGGTGCGGACGTCCGCTTCGTCTACTCGCCGCTGGATGCCCTGAAGATCGCCATCGACAACCCCGACAAGGAAGTCGTGTTCTTCGCGGTCGGTTTCGAGACAACCGCACCGTCGACGGCGGTGACGATCGCTCGTGCTGCAGCGCTCGAGATCAAGAACTTCTCGATCTTCTGCAATCACGTCCTGATCGAACCGCCGCTGCGCGCGATCCTGGATGCCGACGACCTCGACCTCGACGGTTTCATCGGTCCCGGACACGTCTCGACGGTGGTCGGGACGACGGTCTACGACTTCATCCCCGCCGAGTATGGACTTCCCATCGTGGTGACCGGGTTCGAGCCGCTCGACATCCTGCAGTCTGTCGAGATGCTGCTGGCGCAATTCGAGGACGGCCGCTGCGAGGTGGAGAACCAGTACGCGCGGGTGGTGCGGCGCGAAGGGAACCCTGCCGCGCTGGCGCTCATGCAGCAGGTCTTCGCGGTGCGCGACACGTTCGAGTGGCGGGGCCTCGGCTACATCCCACGGTCTGGGTACGGAATCCACCCCGACTACGAACGATTCGACGCCGAGAAGAAGTTCGCCCTCCCAGGTGTTCGGGTCGAGGACCCGCCGGCGTGCGAGTGCGGCAGTGTGCTGCGGGGTGTGATCAAGCCGTGGGAGTGCAAGGTGTTCGGCACCGCGTGCACCCCCGAGACCCCGATCGGCACGTGCATGGTCTCGCCCGAAGGCGCATGCGCCGCGTACTACAACTTCGGTCGGCTCCACCGGGAGGCGGCCCAGGCCGTGGCCCGCGTGTGAGCGCCGACTCGAGACCGCACGGGGAGCGACTGTTCGCGCGGTACGCGTACCACCCGAACGAGAAGGGCTACTGCGGCCCCGATGGCGCACCCCTGCTCGCGGAGGTGGCGCGCGGTGAGGGCGCTGGGGTGGACGTCCGGGGGGCGGCTACCCGCTTCTCGGGCGCGTGGCCGTATCTGACGGTCATCGGGCGCCTTCTCGCGTGCGATCCGCTCGATGAGCGGGCGGTGCGGGCGTACTGGACAGGTTCTGTCGAGGGCGACGCCATCGATCCCGCCGTCTTCTGGCGTGAGTTGCTGGCGATCATCGGTCCGCGCGCCGGGTCGTACTGGGCATACCTTGACGAGTCTCTGGCCGCCGAAGCGGCTCCCCATCACGCCTTTCACGTCTTCGGGGTGTACCCCTGGACGCGGTTGCTCAGCACCGGTCGGCCCGAGCCCGTCGAGGTGTTGGAGTCCTGCGCGATCCTGCCTGCCACGGTGGTCCACGCGGATGCCACGCACTGGCGCGTGCGCGGACTGCGACTGGTCTACCGCGAGGGCATTCTCGCGCTCGATGACTCCGACGATGCGAACGCCGAGCGGGACGTCACAGTCCCCTTCGGCGACACCGCGACGGCCGGCGAGAAGGTTGCCATCCATTGGGGCGCGGTAGCCGAGGTCCTCGACGGCGAGACCGCCGGGGGACTCGAGGCTCGCGTGAGTGCCCAGCTCGCGCGGGTCAACGCTCGGCTCGCGGCATCCTGACCTGATCTGGCGCCGAGCCGTGGCCGGTCGCGCCGGTACGGGGTGGACGGGGCGCTCGCGGATCGAACCCCCACGGCAGCTCGAGGCCATGCGCGCTCAGCAGGTCGGCGTCGGAGAGGATGTCGACTGTCGAGCCGTCGGCGACGATTCGGCCCTCGTCGAGGATCACCGACCGAGGGCAGAGTTCGAGGGCGTAGGGGAGGTCGTGGGTGACCACGATGATCGTGGCGTCGAGTGCACCGAGGGTCGCGGACAAATCTCGACGGGCGGCGGGGTCGAGGTTGGAGGTCGGCTCGTCGAGCACGATGACCTCGACATCCATCGACAGGATCGTCGCAATAGCCGCGCGGCGTCGTTGACCGAGCGAGAGCCTGCCCGGTGCCGTGTCCCGATGCTGCCCGAGCCCGACACGTGTCAGCGCCTCGGTCACCCGCGACTCCAGCTCCGGCCCGCGCACGCCGTAGTTTCCGGGGCCGAATGCGACATCCTCCCCGATCGTCGGGAGGAAGAGCTGGTCGTCGGGGTCTTGGAAGACGACGCCCACCCGGCGGCGGATCTCGGGCAGCGCCCCTCGGCTCACCGGCGTGCCGCCGATCTCCACGACTCCGCGGTCGGGAAGGTGGATGCCGTTCAGATGGAGCATGAGCGTCGTCTTGCCCGCTCCGTTCGGCCCGAGCACCGCGACTCGCTCGCCGGCGGCGATCTCGAGGTCGACGCCGTGCAGCACGGCGGTGCCGGAAGGGTAGGCGAAACCGACCCCCCGCACCGCTACGGATGCCGAACTCATCCGGCTCCGCCCCGCGAAAGCACCGCGAGGTGGACGCGCTCGCCGCGGGCATGGGAGCGCACGATGACTGCACCAGCAGCCTGCGCGATGATCCGCCAGGAGGCGAGGCCCCGAGCGCGGAACCCCCGCGATTCGCGAGCGATGCGCATCCGCCGGGTCTCCTCCACGATGAGATCCAGATAACGGATCATGAAGCCGATGATCGAGGTCAGAACCGCGGGGAGGCGGAGCTGACCCAGCGCCTGCACCATCCGCCGCGGCTCGGTGGTCGAGATGAGCACGGTCGCGGCGCCCACAGCGAGGGTCGCCTTGGCCACGAGCGCCCATGCGCCCCAGAGCCCCTCAACAGCGAGCGCGAACGGACCAACTTCGATCGTCGGCCCTGTCGCGATGAGGGGGAGCAGGAGCGCGAACACGACGAAGGGCAACTCGATCGTCATCCGCCGTGCCACGACCCGGGGTGGCACGCGCGCGATGACCAGCGCTGAGACCACCACCAGCGCATAGACCGCGAAGGCGGGGAACCACTCGCGGGGAGTGGCGACCACGACAGTGGCGAAGGCCACCGTCGCGATCAGCTTCGTCCGTGCGGGGGCGCGGTGCAGGAGGGAAGTTCCCTCTCGATGACCCCAGTCCAGCGTGCTCACCGCATCGCCCTTATCCGACGCACGGCGTCAGCCGCGCCGTGCCAGACGCCCGAGAAGCCACGCCAGAGCGAAGGTGATGCCGCATCCGACGACACCGACGATGAGGATCGACAGCCAATTCCCGTCGAGTCCTGCCACCGTGTAGTCGGCCAAGGGTGAGCCTGCCGTTGCGCTGTCTTGCGCGGCGGCGCCGAAGCCAACGGCCTCCGCGACGAACTCCAGCCCGTCGGGGTTCGAAGAGGCCCACACGCTGACGACAGTCGCGATCACCAGTGCGATGCCCAGGGCCCAGAAAGTGAAGGCGCGCGTGGAGATCCGGCGCGCCGCGGGGGTGGGCGTGGCACTCATGCCAATGCCGCCTCTCGGGTCTCGATGGCTCCGGATCGCTGGAAGCGCGCTCCGTAGACAAGGTCCGGACGGGCGGTGAGTACGGCGGCGACGATGAGTCCGGTGATGATCGCCTCGCCGATCCCGATGAGAGTATGCCAGCCGACCATCGCAACAAAGACTGCGTCGATCGGAACTGCCACCTGGCCACCGATGGCGAACAACCCGACGAACGCGATCGCAGCTGCGGGCACCGAAAGCAGGCCACCGATGCCCGCGGCTACCGCGATGGCCCATCGGCGTGCGGGAAGCACGCGGACGAGGCCCCGGAACACCCACCAACCGACGCCGATCGTCACCAGACCCATCAGCGTGATGTTGGTACCGAGGGCCGTCAGCCCGCCGTCGGCGAACAGCAGGGCCTGGACGATGAAAACGGCGCTCACAGCGAGCACCGCTGTCCACGGACCCAGCAGCACAGCCGCGAGTGCACCGCCCAGCAGGTGGCCGCTGGTTCCCGCGCCGACGGGGAAATTGATCATCTGCGTGGCGAAGATCACCGTGGCGACGATTCCCACCATCGGGGCCTTGCGGTCATCTGCCATCTCGGCACGCGAGTTCTTGATCGCGAGGCCGATAGCTCCGGCCGCCACGACCCCCGTAGCAATCGAGACCGGCACGCTGAGGAATCCGTCGGGTACGTGCATCGGTCCTCCTCGGGTGACCATGCGGTCTGGGATTGCGCTCACACTATTGCGACTCAGTCGCATCACACAAGAGTCGAAATCGCCGCCGTGCCGCCTTTCGGAGGGGCGTGTGCCACGATTGCCGCATGGGTGCGCCACACGACCACGAGCACCTCCACGCGGAGGCCCCCGTGAGCCTTGCCGACTCTGCGCTGGCGCAGCTTTCCGAGCGTGGCGAGCGCATCACGGCAGCGCGTCGCGCCGTCATCGGGGTGCTCGCGGCGGAGCATGAGCACCGCACGGCGGAGCAGATCGCGGGTGCTGTCGCTGACCTCGGCATCCATCGGGCTACCGTCTACCGCACGCTCGAGATGCTCGACGGCCTCGGGGTGGTCACGACGCGTCCCGTCGGGCAGGGGTCGACCGGCTATCACCTCGCCACGGGGGAAGACCGGCACGCGCACCTTCACGGGGTCTGCCGCTCGTGCGGGGTCGTCGTCGCGCTGCCAGCCGATCTGCTTGCCTCGGCCGCCCGATCGGCCCGGAGCGCGAACGGCTTCGCGCTCGAGCCCGCGCAGAGCTCGCTCGTGGGCACCTGCGCTGACTGCGCTCGCGGCGCCTCCTGACCGGGACCGCGCCCCGCGAACGACGGATGCCTCGGACGGCGTCGTCCGAGGCATCCGTGTCTTCTCGATGATCAGCTGAACTGGTTCATCGTGTTGTGCTGCCCGCCAGCCTTGAGGGCAGCGTCGCCGGCGAAGTACTCCTTGTGGTTGTCGCCGATGTCGCTTCCCGCCATGTTCTGGTGTTTGACGGTCGCGATGCCCTCGCGGATCTCGCGGCGCTGCACGCCCCGCACGTAGGCGAGCATCCCCTCATCGCCGAAGTATCCCTTCGAGAGGTCGTCGGTCGACAGGGCCGCCGTGTGGTAGGTCGGCAGGGTGATGAGGTGATGGAAGATTCCGGCCCGGGCCGACCCATCGCGCTGGAACGTGCGGATCTTCTCGTCGGCCAGCCGGCCGAGCTCGGTGTCGTCGTACTCGACGCTCATGAGCTCCGCCCGATCGTACGCCGAGACATCCTTCCCTTCCGCGGCGAGGGTGTCGTAGGCCTGCTGACGGAAGTTCAGCGTCCAGTTGAACGAGGGGCTGTTGTTGTAGACCAGCTTCGCGTTCGGGATCTCCTCGCGGATGGCATCCACCATCCCCGCGATCTGCTCGACGTGCGGCTTCTCGGTTTCGATCCACAGCAGGTCGGCGCCGTTTCGCAGCGACGTGATGCAGTCCAGCACGCAGCGGGCCTCACCCGTCCCGGGGCGGAACTGGTAGAGGTTGCTCGCCAGGCGCTTGGGACGCAGGAGCTTGCCGCCCCGCTTGATGACGACATCCCCGTTGCCGAGCTCGGCATCCGAGATCTCCTCGACGTCGAGGAAGGAGTTGTACTGGTCGCCGAGGTCGCCGGGGGAGTGGGTGACCGCGAGCTTCTGTGTGAGCCCCGCGCCGAGCGAGTCGGTGCGCGCCACGATGATGCCGTTGTCGATGCCTAGCTCCAGGAAGGCATAGCGCACCGCGGTGAGCTTGGCGATGAAGTCCTCGTGGGGCACCGTCACCTTGCCGTCCTGGTGACCGCACTGCTTCTCATCCGAGACCTGGTTCTCGATCTGGATGGCGCAAGCGCCAGCCTCGATCATCTTCTTGGCCAGCAGGTACGTGGCCTCGGGGTTTCCGAAGCCGGCGTCGATGTCAGCGATGATCGGCACCACGTGGGTCTCGTAGTTATCGATCTGGCTCTGGATGAACTCCGCTGCCGTCTCGTCGCCGGCGGCGCGTGCGGCATCCAGCTTCGTGAACAGCAGATCCAGCTCGCGAGCGTCGGCCTGACGGAGGAACGTGTAGAGCTCTTCGATGAGCGCAGGGACCGCGGTCTTCTCGTGCATCGACTGGTCAGGCAGCGGCCCGAACTCGGAGCGGAGCGCCGCGACCATCCACCCCGACAGGTAGAGGTAGCGCTTATTCGTGCTCTTGAGGTGCTTCTTGATCGAGATCAGCTTCTGCTGGCCGATGAAGCCGTGCCAGACGCCGAGTGACTGCGTGTACAGCGACGAGTCGGCGTCGTACTCGGCCATGTCGCGGCGCATGATGTCGGCGGTGTACTGGGCGATCTCCAGTCCCGTGCGGAACCGGTTCTGTGCCCGCATCCGTGCCACGGACTCGGGGTTGATGGCATCCCAGCTGGAACCGTGCTGGTGCTTGAGTTCCCGGATGGCGGCGATGTCGTCCTGGTAGGTGGTCATGTCGTGTCCTTCGTCGTCGGTCTCGTGCGCAGTCAGTCGGTCTCGACCAGGTAGCGCGAATAGGCGGGGAGGGTGAGGAAGGCGGGGAAGTCGCTCCCGAGTGCCACCTCGCGGAAGATCGCTGCCGCGTCGTCGAACCGGTCGCCCTCGAAGCGAGTCACCTCACCCAGCACCTGTGTGATGAGGCCCTCGACGTACTCGCGCGTGATGGGCGTGCCGTCGTCGGTGGTGCGGTCCTGGTGGATCCACTGCCAGATCTGCGAGCGGCTGATCTCCGCTGTCGCGGCGTCCTCCATGAGGTTGTCGATCGCGACGGCGCCGAGGCCCCGCAACCACGCCTCGATGTATCGGATCGCCACCGACACGTTGCCGTAGACACCGGATGCCGTGATCGGGCGACCGATGTGCACGTCGATGAGGTCAGCGGCACGCACCGACACCTCGGGGCGCTGCCGGTCGAGCTGGTTGGGTCGGTCGCCGAGCACGGCGTCGAACTCGGCCCGCGCGACGGGGATGAGGTCGGGGTGGGCCACCCACGTGCCATCGAACCCGTCGCCGGCCTCGCGCTTCTTGTCGGCGGCCACCTTCTCGAAGGCACGCTCGGTGACCTCCGGGTCGCGGCGGTTGGGGATGAACGCGCTCATGCCTCCGATCGCGAACGCTCCCCGCTTGTGGCAGGTCTTCACGAGCAGCTCGGTGTAGGCGCGCATGAAGGGCACCGTCATGGTCACCTCGCTGCGGTCCGGGAGGACGAACCGCGCGCCGCGACCGCGGTAGTTCTTGATGATCGAGAAGATGTAGTCCCAGCGGCCGGCGTTCAGGCCGGCGACGTGGTCGCGCATCTCGAAGAGGATCTCCTCCATCTCGAAGGCGGCGGGCAGAGTCTCGATCAGCACGGTGGCTCGGATCGTGCCGTGCTCGATGCCGAGGTAGCGCTCACTGAACGTGAAAACGTCGTCCCAGAGCTTGGCTTCTTCTGCTGACTCGAGCTTGGCGATGTAGAAGTACGGTCCGACGCCGTTCTCGATCAGCTGCTTCGCGTTGTGGAAGAAGTACAGGCCGAAGTCCACGAGCGAACCCGAGGCATCCATTGCGCGTCCGGTTCGGTCGGTGTACCGCAGGTGCTTCTCGACCAGGTGCCAGCCGCGCGGGCGCATCACGATCGTGGGGGTCTGCTCGGCGGTGACCTCGTAGCTCTTGCCTTCGGG
This sequence comes from Microbacterium sp. NPDC076895, assembly GCF_040687115.1. Lineage (NCBI taxonomy): Bacteria > Bacillati > Actinomycetota > Actinomycetes > Micrococcales > Microbacteriaceae > Microbacterium > Microbacterium sp. NPDC076895. The sequence goes on from NZ_JBFBMQ010000006.1 coordinate 62,932, forward strand.
GCTCGTGAACGACAGCTGGCCGCGGATCGCGTCGTACAGGCTCAGCTGTCCCTCGATCACGTTCTTCCAGGTGGGGCTGGTGGCATCCTCCTGGTCGGCGAGCCACACCTTCGCTCCGGAGTTGAGGGCATTGATCGTCATCTTCGGGTCGGTGGGGCCGGTGATCTCGACCCGACGGTCCTCGAGGCCGGGGCCTGCGCCGGCGACCCGCCACTCGTCGTCGTGACGGATGTGCGCGGTGTCGTCGCGGAACTGCGGGTCGTGGCCGTTGCCGATCTCGAAGCGGCGGCGCATCCGGTCGGCCAGACGGTCGTGACGGCGAGCCGAGAATCGGGAGTGCAGCTCGGTCAGAAACGCGAGCGCGTCAGGCGTGAGGATCTCGTCGTATCGATCGCGGATCGGCCCGACGACATCGAGCACCGCCGCGGCGCTCGAGGTCGGCACGGGAGCCGTCCGGGCGGGCATCGGGGTCGTGGTTGCAGTCATGGCGCATCCGTCCTGTCTGGTCTCTCATCCGCCGTCTTCGTCATCCGGTGGATCGACGCCTGGTTTGTCGTCGTGCACCTACTCTCCGTGAAGTTTTGCTGCCAACCTGGCCGGATCAGTTGTGAAGATCGCGCGAAATTCCGTTTCTGTGACAGAATCGGCGGCATGACGAGCCTCACAGCGCCGGAAGAGTCCCTCCCGACGATCACAACGGATGACGACGACGTCATCGACACACTCACCATCGGCAGGCGCATCCGCCAGTTGCGCACCGAGCGGGGGATGACCCTCGATGACCTCGCGGCTGCGGTCGACCGTGCCCCGAGCCAGCTGTCGATGATCGAGAACGGAAAGCGGGAACCCAAGCTCACACTGCTGCGCACCATCGCGCGTGCTCTCGGGACGAATCTGGACGCGCTGCTGGAATCGGAGACGCTGGATGAGCGCGCCACGATGGAGGTTTCCCTCGAGCGGGCGATGCGGGGGCCAACCTTCCAGGCGCTCGGAATCTCCCCGTTTCGCATCGGTCGCTCACTCCCCGATGAGGTGCTCGCGGCGATGCTTGCGTTGCAGGGCGAGATCGAGCGGCTGCGAGACGAACGGGCAGCCACACCGGAAGTGGCGCGCCGCGCGAACCTGTCCCTGCGCCGGCTCATGACCAGTCAGCAGAACTACTTCGCCGACCTCGAGGCTCACGCGCGCGACCTGTTGGCCGCCGTCGGGCACACCGGAGGCCCGCTCACGCAGCGCACGGCATCCGACATTGCCGCCCACCTCGGGTTCACGATTCACTACGTCTCCGATGTGCCCCTCACTACCCGCAGCGTTCTGGATCTCAAGCACGGGCGGCTCTACCTCTCGAGCACGATCGCGAGCAAGCGGGATGCCCGCACCGCCGTGCTGCAGTCGCTGGCGAGCCGCATCCTGGGGCACGACGAGCCCGCGAGCTACGGTGACTTCCTTCGCCAGCGCGTGGAGATCAACTATCTGACGGGGGCGCTCCTGATGCCGGAGGCCGACGTCGTGCCTTTCCTGCAGGAGGCAAAGTCTCACCGCGCCCTCTCTATCGAAGACCTGCGGGACGCGTATTCGGTCTCGTACGAGACTGCCGCTCACCGCTTCACCAATCTCGCGACGGTCCACCTTGACCTACCCGTTCACTTTCTGAAGGTCCATGAGTCGGGCACGATCACCAAGGCCTACGAGAACGATGACGTGAACTTCCCGACCGACCGGTTCGGTTCCATCGAGGGGCAGATGTGCTGCCGCAAGTGGACGAGCCGCGTCGTGTTCGACATCCCCGACCGCTTCAACCCGTACTTCCAGTACACCGATACCGGGAACGGCACCTACTGGTGCACGGCCCGCGTCGAGCCCTCCTCCGAGGGCCTCCATTCGATCAGTGTGGGAGTGCGATTCGACGACACCAAGTGGTTCATCGGGCGCGAGACGACCAACCGCGGGGTCTCGCGGCATTCGGTGGAGGTGTGCTGTCGCCGTGCGCCGGCAGAACTCGAGTCATCCTGGCGTGGTCACTCGTGGCCGAACGTGCGGACCCCGCGCACGCTGCTCGCTACTTTGCCAACCGGGGCCTTCCCCGGGGTGGACACGACGGATGTCTACGAGTTCCTCGAGGCTCACGCACCCGACTGAGCTGGCCGAGCCTCAGCGCCCGGCGATGAGGTCGGCGACTCGCGCCAGTGCCGACGTTCGTGCCCCGCCGCGCGCTTCGAGCCGGTCAGCGCCGCGGTAGGCGGCGTAGATCGCGTTCACGGCGGTCCACCGCAGTGGTTCGATCTCCCACCGCTTCGCGCGATGATCCACCCAGGGCAGGCGGGTGAGATCGGTGCCTCGACGCAACACCAGATCGGCGAGGGTGCGTCCGGCGAGATTGGTTGCGGTCACTCCCGTTCCGACGTAGCCGCCTGCCCAGCCGATGCCCGTCTGCAGGTCGAAGCCGACAGTAGCCGACCAGTCGCGCGGCACCCCGAGCACACCGGCCCACGCATGAGCGAGGGGCACACCGCGGGTGGCTGGGAAGAAGTCGTGCAGGAGGCCCGTGAGGGAGCGGATCGTGCGCTCCTGCGTCCGTCCGTTCGTGTCGACGCGAGACCCGTACCGGTATGGGACGCCTCGACCCCCGAAGGCGATGCGATCGTCAGCAGTTCGCTGCGCGTACATGTAGACGTGGGCGAAATCGCCGAGGGTCTCTCGCCCCGACCAGCCGATCGCGTCCCACGCCCCGGCAGGCAGGGGCTCGGTGATGATCATCGACGAATTCATCGGCAGCCACGTGCGGTGCTCCTGACGGAGGTTCGCGGTGAAGCCTTCGGTGGCTCGGATGACGGCATCCGCGCGCACCATGCCCCGATCCGTGTCGACGCATCCGGGTTCGATCGATCGAGCTGTCGTCTGCTCGAAGATGCTCACGCCCGCCCTTTCCACGGCCATAGCCAGGCCCGCCGCGAGCTTCGCGGGGTGGATGCGTGCGCAGTGCGGATGCCAGATCCCTCCCACCGCGCCGGCGACGTCGATACGGGATCGCGTGGCCGCGGCATCCAGTTCTTGCACATCAGTGTGCGGCCATGCCAGGTCTTCGGCAGCCGTTTTCCGAAGCCGGGCGAGCTGCGCGGGGGTGCGGGCGATCTCGAGTTCGCCGCCCCTGACGATGTCGGCGTCAATGCCCTCGCTGCGTGCGACCTCGATCACCTCACGCACGGTGTCGTTGAGCGCTCGCTGCTGCGCGATCGCGGCATCCCGTCCGTGGCGGGCGACGTATTGCTCACGCCCTCCCGTGACTGAGTTCGTCAGCCAGCCACCGTTGCGCCCCGACGCTCCAAAGCCGGCGAAGCTCTGCTCGATCACGCCCACGCGCAGGTCGGGTTGCGCCCGCTTGAGGTAGTACGCCGCCCATAGTCCGGTGTACCCGGCGCCGACGATGCAGACGTCGAGCGCAAGGTCACCGGGAAGCGGTGCGCGCGGGGCGGGAGTGCCGCCGATGTCTCGCCACCACCACGACACGCCGCCATTGATCACGCGATGATTCTCCCACGACGGGAGCCGTCGCGTAAGTGATGATGGACGACGGATTCCGACGTTCGAGTTGCACGGGTCGCGCGCGATCGATCGTGCAGCTATCCTCACGACATGAGCCAACTCGATAGTCTCACGGTCCCGCTCGGCGGCCCCACGCTCCCGCAGGAGCGACGCCTCGTAACCCCCATCCCGGGACCGCGTTCGCAGGAACTCATGGCCCGCAAGGCCGCTGCCGTGTCGGCGGGCGTGGGGCACACGGCTCCGCTGTCGATCGTGGCGGCAGGCGGCGGCATCCTGCTGGACGCCGACGGGAACTCGATCGTGGACCTCGGCTCCGGCATCGCCGTCACCTCCATCGGTAACGCGCACCCCGCCGTGGTCGCGGCTGTGCAGCAGCAGGTCGCCCAGTTCACTCACACGTGTTTCATGGTGGCGCCCTACGAGCCTTACGTGGCGGTCGCCGAGGCGCTCAACCGCATCACTCCTGGCGATCACGAGAAGAAGACCGCACTGTTCAACTCGGGTGCTGAGGCTGTCGAGAACGCGGTCAAGATCGCCCGCAAGCACACGGGACGGCAGGCTGTCGTCGCCTTCGACCACGGCTACCACGGCCGCACCAACCTCACCATGGCCCTTACCGCCAAGCACATGCCCTACAAGGCAGGATTCGGCCCGTTCGCTCCGGAGATCTACCGTGCACCGATGTCGTACCCGTACCGAGATGGGCTCGACGGTGCCGCGGCGGCCAAGCGGGCGATCGGTGTCATCGAGAAGCACGTCGGAGTGACGGATGTCGCGGCGATCATCATCGAGCCGATCCAGGGTGAGGGCGGGTTCATCGTTCCCGCCGACGGTTTCCTTCCTGCTCTGCAGGAGTGGGCGAACGCCAACGGGGTCGTCCTGATCGCCGACGAGATCCAGACCGGATTCGCCCGCACCGGCGCGATGTTCGCGAGCGACCTGTTCGGCATCGTCCCCGACCTCATCACGACGGCCAAGGGCATCGCCGGTGGACTGCCGCTTGCTGCCGTCACTGGACGCGCCGAGATCATGGATGCCTCGCACACGGGTGGCCTCGGCGGAACCTACGGCGGCAACCCCGTCGCCTGCGCCGCCGCCCTCGCGGCCATCGAGGTCTACGAGACCGAGGACCTGTCGGCCCGTGCCCGGCACATCGGTGACGTTCTCGAACACCGGTTGCGAGAGATTCAGGCATCCGACCCGCGTCTGGGTGATATCCGGGGGAAGGGGGCCATGATCGCGGTCGAGTTCGTGGACCCTGCCACGGGCGACCCGGATGCCGCACTGACCTCGCGCGTGGTGCGTGCGGCACTCGATGAGGGCGTGCTCATGCTCACCTGCGGGACCTACGGCAATGTGATCCGTTTCCTGCCACCCCTGGTCATTGGTGATGACCTGCTCGATGATGCTCTGGACGTGTTGGCGCACGTCCTGTCATCGTCGTGACCAACCGACCACCGTTCGCTGCCGACCGAGGAGGACCCATGAGTACCTACGCCGTCGTCAATCCCGCTACCGGGGAGACGCTTGCCACCTACCCGACCATGACGGATGCCGAGACCGTCGCTGCGATTGCGGCAGCCGATGATGCATACCGCACGTGGGGTCGCGCCTCGACTCCTGCCGAGCGCGCTGAGCTCGTGCGGCGCGCGGCGCAGCTGCACCGCGAGAGGCGAGAGGAGCTGGCCCAGATCGTCGTGCGCGAGATGGGTAAGCCGCTGTCCGCGGCTCTCGGTGAGGTCGACTTCGCTGCCGACATCACCGAGTACTACGCCGACAACTACGAGAAGATCACCGGTGACACCCCTCTCGACATCCTCGCCGAGGGAACTGCCGTCATCCGCCGTTCGCCGCTAGGCGTGCTGCTGGGCATCATGCCGTGGAACTTCCCGTACTACCAGGTCGCACGTTTCGCCGCCCCGAACCTGGTCATCGGCAACACCATCCTGCTCAAGCACGCACCCCAGTGCCCCGAGTCGGCAGCGGCGATTGCGGCGATCTATCGGGATGCCGGGTTCCCGGAGGGTGCCTACGTCGATGTGCGGCTGACCAACGAGCAGGCCGCGACAGTGATTGCTGATCCTCGTGTTCAGGGTGTCTCGGTCACCGGTTCGGAGCGCGCGGGTGCCGCCGTCGCCGAGATCGCCGGTCGCAACCTGAAGAAGGTTGCACTCGAGCTCGGCGGCTCCGATCCGTTCATCGTGCTCTCGACCGACGATCTCGACGCCACGGTGGAGATGGCGGTCGAGGCGCGGCTCGACAACAACGGCCAGTCCTGCAACGCCCCCAAGCGTTTCATCATCATCGACGAGCTCTACGACGCGTTCCTCGAGAAGTTCGTGGCGGCCATGGCTGCGGCTCCCCTCGGTGACCCCTTCGCCGATGACACGGTGATCGGTCCGCTCTCGTCGCTGGCTGCTGCCGAGCGGCTCGAAGAGCAGGTGAACCGCGCCGTCGCGCAGGGCGCCACGGTCGAGCTCGGCGGGGAGCGGGACGGGGCGTTCTACCCCGCGACCGTTCTCACCGGCGTCACGGCCGACAACGACATCTATCGTGAGGAACTGTTCGGCCCAGCGGGAGTGGTCTACCGCGTCGCCGACGAAGCCGAGGCGGTCGCCGTGGCGAACGCGACAAGTTACGGACTCGGCTCCTACGTGTTCACGACCGACCCCGAGCAGGCTGAGCGGATGGCCGACGCCATCGAGGCTGGCATGGTCTATGTCAACATCGTGCTCGCCGACAGCCCCGAGCTTCCCTTCGGTGGCGTGAAGCGCTCTGGTACCTCGCGTGAGATGGGCTTGCTCGCGGCAGACGAGTTCGTCAACAAGAAACTCATCCGCGTCGCCTGAACCCTTCGTTGCGGGCGCCGCCAGGGCCAAGGGTCCCTAGCGGCGCCCGCAACGCGCGCCCACAATGAGGGCATGGAAGAGATGATGGACGATGTCGTCGCCACTCTCAGCGATGCCGAGTGCTGGCAGCTTCTGGCAGGCGAAGAGCTGGGGCGCCTGGTCACCCGGGTGGGAGATGTCTTGGACATCTTCCCCGTCAACTACGTCGTCGACCGGGACACTGTCGTGTTCCGCACCGCCGCGGGCAGCAAGCTCGTCGAGCTCACCGTCAACGATGAAGTGCTCTTCGAAGTCGATCACTACACCGATGCCGCGGCGTGGAGCGTCATCATCCGCGGTCGGGCGCAGCGCCTTGCGACCGAGGAAGAGGTCGAAGCTGCTGATGAGCTTGCGCTTCGACCTTGGCTGCCGACGTTGAAGTATCACTACGTCCGCGTGAGTGCCGAGACGATGTCGGGTCGCAGCTTCCGCCGCGGGCCCGAGCCAGACCGCTACGGCATCGCCGACTATTGAGCCCGGCGCTCGGCATCCGGGCTGCTTCATGCCCGATCATGGTGAGGTGAACCCCGCGCGCTTGTGGATTCCGGTGCTCGCCGGAACCGTCACCGTCGCGCTCGGAATCTCAGCGGTCATCGGCCTGGAATGGCTGACAGCCGACCGCAGGCCCACCACGGTCACCGCATCTCAGGCGGATGCCATCGCTGACGTATTCGCCGAGAGCAGGGCCTTCGCCGCCGACATCCGCGGCGCCCGCGGGCGGTACGTCGAGGCTGCAGCAGCATGGGAGGCCGACGCAGCGTGGATCGCGCAGTGGCTGGAACAGGATGCGGCGCCGCAACCCGCTGCCCCCAACCCGGGTGGGCAGGCCTTTCCGGGCGACGACCCGCAGGGCCGTGCGTTCCTGGACGCGATCGGAGCTGCTGACGTCACGGTGATCTTCGATTCCGGTCCGGAAAATTGCGGTTACGCCGGGCAGGAGGACGGCCCGGGATATCTCGTTGTCGGCGGCTGCTATCAAACCGGCTACCCCGACTGGCTCTTCGTCGCGTGGGAGCCGGGAGTCGAGCACCTGGCCTGGCCGATCTTCGTGCACGAGGCTATGCACTGGTACCAGTACCAGAACTACTTTCCGTACCTGCTGGCGGCCGAGCGTGCCGGAATCACTCACGACGACTATGAGTGGGCGCTCGAGACCGATGCGAGCTGCCGCGCGGTGTATGAGCACGGCGTCGACCGATCCGCCTTCGAGGGTTCATCGTCGCCGTGCGATATCGGCGACTGGCACGACGGCTGGTTCGTCGATCAGCTCGTCGGGCTCGGGGTGCGAACGAGCGCTCCGACGCCCGAGGAGTTTGAAGTCAGAGCGGTGGTTCGCCCATGACGGGGGGTCAGCGTGCGCCGCGGGTACGGCAAGCAGCGACGTTCGCGGTCGGTCTGCTGTCGGCATCCGTGCTGCTCGCGGCGTGCGCTGGGCCGGATATCGCTGAGCTCGAGTCGGATGCCGAATCCGCCTTCGACGCCCTGGTGGGTGTGGCGGGGGCGACCGAAGAGGGAATCCTTCGAACCCTCGAGGTCGCGAGCCCCGAGGAACAACCCTGCGGTGAGCAGGATCGCGGCGTGCAACGGGTTTTCACCGCGGTCGGCTCCGTTTCGGTGGGCGCGGATTATGCGGCCGAGGATGCGCTCGTCGATGCCGTCACGGAAGAGATCGATCCCGAGGAGTGGACGCCGATCGACGCCGACGGGATCGCGGGAAAGGATGGCGCGTGGGTCGACGAGAGCGGCATCGTCGCAACCGTCAGCTACGACTCACCGATTCTGGTGATCGCCGTCTTCACGCCGTGCCTAGACGCCCCGTAAGACTCGGGGGCAGTTCGCCCGTCGGGAGGGCATGCCGTACACTGGACCTGCAGTAGAAATCTGCATTCTTTCGCCGTGCCCGCGATCGGGCGACCCCCTTCTTTCACGTCGCGGCAGAAGACTGCAGGTACCTAAGGCCCTCGGGTCTTTAGGGCGGTAGCTCAATTGGCAGAGCAGCGGTCTCCAAAACCGCAGGTTGCAGGTTCGATTCCTGTCCGCCCTGCGCGCCAGCGCAAGCTGGCACAACAGAAGCAACCAGGTGGGATACATGGTCCAGGATGACGCCAAGGGCGAGATCGTTGCCAGCGGCAGCGCTCCTCGCGAGAAGAAGCTGAACGTCTTCGCGCGGATCGCCCTGTTCATCCGTCAGGTCTTTGCGGAGCTTCGTAAGGTCGTCACCCCGACGCGCCAGGAGCTCCTGAAGTACACGGCAGTCGTGCTCGGGTTCGTCGTCATCATGATGGCGCTCGTGTACGGAATGGACTTCGTGTTCCTCTGGGTGACGACACAGGTCTTCGGCGTTCCCGCCTGATCTGCTCGTCCTCACGGTGCGGGCAGGATGCTGTGTCGCGCCCGATCAAATGGAAGTGAACGAAACACGTGTCTGAACGATTTCTCGACGACGCCGACTGGGCGCCCTCGGCCGAGCAGTCCTCTGAGGAGGACGAGGCCCAGGAGGGCAACGAGCTCGCGCGCGAAGAGCACCAGAGCGATGCGGCCGAGCACGTCGCCATCCACATCGAGGATGAGGACGACGACGTGGACTACTCGGACGACGACGACGTCGAGGTGAGCGACCCGGAGGCTGATGCGATCGTGAACGATGCACTCGAGATCGACGAGGCGGCGGAGGCAGAAGCCGCTGCCGAGGTCCTGGCCGACGACCTCGCCGAGGAAGAAGCCGAGCGCGCGGCACACGCCGCCGAAGAGGTCACACCGTACGATGGCCCCGAGCTCGGTGACGACGACGCCGACGAGGACGAGACCGAGGAAGACCCGTACGAGGCGTTCCGTGCCGAACTGCGGTCGCTGCCGGGCAAGTGGTACGTCATCCACTCCTACGCCGGCTTCGAGCGCAAGGTGAAGGCCAACATCGAGCAGCGTAAGTCGACGCTCGAGGTCGAAGAAGACATCTACCAGATCGAAGTTCCGATGGAAGATGTTGTCGAGATCAAGAACGGCCAGCGCAAGATGGTCACCCGCGTGCGCATCCCCGGCTACGTGCTGGTGCGCATGGAGCTCAACGAAGACACCTGGTCGGTCGTTCGCCACACTCCCGGTGTCACCGGATTCGTCGGCAACGCGCACAACCCGACGCCGCTGCGTTTCGAAGAGGCCTTCACGATGCTGAAGTCTCTCGTCGAGGTCAAGGAGACCGCTCCGGCCAAGGGTGGCGCCGCCAAGAAGGGTCAGCCGGTCGCTCGCGCGATTCCGGCGGAAGTCGACTTCGAGGTCGGCGAGACCATCACGATCAAGGAAGGCTCGTTCGCGGGTCTTCCCGGCACGATCAGCGAGATCAAGCCCGAAAGCGGCAAGCTCACGGTGCTCGTTTCGCTGTTCGAACGCGAGACTCCGGTCGAGCTGTCGTTCGACCAGGTGACCAAGCTCTAGAGCGACCAAGCTCTAGCCAGAGTCACCACACAGACCACCGCTCCCGGAACCGCCGGGCTGCGGGAGAGAGGATGCCGCAGGCATCCGCTCGATGAAAGGAAAGAAGAATGGCACCGAAGAAGAAGGTGACCGGCCTGATCAAGCTTCAGATCAACGCCGGTGCAGCCAACCCGGCGCCGCCGATCGGGCCCGCGCTCGGTCAGCATGGCGTCAACATCATGGAGTTCTGCAAGGCGTACAACGCCGCGACCGAGTCGCAGCGTGGCAACGTCATCCCCGTGGAAATCACCGTCTACGAGGACCGCAGCTTCACGTTCATCCTCAAGACCCCGCCGGCAGCCGAGCTGATCAAGAAGGCCGCGGGCGTGCAGAAGGGTTCCAAGACCCCGCACACCGTCAAGGTCGCGAAGCTCACCAAGGAGCAGGTCCGTCAGATCGCCGAGACCAAGATGCCCGACCTGAACGCGAACGACATCGAGGCAGCCTCGTTGATCATCGCCGGCACCGCCCGTTCCATGGGCATCACGGTCGAGGACTGAGGGGGATAACGACAATGGCTACCAAGTCCAAGGCTTACAACGAAGCAGCTTCGAAGATCGAGGCAGGCAAGTTCTACTCGCCGAGCGAGGCAGTGAACCTGGCGAAGGAGACGGGATCGAAGAAGTTCGACTCCACCGTCGAGGTCGCCCTCAAGCTCTCGGTCGACCCGCGTAAGGCAGACCAGATGGTGCGCGGCACCGTCATCCTGCCCCACGGCACCGGCAAGACCGCGCGCGTCATCGTGTTCGCAACCGGTCCGGCTGCCGAAGCGGCGATCGCTGCAGGTGCTGACGAGGTCGGCGGCGCCGAGCTCATCGAAAAGGTCGCCGGCGGCTACACCGCGTTCGACGCTGCAGTGTCGACCCCGGAGCTGATGGGCCAGGTCGGGCGTCTGGGTAAGGTCCTCGGTCCCCGAGGCCTCATGCCCAACCCCAAGACCGGCACCGTGACCCCCAACCCCGCCAAGGCGGTCGAGGAGATCAAGGGCGGAAAGATCGAGTTCCGTGTCGACAAGCACGCCAACGTGCACTTCGTTGTCGGCAAGGCGTCGTTCTCGGCCGAGCAGCTCGATGAGAACCTGAAGGCTGCGCTCGACGAGATCGTCCGCCTCAAGCCCTCGAGCTCGAAGGGCCGCTACATCCAGAAGGGTGCAGTGTCGACCACGTTCGGCCCCGGCATCCCGCTGGATGTCAACAGCATCGCCTGAGCAACGCTCTGAAACGACAACGGCCTCCGCTGCGGCGGGGGCCGTTGTCATTTATCCGCCCAGGACGAGACTGACGCCGAGGGTGATCATGACGACGGCGATGATGGCATCGAGGATGCGCCAGGCACGCGGCGTGGCGAGCCACCGCCCGAGATACCGGGCTCCGAACCCGAGTGCGCTGAACCAGAGGACACTCGCGGCCACGGCGCCGAGCGCGAAGACCCAGCGATCATCCCCGTGGGTGGTGGCGACGCTGCCGAGCAGAAACACCGTGTCGAGATAGACGTGCGGGTTCAGCCAGGTGAGCGCGAGGACCGTGAGCACGGTCGTCGACAGCCGCGTCTCTGTGGTCACCGCGTGGATCGCCGACGACGGCTCGGCGGCAGAGTCTCCGGCGGCTTCGGTCGACGGGTCGACAGTGAGTACTCCGGAGGGGCGCCACGCGCGCCTGGCGGCGAGGAGGCCGTACCCCACGAGGAAGGCCGCGCCCGCCCATCGCACAGCGGTCACCAGCCACGGCAGTGCCGCCAGTGCGAGTCCGACACCGGAGACGCCCAGCACGATGAGGATTGCATCAGATGCGGCGCACACGACGACCACCGCGAGCACGTGTTCCCGACGGATGCCTTGGCGCAGCACGAAGAGGTTCTGGGCGCCGATGGCGACGATCAGAGACAGGCCGAGCCCGAGACCGGCGAGGAGGGGAGTGAGCACCCCTCGACGCTAACGGCGAGTCCGAATCAGCTCCAGCTAAAGATTCTCACGAAGCATTAGTATCGCTTCATATGAAGATCGACTTCGACCTGGCCGAGACGGTGGCGATCATCGCCGAGGAGGGAACGCTCGAGGCTGCGGCGCGACGGATGCGGATGACGCCGAGCGCGGTCAGCCAGCGCCTGCGGGCGATCGAAGATCAGCTCGGGCGGGTGTTGCTGGTGCGCTCGAAGCCCGTTCGCCCGACGGATGCCGGAGATGCTGTCATCCGGCTTGCTCGTCAGGCGCGCGTGCTCGAGCACGATGCTCTCGCCGGCATCGGTGGGCTCCGCGCAGAGGACGGGGCCGACGAGGGGCCAGTTTCGGTGCCGCTGGCGGTCAATGCTGACTCGCTCGCCACCTGGTTCCTCACACCGCTGGCACGCCTGAGCGCGCGGCATCCGATCGTGTTCGATCTTCACCGCGACGATCAGGACTTCACCGCCGCACTCCTCGAGGGCGGCACTGTGATGGGCGCCGTGACGTCTCGTGCCGAGCCGGTAGCAGGGTGTCGCGTGACCGCGTTGGGGGTCATGCGCTACGAGGCCGTTGCCACCCCCGATTTCGTGGCGCGCTACCTCGACGCCTCACGGAGCGACAGCCGTGCGCTGGCTGCAGCTCCGCTCGTGCAGTTCGACCGTCGCGACGACCTGCAAGACTCCTGGATGCGGGAGCAGGGGATCTCGGGTGCGGATGCTCCGAGGCACTATGTCCCGGCATCGCATGATTTTGCCCAGGCAGTCGGGCTCGGATTCGGGTGGGGGCTGCTCCCGGGCTTTCAGTCCGATGCCGGGCTCGAGAGCGGCGCGCTCGTGCGCTTGGGAGGTCCGCCGATTGACGTTCCCCTGCACTGGCAGCAGTGGAACCTGCGGTCGCCGCTCCTGGATGCCGTGGCCGCCGAGATCGTCGAGGAGGGGCGACGGGTGCTTCGACCTGCGCCCAGCCTCAATCGTCGCTGACGCGCAGCACGATCTTGCCGCGCGTGTGTCCGCCCTCGATGTCGGTGTGTGCCTTCGCCGCGTCGGCGAGGTCGAGGACGTGGTCGATGTAGACCTGGATCGACCGGGAGTCCAGCAAGCGGGCGATGGTCGCGAGTGTCGCACCTTCCGGAATGACCTTGTAGCTGGTTGCGCGGACGCCTGCCGTTGCCGCTGCTTCGCGATACTCCGGCCATGATCCGGTGGGCACGAGAATGTAGATCCCACCGGGACGCAGGACCGAGAGGGAGCGTGTGCCGATCGAGTCGGTGACGTTGCCGACGAGGTCGATGACGACATCCATATCGTGCACGACCTCCTCGAAGCGCGTCGAGGTGTGGTCGATGACGACTGACGCGCCGAGGTCGCGCAGCCAGGGGGCATTGGCGCCCGATGCCGTGGCTGTCACATGAGCGCCGAAGTAGGCAGCGAACTGCACGGCGAAATGCCCCACGCCTCCGCTTCCCGCGTGGATGAGGATGCGCTGACCCTCGTGGGCGTGAGCGGTCTCGACCACCAGGCCCCATGCCGTGAGGGCCGCCACCGGAACTCCTGCTGCCTCGACGTGCGAGAGGGAGGCAGGCTTTCGCGCGAGCGACAGCGTCGGTGCGACGACATACTCCGCGTAGCTTCCGGGCGTGCGAGGAAACCCTGCCATGCCGAAGACCTCGGTGCCGACAGGGAACGGATGCGTCTCGAACGGCGACTCGACGACGACGCCGCTGAAATCGAACCCGAGGATGCCGGGTAGCTCGGAGACGGCAGGGGCGAGCCCCTTGCCCGCGCGGGTCTTGGCATCGATCGGGTTCACGCCTGCAGCAACCACACGCACGAGCACCTCGCTCAGAACGGGGCGTGGCACGGGGACGGTGGCCTCGGTCAGGACGCGGGGAGCGCCCCACTGGGCGACAGTGACCGCCCGCATCACCTCCGGCACCTCTGTGGGTTCGGTCGAGAATGCCTGGGTTTCGTGGGATTGGCGTAGCGGCCGGAATCGCATCGGTCGCTCCTTCCGCGAATACGTCGTCTCAGGGTCGTGCACATCGGCGCCGACGTGACACTGGACGACCAGTGGAACCCCGCCCTCCGCGAGGTGATCTCAGTCAACCGCGCGATTGTCTCGCTCGTGTTACGTCGGTGTCACCGAGCCGATAAGACGCGTCAGTCAGCGTTTCGGGATGTCGCCGGATGCAAAAGCGGTGAGCAGATCGGTGAGATCGTCGATCGACTCGGTGGGCCACTCCGCGAGGGTGCGGGAAAGCATCCGCTCGTACGGTGCACGCGCGGCATCCAGTCGCTTTCTTCCCTCCGCGGTGAGGGAGATCAGCCGCGACCGGCGGTCATCCGGATCAGCGGTCCGCTCGATGAAGCCGAGGCCTTCGAGTTCACTGATCTGCCGGCTGATCATTCCCTTGTCGGCGGTCAGGCGATGGGCGAGAGTTGACGATGTTGTGGGACCGATGCGGCCGATCGTGGCCAGGAGCTTGAACGTCCCGGGGAGCATTCCCGGGCTCACCTCGTCGGCGATCTGCGCGTAGAACTTTCGGATGCGTGAGATGAGCTCGGAGATCGCCCCCTCGAGTCGGTCGACTGCTGCGCGGTGCTCGCGCGCCGCCGGGTCGAGCTCATCGGGAGCTTCGGATTCGCTCATCGCGGCGACCTCGAGTTGGATGCCGCGCGAGCAGTCTCGCCGCTGCGGGAACCGTTGGCATCCGTCGGGAAGTCCCCAGTGGCGGTGAGAGTTTCCATGCCCTCCGCGACCGACACGGTGGCGAGGTCGGCTTCGCTCGCTTCCAGCCGCTCGCGGTTCGTCATCCGTGTCAGGGGGACGTTCGGCAAGAACGCGATGGCGATGAGGCTCACGATCGCGAACGGGACCAGGATCAGGAAGGACTGTGAGATGCCTTGAGCATAGACGTCTTCGAAGATGACCCGCAGACCTTCGGGCATCGCAGACACCTGCGGGAGGGATCCCGACTGCAGCTGAGAGGCCCAGGTCGATGCTTGGTCGCCGAGGGCCCCGAGCGCGGCGGTGATGTCATCCTTGCGTCCTCCCAGCAGGTCGGTGACGCTGCTGGCCAGGGCGGCGCCCATGACGGCGACGCCGACGCTGCCACCGAGGCTTCGGAAGAAGGTGACGCCGGAGCTTGCAACGCCGATCTTTGTGGGCTCGGTCGTGTTCTGGACGACGAGCACGAGGTTCTGCATCGTCATCCCGATGCCGGCGCCGAGGAGGAACATGTACAGCGAGACGAGAGCGAAGTTCGTGTCGTAGTGGATCGTCGTCAGCAGGGCGGACCCGGCGATCAGCGAGATGCTCCCGGCGATGAGGTAGGGCTTCCAGTGCCCGAAGCGTGTGATCAGCTGGCCGACGCCGACGGATGCCACCAGCAGGCCGCCGATCATCGGAATCGTCATCAGCCCGGCCTCGGTCGGCGTGGCACCCCGGGCCAGCTGCATGTACTGGCTGAGGAACACCGAGGCTCCGAACATCGCGATGCCGGTGGCGATCGAGGCGAGCACCGCGAGCGTGAACGTGCGGCTCCGGAACATCGAGAGCGGGACGAGCGGTTCGCGCGAGCGCAGCTCGACCAGGATGAACAGAATCGCCGCGAGGATGGCGCCGCCCACCATGAGCACGGTCGTAACGCTCCACCAGTCGAAGGAGTCGCCGGCGAGGGTCACCCAGATCAGCAGAAGCGAGACGGCAGCCGAGAGCAGAACAATGCCGAGGTAGTCGATCGAGACCTTCCGTGCTGCCAGCGGCTTCAGATGCAGGGTGCGCTGCACGATGATGAGGGCGGCTACGGCGAAGGGGAGGGCGACGTAGAAGTTCCAGCGCCAGCCGATCCCGTCGGTGATGACACCGCCCACCAGAGGCCCGCCGATCGTCGCAAGTGCCATGACGGCGCCGAACAGACCCATGTAGCGGCCGCGCTCGCGGGGACTGATGATGTCGGCCATGATCACCTGGCTGAGCGCCGCAAGGCCTCCGGCGCCGATGCCCTGCACGGCACGCATGGCGATCAGCCACTCGGTGTTCGGAGCGAATCCCGCCGCGGCTGTTGCGATCACGAAGACGCCGATCGCGAGTTGGAAGAGGAGCTTGCGGTTTACCAGGTCGGCGAGCTTGCCCCAGACGGGCGTCGAGATCGCCGTCGTCAGGAGCGTTGCTGTCACGACCCACGTGAACGCGGCCTGATCGCCGCCGAGATCGTGGATGATCACCGGCAACGAGGTGGAGACGACTGTCGAGGCGAGCATCGAGACGAACATGCCCAGGAGCAGTCCCGAGAGAGCCTCGAGAACCTGGCGGCGGGTCATCCCGGATTCGGTGACGGTGGGAGCTGGAGAAGAAGCGGATGCCATGGGTTGCCTTCTGGACGACGAGGAGGTGGCTGCGTTCGTCATCGCGCAGTCATTGACAAATGTCAACTATAGAGTATTTGGTTGACAGGAGTCAATTACTTGGTCGACACGCGTCATGGCAGAGCCGTCTGGTTCCAGATGAGGCGAGGCGAGCGGCCGGGTGTGGCTGATCAGTCGGACAATGCGAGGGCGCGATAGGGCTCGCGTGCCGTGACCGGGGCAACCGTCAGCGTTCGGGTGCGCTGGGTGCGCATGTACAACTCATCGATGAGAGCCGTCGCCAGGCTGACCAGCCGCGCGATCTCTGTCTCGTCGCGGTCAACCCATGCGCACCGCGGCTCGTCGCCGACGGGGACGAAACCGTCGTGCTGCTCCCAGGCCACGAGCGTGCGCTCGGCGCCGAGGACGTGCTGTTGCCACCAGACCTGGCGGAGGTAAGAGCGGGGGATGCTGCGCCACTCCTTGTTGGTGGTCTTGATCTCAGCGAGGATGATGCGCCCCTGCGCGTCGACCACGACGCCGTCGGGGGTGGCGAGGTGGCGCTTCTCGACCTCGGCGTGAAAGAGCGCCGACGAGGGTTGGATGCCGTGCGTTGCGGCCACCCACTGCGCGATTTCAGGTTCCCGTAGCCGACCGTGGTTCGTGTACGCGTTGCCGGAAAAGCCCGAGCCCATGAGCTTGGCGTCGGCCGCGCGCGCGATGGCCCGCTCGGAAGTGAGCGTCGCGACATCCGTCGCCGTGATCCCGCGCGAGCGCGCCCGCACCCACGCGACCCGGTCTCGTGAGTCGGCGACGATGCGCGCTTGGAGTTCGGGAGTCACCCCTCGACCCTACGTGCGGGTGGCGACCTCGGCGGCCCGTACACGCGAGGAAGCGGAGGCCTTCGACACTGATTTGTCGGGGTGACCGGATGCCGCGTACACTTATCGGAGCCGAAGACCGCCGGTCATCGGCGTGCGCGTAAGCGAACGTCGATCGAAGCATTGGAAGTTGCCCGTCAGGGGAATCTCCAAGGGCCTGCGCAGGTGTCACGATCAACGCCCATCCGGGCCGAAGCTCCGTGCGCTTGCGCCGGAGCTTTTCTTATTTTCCGGGGGTTCGAGGCTCCCGTCCCGCCACCGCGAGACGGGGACAAGACACAAGGAGTGGCCATGGCGCAGAAGGAAGCGACGGTTGCCGAGCTCACGAAGCATTTCGAGGACTCGACCGCCGTTCTGCTCACCGAGTACCGCGGTCTGACGGTTGCTGAGCTCAAGGAGCTCCGCAGCGCGATTCGTCAGGACGCCGAGTACGCCGTGGTGAAGAACACGCTGTCCAAGATCGCCGCGAACAACGCGGGGATCACGGCACTGGACGAGGACCTCGTGGGTCCCTCGGCCATCGCGTTCGTGCACGGTGACCCGGTCGCCGTCGCGAAGGGACTGCGCGCCTTCGCCAAGGCACACCCTCTTCTCGTGATCAAGGGCGGATACTTCGACGGTTCCCCCCTGAGCGCGGAAGAGGTAGGCAAGCTCGCCGACCTCGAGAGCCGTGAAGTCCTGCTGGCGAAGCTCGCCGGCGCGATGAAGGCCTCGATGACCAAGGCAGCATTCGTCTTCAACGCACTGCCGTCCAAGGCCGTTCGCACGGTCGACGCGCTGCGTGAGAAGCAGGAGTCCGCGGCCTGAGACGGGCCCCGGCGATAACCACACCCATCAAGGAGAATCATCATGGCAAAGCTCAGCACTGAAGAGCTGCTCGACGCGTTCAAGGAGCTCACCCTCATCGAGCTCTCCGAGTTCGTCAAGGCGTTCGAGGAGACCTTCGACGTCACCGCCGCCGCACCCGTCGCGGTTGCCGCTGCCGGCGCCCCCGCCGGTGGTGCCCCCGCCGAAGAGGTCGAGGAGAAGGACGCGTTCGACGTCATCCTCGAGGCCGCTGGCGACAAGAAGATCCAGGTCATCAAGGTCGTCCGCGAGCTCACCTCGCTCGGCCTCGGCGAGGCCAAGGCCGTCGTCGACGGTGCTCCCAAGGCTGTCCTCGAGGGCGCCAACAAGGAGACCGCAGACAAGGCGAAGGCTGCTCTCGAAGAGGCAGGCGCCACGGTCACCCTCAAGTAAGTCCCCGCGACTTTCTCGCGAAGGTCTCGGATGCTTCGGCATCCGAGACCTTCGTGCATTTCCGGCACCCGAACCGGCACGCTGCCGGGCCGGGCGTGGCCGCTAGGGTGAACGCATGAC
Source organism: Microbacterium sp. NPDC076895 (assembly GCF_040687115.1). Taxonomy (NCBI): domain Bacteria; kingdom Bacillati; phylum Actinomycetota; class Actinomycetes; order Micrococcales; family Microbacteriaceae; genus Microbacterium; species Microbacterium sp. NPDC076895. The sequence continues at coordinate 81,359 of NZ_JBFBMQ010000006.1, forward strand.
CAGCGGTACCGACGTGGCAACGCAGCCAGGGCCCGAGCCGGCCGGGGATGACGAGATCACCGGACTCACGGCTGCCGAGGTAGCCGAGCGTGAGGCCGACGGCCGAACCAACGCCTATCAGGCCGACTCGAGCCGGAGCATCGGCAGCATCATCCGCGCCAACGTCTTCACGATCTTCAACGCGATCGTCGGGTCGTGCTTCGCCGTGCTCCTGCTCCTCGGGCGTTGGCAGGACGCGATCTTCGGGCTCAGCGCCCTGGCCAACACGATCATCGGTGTATGGCAGGAGTTCCGTGCGAAGGCAGCGCTCGACCGCCTGGCCCTGCTCAATGCGCCGACCGCGCGTGTGCTGCGTGATGGCGTCGAGGCCGAGATCCACCCGACCGCGGTCGTGATCGACGACATCCTGGTGCTCCGCGCCGGCGATCAGATCGCCGCCGATGCGGAGGTCATTCTCGCGCGCGGTCTGCAGGTCGACGAGTCGATGCTCACGGGGGAGTCGGATGCCGTTGACAAGCGTCCCGCTGACGAGGCGCTCTCGGGGTCGATTGTCGTCGCGGGAGAGGGGATGGCGCGCGTCATCCGTGTCGGTGCCGATTCCTACGCCAACCGATTCGCTGCCGAAGCCAAGCGGTTCTCGCTCGTCTCGAGCGAGCTGCGCTCCTCGATCAACCTCGTGCTGCGCGTCGTGGGCTGGGCGATCGGGCCCATGGCGCTTCTGGTCCTGAACGCCCAGATGATGGTTTTCGGCGGATGGGTCGCCGCCTGGGAGAGCGGCGACTGGGTTCAGGCGGCTGTGAACACCATCGCCGCGGTCACCGCGATGATCCCGCTCGGGCTCGTGCTCATGACCAGCATCGCCTTCGCTGTCGGTGCGGCAAAGCTCGCCTCCCGCCAGGTGCTCGTCAACGAACTCCCCGCCGTCGAAGGGCTGGCGCGCGTGGATGTGGTGTGTCTCGACAAGACCGGCACGCTCACCGCGGGTGAGATCGAGTTCGATGCGGTTCATCCCGTGGGCGGCGCCGCGGCGCCCGGATGGGATGAGGCACTGGCTTGGTACGGGGCTGACCCGGCTGCCAATGCGACAGCGCGGTGCCTGCGAGACCCCTACCCGGTTTCGGCTCCCGTCACAGCAGGGTCGGTCATCCCGTTCTCGTCGGCACGCAAATGGAGCGCCGTGTCGTTCAGCGACGGTCCGTCCGGTGCATGGGTGCTCGGCGCTCCCGAAATGGTCTTTCCGGAGGAGACCGGGGCCGGCACCGAACTCGGGTCCCTGGTTGCCGAGCTTGCCGCGACGGGGCGGCGCACCCTTGTGCTCGGCCACTCGCCGCATCCGATCTCTGACGAGCAGGCCGAGGCCGAGCGCATCCCCGAGGACCTCGTCCCGATCGTTGTGCTCACCTTCCGCGAACAGGTGAGGCCGGATGCCGCGCAAACGCTGTCGTATTTCCGAGAGCAGGGGGTCGGCATCCGTGTCATCTCCGGCGACAACCCTCGCACTGTCGCTGCCATCGCACGTGAGGTCGGAGTGGACGTGCCTGAGGGGTTCGATGCCCGCCAGCTGCCCGACGACGACGAGGCGCTCGCTGACGTGCTCGAGACGTACCACGTGTTCGGTCGCGTCACCCCCGAGCAGAAGAAGCGCATGGTCACTGCCCTGCAGTCGCGTGGCCACACCGTGGCGATGACCGGCGACGGCGTCAACGACGCGCTCGCGATCAAGACCGCCGACATCGGCATCGCGATGAACTCGGGCGCCGCTGCCACGAAGGCGGTGGCGCGTCTCGTGCTGCTTGATGGCCAGTTCTCGCACCTGCCCGACGTCGTCGCGGAGGGGCGCCAGGTGATCGCCAACATCGAACGTGTGTCGATGCTGTTCCTCACCAAGACCGCCTACATCTTCGTGCTGTCGATCGTGTTCGGCATCCTGGTGCTGCAATTCCCGTTCCTGCCCAGGCAGCTCTCCATCACCGACGGGCTCACCATCGGTATCCCGGCATTCTTCTTGGCCCTCATGCCCAACCGGCAGCGCTATATTCCCGGGTTCCTGCGGCGGTCGCTGAGTTTCGCGATCCCCGCCGGTGTGGTCGTCGGGGCAGGCCTCACCCTCTACACGCTCGGCGCGCAGTCGCTCGGCGTCGACGAGCAGCAGATGCGAACGGGTGCGACGATCCTGCTCGCCATCGTCGGGATCTGGATCCTTACCGTGCTGTCCCGGCCGATCAACCGCTACAAGGGGCTCGTGATCGGTGCGATGTTCATCGGACTGGTGCTGATCTTCTCGATCCCCTCGCTACCGAGTTCTTCCAGCTCACGGACCCGGGGGAGGATGCCGCATACCTGCTCACGGTAGTGATCGTGGCGACGATCGGCGGAATCGAGATCGTGCGGTTCATTCACCGCCGGTTCGTGGCGCGCGACACGGCTGCCAGGGCGGCGGGCGCGAAGACTGTCAGCGCCGGGCGTCAGCGGCGGCGCGGAAGAAGCGGTTCGTCGGCGGAAGCCACAACACCACGAGAGTGAACAGCTCGAGTACCAGCTGCGCGACGGCGATCCAGTCGAAGTCCGAGGCGGCGATGGCCAGGGCGTGAAGCGGCACTTGGATCGCCAGGTACACGGTGAGGGTGATCCGCGACAGCCGGCTGCCGCGCGCGACGCCGGACGCGATCCCGATGATCAACAGTCCGATGAGGATGATGGCGGCCCCGATGAGCGACACGCCGAGCACGTCTCCGGAGCTGGACTGGTCGTAGCGGCTGAGCAGCACCAGGATGCCGAGAAGGATGCTCAGCAGTCCCGTGAGGTAGACGAAAGCGACTGCCACCGACACGATCACCGGGCGACGCGCGGCATCCGGAGTTGCGTTAGCCGTGCCGCCTTCGGCCACCGTGTCGTTCACGGCACCACTGTAGCGGCAGGCGTCTGCCGCACGAGACCCCGCAATTCGGGTGAGCCACCGCGCGCCGCAGGGTGTCTCAGGGGGCCGGGGGTGTCTGGCCCAAGGGGGCGCGTGTCAGGAAGTGACGCCGACGCCGACAGTCACGGAGGCGGTACCCGGGGGCGGGGCCGTCGAGTTGCGCACGATCAGGCGGGCTTGGATGCTGACATCCTGCGGAACCTGCGTGGGATCCTCGAGCTGTCCCAACAGCATCTGTGTGGCATGCATGCCTTGACTGCGTGGCGACTGTTCGAGCGTCGTGAGAGAGAACATCTCGGCGAACTCGTGATTGTCGATACCGACGACGCTCAGCGCTGATGGCACCGGGATGCCGAGCCGACGCGCAGCGATGATGGCGCCGATCGCAACCTCATCGCAGGTAGCTAGAAGCGCCGTGGGACGTCGTGCGGGGTCTCCGAGCAGGTCGACGGCAGCAGCATATCCGCCGGGCAGGCTGACTTCCGACCGCACGTGCGTCACGGTCAGACCGGCCTCCGTCATCGTGCGCTGGTACCCGGACAGGCGCGCGCGATCGACGTGCGGACCGCTCGACACCGAGACGCCGCCGAGGAAGGTGATCTTCGTGTGTCCGAGTTCAATGAGGTGCGTTGTGGCGCGCCGCGCCGCGTACTCGTCATCCAGTCGCACGACGCCCGCGTTATCGCCGATTGCCACCACGCTCACGACGGGACGGCCGATCGCGACCAGTCTTTCGAGCTCGTGGTCGTCTGGCTCGAGGCCCACCGCGATCAGCCCGTCGAATCGCTTCCTGGCGAGGAAATCGTCGAAGACGCGTCTGCGCCCCTCCGTTCCCGGCTTGGCGTCGTAGAGGGTGAGGTCGTAGCCAGATTCGAGAAGCACCTCCTGGATGCCCTCGAGCACCTCGGCAAAGAACCATCGGTTGAGGTACGGCATGACGACACCGATGTTGCGCGTGCGTCCCGTCGCCAGGCTCGCAGCGCTCGAGGAGGGGACATAGCCCATCTCGTGGGCGACTCGGGCCACCCGCTCCCGTGTGGCAGCAGCGACGTATCCGTGTCCGGTGAGAGCGCGACTTGCCGTTGCCTTCGAGACTCCCGCAGCGCGGGCCACGTCCTCGATGCCGCTCACGTCGTTGTACCTTCCGGCAGTTCTCTGCGGTTCCCGACACCGCACCTGCGATCGATCGTCGATCTCTTGTAGGGACAGGCTAAACGACGAAGGGCGAAAAAGGGAAACGGTTCCATTCGAACGTGGTGTCGTCAATCCCTATCTCAATAGGCCAAAGGAGCGCTCCCAACCGCAGTTATCATGACCCCGGCAGCGCTGTTGCTGCTGATCGGTCTGATCCTCCCGTCGATCCAGACCTTCGTCGCATCGTTCATGAACGCGGCGGGCAACAAGTTCGTCGGAATCGACAACTTCGTCTGGATCTTCACGCAGCCCGAGGGCATCAGGACTGTGGTCAACACGATCGTCTGGGTGCTGATCGCCCCGACCGTGTCCACGATCGTGGGACTTGCCTACGCGGTGTTCATTGACAAGACCCGCGGTGAGAAGGTCTACAAGGTTCTGGTGTTCATGCCGATGGCTATCTCGTTCGTCGGCGCGAGCATCATCTGGAACTTCGTGTACGCCTACCGCGGCCCGGAGTTCACCCAGATCGGTCTTCTCAACCAGATCGTGGTCTGGTTCGGGGGAGACCCCGTGCAGTGGCTGCTGAACGAGCCGTGGAACACGCTGTTCCTGATCGTCGTGCTGATCTGGGTGCAGACCGGTTTCGCGATGGTCATCCTCTCTGCGGCGATCAAGGGCGTTCCGACCGAACAACTCGAGGCGGCGCAATTGGACGGAACCAACGCGTGGCAGCGTTTCATCAATGTCACGGTTCCCGCGATCAGCCCCGCGATCATCGTGGTCCTCACGACGATCTCGATCGCTTCGCTGAAGGTCTTCGACATCGTTCGCACGATGACGGGCGGCAACTTCGGTACCTCGGTGATCGCGAACGAGATGTACACCCAGTTCACGAAGTTCGAGGCGGGGCGGAGCGCCGCGTTCGCGGTCGTCCTGTTCCTCCTGGTGCTGCCGATCGTGATCTACAACGCGCGGCAGATCCGCAAGCAGAAGGAGATCCGATGAGTGAGCTCATGCCCGTAGATCTCCCGAAGGGGGGATCCAGTGAGTGAGGTCATGCCGATCGATCTCCCGATCGACAAGGAGACCGAGAAGGAGCTCACCCGCGGTATGGCGAGGTCCGAGGGCCCCGCGCGACGTGCGCGCAAAGTGCTGTCCAAGCCGTGGGCAACCGTCGCGTCGATCATCATCGCGGTGGCGTGGACGATCCCGACCTTCGGTCTGTTCATCTCGTCGTTCCGTCCCGAGCAGCAGATCAAAACGACCGGATGGTGGACGTTCTTCGCCGACCCGCAGGTGACCCTGGAGAACTACATCCAGGTGCTGCAGGCTGGAAACACGCAGCTCACGATGGCCGAGGCGTTCATCAACTCGATCGCCATCACGATCCCAGCGACCATCGTGCCGTTGACGATCGCGGCCTTTGCGGCCTATGCGTTCTCGTGGATCGACTTCAAGGGTCGCGACTGGCTGTTCATCTTCGTGTTCGCGCTGCAGATCGTGCCGATCCAGATGGCGCTGATCCCGCTGCTGAGCTCGTTCTCGCGAGGCCTGAACATCTTCGGTTTGCAGATCACCGGACCCCTCGGAGTCTCGGGTGGCTATGCGCAGGTCTGGATCGCGCACTCGATGTTCGCGTTGCCGTTGGCGATCTACCTGCTGCACAACTTCATGTCGCAGATCCCGGCCGACATCATCGAGGCGGCACGGGTGGATGGGGCATCACGCGGCCAGATCTTCTTCCGGATCATCCTGCCCCTGACGATGCCGGCGCTCGCGTCGTTCGCGATCTTCCAGTTCCTCTGGGTCTGGAACGACCTGCTCGTGGCGTTGATCTTCGCCGACGGGAAGGTTGCGCCGATCACGAAACTGCTCGCCGAGATCACGGGAACGCGTGGAAACGAGTGGCAGCTGCTGACTGCCGGTGCCTTCGTGGCCATCATCGTTCCGCTCATCGTGTTCTTCTCGCTTCAGCGGTACTTCGTGCGGGGCCTGCTCGCAGGATCGACGAAGGGCTGATCGCACCAGCACGAGTGCGAAGGGGCGTCCCGGGAGGGGCGCCCCTTCGTTCGCGCATGCCGTCTGGTTGAGCATCCGTTATCATGGAGTCGAATCGATTCGATGCCGATCGGGGGCGCCGATCCCCGACAGTCGCCTAAACCCTCTGAACGGAAACCGTGCTCGACACTGCCTCCACGCCCGTGACACCAGCGGCCGAGCCTGCCGCTGACCGGTCGCACGTGACCCCGACGGGATCGGTGCGGCTGCACTCGGCCACCGGCGCGATCCGCACCCTCGGAGCCAACCCAGCCACGGCGCCGGTCATGCTCCACCCGGGCGATGCCATCCCCGCGCGTCGCCGCGTGCTGTACATCATCTTGCTCGGCGCGCTGACAGCACTCGGTCCCTTCACGATCGATCTGTACCTCCCGGCCTTTCCGGTACTGGAGGACGATTTCCAGACCACGTCAGCCGCGATTCAGCTGACGCTCACGGGCACCATGATCGGATTCGCTGTCGGTCAGCTCGTCGTGGGCCCGCTCAGTGACAAGGTCGGGCGACGGATGCCGCTCATCGCTGTGACGGTGTTGCACGTACTGGCCAGCGCGGCTGCGGCGCTCTCGCCGACCCTCATCACCCTCGGCGCAGCGCGGTTCTTCATGGGAGTCGGCGCCGCCGCGGGAGGCGTCGTGGCGATGGCGATCGTGCGCGACCTGTTCGGCGGGAAACGCTTGGTCGTGATGCTCAGTCGGCTCGCGCTCGTGAGCGGTGTGGCCCCGGTCATTGCGCCCCTCATTGGCTCGGCGCTTCTGATCGTCATGCCGTGGCAGGGGATCTTCGTCGTTCTCGCGGTGTACGGCGTCGTGATGCTCGTCAGCACGATCTTCCTCATCCCCGAGACCCTGCCGCCCGCGCGCCGCCACGATAAGGGCAGCACCACGACCTGGCAGCGCTATCGGTCGGTTCTGAGTGACCGCGTATTCCTTGGCGTTCTCGTCATCGGCGGGATGAACTTCAGCGGCCTGTTCTCGTACCTGTCAGCCTCGCCCTTCCTGTTCCAAGAGGGGTATGGATTCGATCCGCAGGCCTATGGTCTGCTGTTCGCCGTTAACTCCCTGGGGATCGTCTTCGGCGTGCAGATGGCCTCGCGTCTGGCAGCGCGCTTCGGCCCCCAGTGGGTGCTGGCCTACTCGACGGCGGGCACTGTGGTGTTCGGTGCGGCGATCATCCTCGCCGACAGCCTGGGGCTCGGCCTCTGGGGAACGATGGTGCCTCTGTTCCTGTTCATCACCTCGGTCGGGTTCGGCTTCCCGTGCGTCCAGGTGCTCGCCCTCGACCGCCACGGCAAGGCAGCAGGCACCGCGGCATCCATCCTCGGCGCTGTGAACTTCGGCGTTGCCGGCGCCATCTCGCCGCTCGTCGGCTGGCTCTCCGCCAGCGCTGGCATCACCGCCACCACGATGGCGTCGGTGATGGTCGGATGCGGTGCGATCGCGGTCATCGCACTGTGGACGATCGTGCGGCCCCGAACGGTGCAGGCCCTCACTCCGTAGCGGCTGCGCCCGCGGCGTGGGTCAGCACGGGCTGGAGTCGGAATAGCCGCACCGTGCGGTGAGATTCTCGCTCGTAGGCGCGGTAGCCGGGCCACTGACCCTCGATACGCGCCCAGGCTGCATCCCGATCCTCGTCCGGGATGAGGGTGGCGTGCACGAGCATCCGCCGGCCGCGCACGGTGATGGCAGCATCCGGATTCACCAGCAGATTCGTCGTCCATGCGGGGTGGCGTTCGCCGGCGAAGTTGGTTCCCGCGACGATCGCCCGGCCCTGCCCGTCGGGGGTGTACATCAGCGGAACATCCCGGGTGAGACCACTCTTGGCCCCGGTGGTGTGGAGAACGAGCGAAGGAACCAGCACGGCACTCAGCTGCACTCGACCGCCGCTGAGGGCGGCGAAGACCCGCTCGACCGGGGGGAGGAGGCGGGGACCCGCGGCGCGGAAGAGTCGGGTTCTGGTCAGAGGCGCCAGAAGCAAGCGCAGCAGGCGGCGCAGTGGCCGGGCGATGCGCTGCGCGATCTCGGACAGGGAACCACTGCTCACACCCACGCGTTCGTCCTCATCCCGCCATCCTCACAGCCTCGTCGCGGCAGTACCACACCCGCGTACGATCGGGGCGTGGCCAGCATTCGACCGTTTCGCCCCGAGGACGAGGCGGCGCTCTCGTCGGTGTGCATTCGGACCGCGGATGCCGGAGCCGATGCGAGAGGCATCCTGACCGACGACGAGATCTGGCCCGAGGTGTTCCTCCGCCCGTACCTTGCGCGCCATCCGGATCATGCGCTCGTGGTCGACGATGACGGCGAGGCCGTCGGGTATCTCGTCTGCGCACCCGATACGAGGTCTTTTGAGGACTGGTTCAGGGTGTCGTGGTGGCCTGAGCGCGGGGCGCGGTGGGCTCCGGATGCCGAGGCCGGTGGCCCGTGCGCGGAGCGCACCGCCGGCATCCTTCGCTATGCCGCCGACAGACGCGCGGGAGCAGAACCCTACGGGGACACCTATCCCGCTCACCTGCACATCGACCTGCTGCCACAGGCGCAGGGCCAGGGATGGGGGCGACGGTTGATCGACGCGCTCATCGAGACCCTCCGTGAGCGCGGAGTCTCGGGCGTGCACCTGGTCGCCGATGCGGCCAACACGTCAGCTCTCGCCTTCTACGACCGTCTCGGGTTCGCAAGGCTCGCCTCGCACGAGGGAGTTCAAGCGTTTGGAATGTCGCTGGGCGGCCCCGAGGGGTCGGGTCCGCGTTAGCCTGCCGGTGTGGAAGACCTCACCGCCCCGACCGGCCGCGAGCCTGCTCTCGCAGCTTCAGCCCGTGCCGACGGCGAGAAGCCGCGCGCGCTCGTGCTCGGTGCCACCGGATATCTCGGCGGACGACTTGTTCCGCGGCTTCTGAACGCCGGATATCGCGTGCGGGTGCTTGCCCGCCATCCGGAGCGCGTCGCCGCCTTCTCGTGGGGGGATCGCGTCGAGGTCGTGGCTGGCGACGCGAAGGACCCGGATGCCGTTGCCGACGCCGTGCGCGACGTTGACGTTCTCTACTACCTCATCCACTCCATGATGTCGGGTCGCTCATTCGAGCAGACCGACCGAGACGTTGCCACCACCGTGGCGGATGCCGCAGCTGCGGCATCCGTGGCCCGCATCATCTATCTCGGCGGGCTGCACCCGGACGACGCGCCGCTCTCGCCTCACTTGCGCAGTCGCGTCGAGGTCGGCGAGATCCTGCTCGCCTCGGGAGTGCCGACGCTCGTGCTGCAGGCGGGTGTCGTCATCGGGTCGGGGTCGGCGTCGTTCGAGATGGTGCGGCACCTGACCGATGTTCTTCCCTACATGCCAGCGCCCAAGTGGGTGCGCAACCGCATCCAGCCGATCGCGGTGCGCGACGTGTTGCACTACCTGCTCGGTGCGGCGCACGTTCCCGCTGAGGTGAACACGGCCGTCGACATCGGCGGCCCCGACGTGTTGCGGTACGGGCAGATGATGAACGGGTACGCGGTCGTCGCGGGCCTCCCGCAGCGCGCGATTGCCGCACTCCCCGTGCTCACCCCGCGTCTCGCCTCGCTGTGGGTCAACCTCGTCACGCCGATCCCCGCCGCTATCGCTCGCCCGCTGGTCGAGTCGCTGCAGGTTGACTGTGTCGTGCGCTCCTGGGCTGTCGATGATCTCATCCCTCGGCCAGGCGACGGGCTCATGCGGTACCGGGATGCCGTGGCTCTGGCTCTTAGCCGCGAGAAGGAGGACACCGTCGAGACGAGCTGGGCCGATGCGGAGCTCTTGGATGTGCCCTCCAGCCCGTTGCCGAGTGACCCAGACTGGGCCGGTCAGGTCGTGTTCGTCGATGAGCGTTCCGCGACGACTCCCGCACCGGCATCCGCGCTGTGGCGGGTGATCGAGGGCATCGGTGGGCAGAACGGCTGGTACTCCTCGCCGCTGCTGTGGGCGGCGCGCGGATGGATGGACCGACTCGTCGGCGGCGTGGGATTGCAGCGCGGGCGCCGGAGCAAGGGCCGGCTTTCGGCTGGTGATGCCCTGGACTTCTGGCGCGTCGAAGCTATCGAGCACGGGAGTTTTTTGCGGCTTCGTGCCGAGATGAAGGTTCCGGGTTTGGCGTGGCTCGAGCTGCGGGCGGTCCCAACCGATACCGGGTCGCGCTATGAGCAGCGCGCCGTGTTCTTCCCACATGGCCTCGCCGGGCGTCTGTACTGGTTCGCCGTGCTGCCCTTCCACGGGTTCATCTTCAGTGGGATGGCCAACCGGATCGCGGCGACCGCCGAGACGTTCGTGAGCGATCCCGAGGCTGTCGAGGCCTAGACCAGAGCGCCGCGCTCGAGGCGCACCACGCGATCGACCAGACCCTCCGGCACGGTGACGTGCGAGATCAGCACGACACACTGGTGCGGCTCGACGGCAGAAAGCAGGTCGGTGAGCAGGGCATCGGATGCCGCGGGATCGACGCCCGCTGTCGGCTCGTCAAGAACGAGGACGGGGAATCCATGCAGGAGGGCGCGGGCTAGGGCGATCCGCTGTGCCTGGCCCCCCGAAACCAGCTGGCCCCGCTCGCCGACCCGGGCATCGAGCCCACCACGCTCGCGCAGCCACGGGCCGAGCCCGACGCGCTCGAGAACCGCCTCGAGGTCGGCATCCGTCGCGTTCTCGCGCGCAAAGAGCAGGTTCTGCCGGATGTCTTCATCGAACAGCATGGGATTTTGCTCGCACAGCCCGACGGTCCTGCGCAGGTCGTCCGAGGCGACCGCGTGCGCGTCGGTGTCGCCGATGCGATACTCGCCGGTGCTGTCGAGGAAGCGCACGAGCACGTGCGCGAGGGTCGACTTGCCCGCACCGGAGGACCCGACGACCAACAGCCTCTGACCGGGGCGGATCTCGAGGTCGACGCCGTGCAGGGCCGTGGCGTCGGCGTGCGGCCAGGTCGCCGAGAGGTTGCGCAGAACAACACCGTCGCCGAGCGCGGGGGCGACTCCGTTCGCGACGGGTTCGTCGCGAACGATCCCCGCGGGCGGCTCGGCCGGAATCGCGGCAGCGATGCGTTCGGCAGACGCGTGCACCTGGCGCCACGCTGCGGCGGCGAGCGGGACCGCGGCGAAGACTTCGAAGACCGCCATCGGCACGAGGACGGCCACCGCGAGATCCGGGCCGGTGAGGGTTCCGGCTGCAACGGCGGGCATCGCCACCAGGATTGCGGCGAGCGAGGCTGCGCCGGCAAGCAGCGAGATGATCCCTGCGGCTCCCGCCTGTGCCCCCGCGCGGCGAATGATGGCGCGTCGAAGCTTGCGGTCGGCCTCATGGATGCGGGTGCGGCTGGCCTGCTCTGCGCCGTAGGCGAGAAGCACATCGAGACCGCCGAGGTGGTCGAGCAGGGCATCCGCGAGACGGGAACGCAGCGGCGCGATCGCTCGTTCCGCCCGCGCGCCGGCCGCCCATCCCCAACCGACTGCCACGAGTCCGGCCACCGTGAGGCAGGCGAGGAGGGTCAGTCCTGCGGGCCACGAGATGATCGTCACGAGCACGACGGCAGCCAGTGCGACCGTCGCGGATGCGAGGAGGGGCTGAACCACCCGCAGGGGCAGGTTCTGCAGATCGTCGACGTCGTCCACCAGTGCGCCGAGGACAGATCCCCGCTTCGTCCGGGTGAGTCCGTCGGGGGCGAGGGGGATGAGCCGGCGCACCATATCGGTGCGGGTCGCGGCGAGCTGCCGCAGGGCAGCGTCGTGGCCGGCGAGCCGGTCGAGATACCGGAAGACCGACCGGGTCAGCGCGAAGAAACGCACGCCGACGACCGCGACGGAGATATAGAGCACCGGCACCATCTCGCTGGAGCGAACGATCAGCCAGGCGCTGGTCGCCAACAGCCCGACGGCTGATGCCTCGGAGATGAACGCGGATGCCGCGCCCGGCCAGAAGCGGCGAACGGGTGGCATCGCGCCGCGCAGGACGTCACGCGCCGTGGTCATGCCATCACCTCGCTCGCTCGCACACCGATGACCTCATCGGCGATCTGCCGGGCGCTCTCACGATGGGAGACCAGGATGACGCCGGCGCCCCGGTCGGCAAGCTGGCGCACCGATGCCCACAGCCGCGCTTCGGTTTCGGCATCCAGCGCGGCGCTCGGTTCGTCGAGGGCGATGATCGTTGCCTTTCCGCGAAGGTGGCGATAGAACGCCCGCGCTACTGCGACGCGCTGAGCCTGGCCGCCGGAGAGTCCTGCTCCCTGCGTTCCCAGCTCGCGGCTCGGAGAGATCTCGTCGGCGCACGCCAGGTGGAGGGAGGTGTCGATGAGTGCCGCATCCGGGGTCTCATCGCCCAGAGCGACGTTGTCGGCAACCGTTCCCGAGATGAGGCCCGCGCTCTGTCCCGCCCACGCCAGCCAGTTGGTCGATGCGACAGCCCGCACGTCGGCGCCGTCGATGGTCGCCGAACCGTCGAAGAGTGCGGCCCCGCGAAGTGCCGCCAGGATGCTGGACTTGCCCGCGCCGCTGGGTCCTTCCAGGAGCACGACCCGCCCCGGCGCGATATCGAAGGACACCGGCTGCAAGACACGGTCGCCGCGGCGCACGCGTAGCTCCGTCACTGTGAGTACGCCGACGGAACCTGTTGGCGCTATGCCCGGTGATACCGGGGCCAGGTGCGCTCTCGCGGGCGCGGATGCCGCGGCATCCAGCACCGCGAAGATGTCGTCGGTTGCGGCAACGCCCTCCGCCGCCGCATGGAACTGAACGCCGACCTGGCGCAGGGGCAGATAGGCCTCGGGTGCGAGCAGGAGCACGAACAGGCCGACCGTGAGAGCTAGCGAACCGTCGAGGAGGCGGAAGCCGATCGTCACGGCGACGATCGCGACGGCGATCGAGGCGAGAAACTCGAGCATGAAGCCCGACAGGAACGAGACCCGCAGGACCTTCATCGTCTCGCGCCGGTACCGCGTTGTGACACTCTCGATCGAGTCGGCTGCCCGGTGCTGACGGCCGAAGACCTTCAGGGTCGACAGTCCCTGCACGGTGTCGCTGAAGCGCGCGGCGAGTTGGCCGAGGGTTCGCCATTGGCGCTGCTGAACGGCGCGGGTGGCGAGTCCGATCAGCACCATGAAGATCGGAATGAGGGGGAGGGTCAGCAGCACGATCAGGCCGCTCAGCCAGTCCTGCCACCACATGACCCCCAGGAGGATCGGGGTGGCGATCGCGGTGAGCACCAGTTGCGGCAGGTAGCGGCCGAAGTAGGCATCCAGCGCTTCGAGGCCCCGGCCCGCGGTCACTGCCAGCTGCGCGGTGTTCCGGTTCGCGAGCCACTCCGGGCCGAGCGTGCTGACGGCGCCGACGAGATGTTCTCGCAGTTCGCTCTCCACGCGAGCAGCGGCTCGCGATGAGGCGGCTTCACGTGCCCAGATCAAGACTGCGCGCACCGCGATTGTCGCGCCGAGCAGTGTTAGCGTCGGCGCGAGCTCGGTCAGCGGTACCCCGCCGATCGCGTCGACAATCGCCGTCGTGAGGAACCAGGCGAAGGCGACGATCGTCAGGGTCTGGGCCAGGCCGATAGCCGCGATCAGGGCGAAGAAGCCGCGGGAGCTCCGCGCGTAGCGCAGGAGCCGCGGGTCGACAGGTCCCCGACGCGTGGGTCGGTCCTGCTCGGCGGGCATGAATCGAGTCTGCCTCATTTCCTCGGGCCGGCGCCCAGGTCGACCGTGCCAAAGGTCCCGCTTCGGGGGGAGTCGGGCGCTGTCGCAGTAGCGGTAAGAACGCAGGCAATCATCCGCTGAATCGGAGTGCAGGGGATCAAATGCCCGCACGCGCGGATGCTAGGGTGCCTCCATGCGCACATATCGCATTGCCGACGCTGCCCGGCTGCTGGGCGTCAGTGATGACACCGTCCGGCGGTGGATCGATGCAGGCAGTCTCGCCACGACCGGAGCAAGTCCGGTAGAGATCCCCGGTGATGCGCTCGCCCAGCGTGCGATGGAGCGTTCGCAGCAGGCAGCCGACAGTTCCGACGTGCTTTCGAGCGCACGCAATCGGTTCGTGGGTCTGGTGACGCGCGTGCAGGTCGACGGTGTCATGGCGCAGGTCGACATCCAGTCCGGCCCCCACCGGGTCGTCTCTCTCATGTCGGCAGAGGCCGTCCGTGAGCTCGAGCTGCAGGTCGGATCCCTTGCCGCCGCGGTCGTGAAAGCGACGAACGTCATCGTCGAGACCCCGAAGGACTGATCAGTGGCTTTCCGCGTCATCCCCCGTGCTGCCCTTGTCGCCACGTCCGTACTCATCCTCGCCGGATGCTCGGCGGCAGCCCCCGACCCGTCACCGACGGCCTCGACGCCCGGCGCTTCTGGCGAGGTGACGATCTTCGCCGCTGCTTCGCTCCAGGGGGCCTTCGACGAGATCGCGGAGGGATTCGAAGCCGCCTACCCCGACGTTGACATCCGCCCGATCACCTACGATGGCTCGTCGACCTTGGCCACACAGATCGTCGAGGGTGCCCCCGCTGACGTCTTCGCGGCCGCAAACGAATCGACCATGGCGACGGTCGTCGATGCCGGGCTTGCCGAGTCTCCGGAGCTGTTCGCCTCGAACACTCTCGTGATCGTCGTCCCGGCGGGTAACCCGGCCGACGTCTCGGAGCTCGCCGACCTCGCCGATCCGGCCCTGTCAGTCGTGCTGTGTGCCCCGGAAGTGCCGTGCGGGTCTGCGTCGCAGAAGCTCCTTGCTGGTGCCGACGTGGCAGTGGCGCCCGCAAGCCTTGAGCAGAACGTCACTGCCGTTCTCACGAAAGTCGCTGCCGGCGAGGCTGATGCGGGCCTCGTGTACCGAACGGATGTCTCTGGTCGCACCGATGTCGAGTCGATCGTTCCGGACGGCGCCGAGGCCGTGGTCAACCTCTATCCCATCGTGCCGCTCGATTCCGCTGCCTCGCCCGACGCCGCCGCAGCGTTCATCGCCTATGTGCTCGGTCCCGACGGCCAGAGCGTCCTTGCTTCGTTCGGATTCGGCGCGCCGTGAGGCCTGGTACCGGAACGCTTCTGCCGCGCTCGCTGATCGTTCCGGCGCTACTCGGGCTCGCGTTCCTGGTCGTGCCGCTCATTGCCCTCATCGCCCGGGTGCAGTGGGAGACCTTCTGGGGTGACATCACCTCGCCCGAAGCCGCCCAGGCGCTCGGGCTCTCTCTCGGAACCGGCCTTGCCGCAACGGGGCTGTGTGTGCTGCTGGGCGTTCCCCTGGCGCTGCTGATCGCGCGGTCCTCGCCGCGCATCGCCGCGGTGCTTCGAGCGCTCGTAACGGTGCCCCTGGTGCTTCCGCCGATGGTCGGGGGAGTGGCACTGCTCTTTCTGTACGGAAGGCGCGGCTGGGTGGGAGGTCTGCTCGCCGAGGCCGGCATCGCGCTGCCCTTCACTACGACAGCCGTCGTCATGGCCCAGACCTTCGTGGCGCTCCCGTTCCTGGTCCTGGCGGTGGAAGGGTCGCTTCGCGCCACGGGAACGGATCTCGAACAGGTTGCCGCCGGGCTCGGCGCTCGGCGGTGGATGATCCTGCGCCGCGTGACTCTTCCCCTTGCAGCACCCGGGCTGATCGCCGGCGTGGTGCTGAGCTTCGCGCGTGCTATCGGTGAGTTCGGTGCGACGGCGCTGTTCGCCGGTAATGCGCCCGGGGTGACCCAGACGATGCCGCTGGCGATCTATACGGCTTTCAAC
This sequence comes from Microbacterium sp. NPDC076895, assembly GCF_040687115.1. NCBI lineage: Bacteria > Bacillati > Actinomycetota > Actinomycetes > Micrococcales > Microbacteriaceae > Microbacterium > Microbacterium sp. NPDC076895. The sequence goes on from NZ_JBFBMQ010000006.1 coordinate 97,159, forward strand.
GGGGCCGGTGTCACGCGAGGAACTGCCGTGGCGCTCTCGCTGCTCCTGCTGGTGGCGGCGCTGGCCGTGCTCTTGCTCGTCCGCGGGTGGCGGGGCGAGACGCCGAGACGGGGAGTTCCCGGATGACGGCACCGGTTTCGGTGCGGATGCGGGTCATCCGTTCATCGAACTTCGAGCTGGACCTGGAACTCGAGCTCGCACCGGGCGAGCGGGTTGCGGTGATGGGCCCGAGTGGCGCGGGCAAGTCGACGTTGGTGGCTGCGCTCGCCGGCTTCGTCCGCCTGGATGCCGGTCGCATCGAACTCGACGGGGAGGTGATCGCCGACGCTTCCGTACGCGGCAGCACGGCTCGCCGCGGCATACACATCGCTCCGATGGATCGCGGGGTCGTGCTCCTCGGTCAAGACGCCCGCCTCTTCCCGCACCTCAGCGCCCGTCAGAACGTCGCGTTCGGACCTCTCGCCCGGGGTCACTCACGCGTCGAGGCTGGGCGCGCCGCCGATGAGTGGCTGGGCTGCGTCGGTCTTGCCGGTCTCGGCGACCGGATGCCAGCCCAGCTCTCGGGCGGCCAGCAGCAGCGGGTGGCTGTGGCCCGCGCACTTGCGGTGGAACCGCGGCTCGTGCTGCTCGATGAGCCCCTCACCTCGCTCGATATTCAAACGGCGTCAGAGATCCGGATGCTGCTGGCAGACCAGTTGCGCAGCACGGCGGTGGTCATCACCCATGACCCGGTCGATGCCCTGGCCATCGCCGATCGACTCGTCGTGATCGAGCGGGGGAGGGTGACGCAGCACGGGGCGGTTCGGGAGGTGTTGCGGCATCCTGCGACGCCGTTTGCCCAGGCCCTCTCACGCCACGTGCGCATCGCTGGGCGCATCGGCGACGAGGACTGAAAGCGAGGACCGCCTGGCGTAGCGCCAGGCGGTCCTCGACAAGCTCAGTGTTCGACCGGCTCGGTGTTCGGCGGGCTCAGTGGTCGACGAGTTCGGCCTTCTCGATCCGCGAGCGCGTCACGCGCTTGCGGAACACCCAGTAGGTCCAGCCCTGGTAGGCAAGGACAAGGGGCAGGAAGATGAGCGCCGCCCACGACATGATCGTGAGGGTGTAGTCGGTGCTCGAGGCGTTCTCGATCGTCAGGCTGAACGCGACATCCGTCGACGAACGCATGACGTTCGGGAACATCGACATCCACAGTGTCAGCACGGCGAACGCGACGGTGAAGATCCCCGCCGTGAACGCCCATCCTTCGCGCTCTTTCGTGTGGAAGAACATCGACAGCAGCAGGGCGACTGCTGCCAGGGCCGCAGCTGCGATCACAAGCGGCAGGAGCGGCGCTTCGTGGGCTGCAGCGATGAAGATCGTCCAGATGAGGAACGCTGCAGCGACCACAACGGTGATGAACCCGACCCGGGTCGCGAGGCGCTTGGCGTCCTGGTGCACCTGACCGTCGGTCTTGAGGCCGATGAAGTACAGGCCGTGCAGGAAGAGCACCAGCACGAGGGTGATCCCACCGAGCAGTCCGTACGGGTTCAGGAGCGTCAGCAGCGACCCGGTGTACTCGTGGTTCTCATCCAGCGGAACACCTTGCACGAGGTTGGCGACAGCGACCCCCCACAGCAGCGCCGGGAGCACCGACCCGATGACGATCATCGTGTCGAAGCCCTTCTTCCACCGCAGGCCCTCGCGCTGGTGCCGGTACTCGAACGAGACACCGCGCAGGATGAGGGCGAGCAGGATCAACAGCAGCGCCAGGTAGAACCCGCTGAACAGCGACGCGTACCACTCGGGGTAGGCCGCGAACAGGCAGGCGCCGGCGACGATGAGCCAGGTTTCGTTGAAGTCCCAGACGGGACCGATCGTGTTGATGATCTGACGCTTGCCGACCTCGTCCTTGCCGAGGAAGGGGAGCGACATTCCCACGCCGAAGTCGAAGCCGTCGAGCACGAAGTAGCCGACGAATAGAACTCCGACGATCCAGAACCAGAGGTATGCGAGATCCATGATGATCAGCTCCTAGTAGACCGTCGTCGGGGTATCTTCGCGGGAGGTCGGTTCGGCATCCGCGCTGCCCGGCTCGGGGAGCGGATCCGGTCCCTTGTGCACCGTCTTGAGGATCAGGCCGAACTCGACCACCGCAAGCGATGCGTAGATCGCGGTGAAAGCGACCAGCGAAATCAGTACCGACCAGCCGGGGACACTCGGTGAGACGCCGTCTTCGGTCAGCATCAGGCTGAACACGATCCACGGCTGACGCCCCATTTCGGTGAAGACCCAGCCGACGAGCGAGGCCACCAGCGCGATGGGAGCCGTCCAGATCGCGACGCTCCACGCCCACCGGGGCACCTCGCGCTTGGCGTTCTTGCGGGTCAGCCACAGGCCCACGATCGCGATGAAGGTCGCGAGGAAGCCGAGGCCCATCATCCAGCGGAACGACCAGTACGTGATCCACAGGACCGGGTTGAAGACGCCGTCCACCTGCGCGGCAAGGTCCGGCCACTGCGCGGCGTACTGCGCGTTCAGATCGTTGATGCCTTCGACGCATCCGTCGAGGGTGTGGGTCGACAGCAGCGACAGCAGGTAGGGCACCCGGATGGACCAGATCTCGCCAGTCCCATCGGGCGTTCCGATCGAGAAGATCGAGAAGGATGCGTCAGCGCCGCACGCCGAGTTGAAAAGCGCTTCGGCGGCTGCCATCTTCATCGGCTGGGTGGAGACCATCACGAGTCCGAGCTGATCACCGGCCAGGAACGTCCCCGCGAAGGCGACGATCATGCCCCACAGGCCGAACTTCAGTGCCGGTCGCATCATCTCGATGTTGCGACCGCGAGCCAGGTGCCAGGCGGCCGCGGCGATCACGACACCCGACGAGAACATGAACGCGGCGAAGATCGTGTGGGGGAACGCCGCCAGAGCGATCGGGTTGAAGACGACCTCGAGGAAGTTGTTCATCTCCGCGCGGCTGCCGTCTTCGGCCATCTGGTAGCCGACCGGGTTCTGCATGAACGCGTTGGCCGCGATGATGATGTACGCCGACAGGAGCGCGCCGATCGAGGCGATCCAGATGGATGCCAGGTGCAGTCCCTTCGGGAGCTTGTCCCACCCGAAGATCCACAGGCCGATGAAGGTCGCCTCGAAGAAGAAGGCCATGAGTCCTTCGAAGGCCAGCGGTGCGCCGAAGACGTCACCGACGAATCGCGAGTAGGAGGACCAGTTCATCCCGAACTGGAATTCCTGCACGATGCCGGTCACGACGCCCATCGCGAAGTTGATCAGGAAGATCTTCCCGAAGAACCGGGTCAGGTGCAGCCACTTCAGGTTTCCGGTGCGATACCACGCGGTCTGGAAGATCGCGACGGTGACCGACATGCCCAGCGTCAGCGGCACGAACAGGAAGTGGTACAGCGTCGTGAGACCGAACTGCCATCGGGCTAGCAGCAGCGGATCGAGCAGATCCATGATCATTTCCCCCCACATCGAGGTTGTCTACTGGTGGTCACGCTACTCCCCGCTCCATCAGTCGGGGTGAAAGTCACGGCCGTAAATAAAGCGCGGCCCGCGTCTGACGTCATCACGGTACCGCGATGGTCGTGGCGCAGAGGAGGACCTTGGTCCGCTCAGCTCGCGACGAGTTCCGCATGGCGCGAGGCCTGCGCGGCGAGAAGCCTCACCACGCACCGCTCCGGGTGCACAGACGCCGTCATGCAGTCGACGCGCAGCGGGCCTCCTGCCTGGGAAAGCACGCTGTCCATCAGGCCCAGGTGAACCGCGCACAGCGTCTCCCGGTCGCGCGCGCTCGCGGAGGCGTGCGGGCATGGGGAGAGGTCGACGGTGAGGGCCGACTCGTCGACGATCGGCTCGAAACCGGCATCCCCGAGATCTTCCACCAGCGCGTCGAGCTGATGGACGGCATCCGTCGGCAGGTCATCGACATCGGTCCACGGCATGACCCGACGCATGAGATCGCCGCGTTGGGCGGCGGCCCGGGCCTTGTGGCGTGCGACGGCGCTGGTCGAGTCGCGATCCTGTCCCGTCGCTGCTGAGTACAGCACGCGGGGACGGCCGCGTGTCGTGCGGTGCTCGGTCTCGGCTACCACGTAGCCGCCGTCGACGAGGCGCTGGAGGTGTTCGCGCACGGTGTTGGCGTGCAGGCCGGTTGCTTCGCAGAGTTCGGTCACGGTCCGTTCGGGTCGCTCCTGCAGCAGGAACAGGATGCGGACGCGGGAGAAGCTGGAGATCGCACTGTAGGTGACGCGGGGCATAGCAGGATTATGGGTCGGGAATCGGGCCGGCCAACCGGGAATAAGGTCCCGTGGGCGGGAACCGGGTCGATCTTTGCGACAATGGGTTCATGTCCCGATCGCGAGCGACGCGCGTCATCCGCGCCTCAGTCGCCGCGTCGATCGCGACTTTCGTCGCACTGTTCTCGCACGTGGCAGCCGGTGGGACGATGCCTCACTGGCTCGGAATCGCCGTGCCATGGGTGCTTTCGCTGGCTGTGTGCACGGTGTTGGTTGGCCGCGCTCTCTCGCTGCCGCGGCTGAGCGTCGCGGTCGTGCTCAGCCAACTACTGTTCCACCTGCTTTTCGTTCTCGGTGCCGACAGTGGAGCTGCGACGGATGGGGCCGCCACCGGTCACGTTCATGGCCTCCCCACCCTCGACCTTGCGGCGGCGTCCCCTGTCGTCACCGCCGACGTGTCGATGTGGCTTGCTCACCTGGCCGCCGCCGTACTCACGGTCGCAGCGCTCTACCGCGGCGAGCGACTCGTGATCCGTCTTGGCGATCTGGCACGCGAGCTGCTCGCGTGGCTCCGCCGCCGCATCCTCTCCGGCGACATCGTGCTTCCTGTTGTCGCCGAGAAGCCGGGGCTCGTCCGCCTTACTGCGGAGCCCCTGCGTTCGGCGCGCGTTGTCTCGCTCGTGCGCCGACGCGGTCCGCCTCTGTCTTTCGTGGTCTGACTCTCTGTTTCGACTCCCGCGGCTGCCGGCTCGGCGCCGGGGGAGGCGCATCGACGTTCACTCACGAAAGGCGTTTCTTATGTCGTTGTCTCTTCGCGCGCGCGCCGGGGCCTTCGCGGCTTCGGTCGTGGCGGCCACCGTCGCGCTGTCTCTCGGTGCCGCACCAGCCTGGGCGCACGACGAACTCGTCGCGAGTTCTCCTCAGCAGGGCGAGCAGCTCACGGTGGCCCCGACCAGCGTGGAACTGACGTTCTCAGCCGAGATCATGCAGATGGGAGCAGCCGTGATCGTCGCGGATGCTCAGGAGAACGACTGGGTCGCCGGCGACATCCAGATCGACTTCGACACCCTGACGGTGGCCCTCGACGAGGGGATGCCGAACGGGGCATATGAAGTGCGCTGGCGGGTCGTCTCGTCGGACGGGCATCCGATTTCCGGTCTCATCCCCTTCACGGTGGATGACCCGGCGGCGGCCTCCCCGGCGCCGACGGCTACGCCGACCCCCGTGAGTTCACCCACGCCGACAGCAGATCAGGCCACCGGTGGTCCTTCCGATGACGCGACCACCGTGCCGCTGGACTCCGCGGCAGAGGACGGCGGCATTCCGCGCGTCGTCCTGATCGGCGCGATCGGGGCGGCATCCGCGCTCGCCCTGTTCGGGCTGGTTCTCTTCTTCCTTCGCGGCCGCGCCAGGCGCGCCCGCCGGGGCTCCGATGAGGAGCCCCCGAAGCCCTGAAAGGGAAACCTGTGAACACCCGTATTTCCGCTCGATTCGGCATCCTTCTGGTCGCAGCAGCACTAGGACTCGCCGGCTGCGCTTCCGGCAGCACCAGCACCCCGGCTACGACCGAGGCCGACTCCGTCACCATCACGGATGCCTGGGTCAAGGCTGCCGACAGCGGCATGTCGGCGGCCTTCGGAGTCCTTGAGAACTCCGGCGAAACCGACGCCACGATCGTCTCGGTCAGCTCCGACGCGTCCTCGATGATGGAGCTGCACGAGGTCGTCGATGACGGCAGCGGCAGCATGGTCATGCAAGAAAAGGACGGCGGCTTCGTCGTTCCTGCCGGCGGCAGCCTGACACTCGAGCCCGGCGGTTACCACTTCATGCTCATGGACCTCACTGCTCCGCTCGTGGCGGGCGAGGAAGCGACATTCACCGTCACGTTCGAAGACGGCTCGACGATGGAGTTCGTCGCGCCCGTGAAGGACTTCACCGGCGCCAACGAGAACTACAACGGCGGCGACATGGACATGGGAGACGACCACTCCGGCATGGACATGGGCGGCGACGACCAGTAATGACCACTGATCGGAATCGCTCCGATCGCACCGGGTCGACCCGGCGACAGTTCCTCGTAGGAGGAGCTGTCGCCGGCGTCGGCGCGGCGGCTGCGATCGGCATCGACCTCGCCTTGACGTCAGGCAAGGCTGCTGCGCCTGTGGCATCCGGGTCCACACCGCAGGATGGAGCGGACATCGTTCCGTTCTACGGTGCGCACCAGGCGGGGATCGACACCGCTGCCCAGACCTATGGCACCTTCGTGGCGCTCGACCTGCTGCCCGAAGTCCAGCGCGATGCACAGCGCCGGATGATGAAGGTGCTCACCGACGACGCCGCGCGCCTGACCCGGGGCGAGCCGGCTCTTGCCGACTCGGAGCCCGAGCTGGCGATCGCGCGGGCCCGGCTGACTGTCACGTTCGGGTTCGGCCCCGAGTTCGTCGCGCGGGCGGGAGGCTCCGGGCCGTCGTGGCTGAAGCCCCTCCCCGCCTTCTCGATCGACAGGCTCGAGCCGGCCTACACGGGCGGAGACCTGCTCATCCAGGTCGCTGCCGATGATCCGCTCGTCGTTGCCCACGCGACGCGGATGCTGCTGAAGGACTCGCGCTCGTTCACCACCGTGCGGTGGGTGCAGCAGGGCTTCCGGCGCTCGGCCGGTGCCTACCCCGAACGCAGCATGCGGAATCTCTTCGGGCAGGTGGACGGCACCGTCAACCCCGAGGCGGGGACGGCGGACTTCGACGAAGTCGTCTGGAGCTCGGACGGATGGCTGGCAGGCGGCACCGGGATGGTCGTTCGCCGCATCCGGATGACGCTCGACACGTGGGACAAGCTCGATCGGTCGGGACGAGAACAGTCCATCGGTCGCACCCTCGACACCGGGGCGCCGCTGACCGGGACCGCCGAAACCGACGATCCGGACTTCGAGGCACGCAACGCGCTCGGCTTCCCCGTGATCCCGGAGTTCTCGCACATGCGGCGCGCTCGCAGCGACAATCCTCGGGAACGCATCCTGCGCCGTCCGTACAACTACGACGATGCTCCGACAGGGGGTGCGCTCTCGGACTCGGGGCTGATCTTCGCGTCGTTCCAGGCCGACATCGACGCGCAGTTCGTGCCGATGCAGCAGCGCCTCGCGGATCTGGACCTGCTCAACGAGTGGACGATCCCGATCGGCTCGGCGGTGTTCGCCGTGCCGCCCGGGTGCGCGGAGGGCGGGTTCGTCGGGGAGACCCTCCTCGCGTAGCGCCGCTCCCGCTACAGTGATGCCCACGGGACGGATGCCGCGCTGGGCGGGCGCCCCGCTGGGAGGGGAACATGGCGGGTAGGCGACCTTTCGGAGTCACCCTGGTGGCGATCATCGCCTGGCTCACTGGTGCACTGCAGATCATCGCGGGAGTGCTGCTGATGATCCGCGGCGAGATCACGCTCGGTATCGTCGCGATGCTCATCGGCTTCGTCACGGTTCTCGTGAGCCTGGGGCTGTTTGGCGGGAGCAATGGAGCCCGCATCCTCACCGCCGCTGTCTTCGTGCTGAACATCGCCGGCTCGGTGTATCTCATGATCACCGAGCCTGCCCAGCTGTGGTCGGCTGTGGGGTCGGCGGTGCTGCCGCTGATCGGCCTGTTGCTGCTGTTCACATCCCGCGCCAACAGCTTCTTCCGCTAGAGGTACCGTGTCCCGGATCACCGAGGCGCTCATTCCGCCGTCGCAACGTTTGTCGGCCGATGAACTGCACGAAACGCTGAACCTCGGCGCGGGGGAGGTCGGGCGCAAGCGCTCCGCCTTCCTCATCATGCTCGTGCTCTCGGCGATCATCGCCGCGGCAGGAGTGCTGGGCGACTCGACGGCTACGGTCATCGGCGCCATGATCATCGCGCCGCTTGCCACTCCGATCCTCGGCATCGCGCTCGGGATCGTCGTCGGGCAGCTGCGTCTTGTTGTCAGTTCACTGCTGTGGGTGCTGCTCGGTGTGGTTCTCGTAATCACGATCGGCGCGATGTTCGCTGTGTTCGTCGCCGACCCCTCGGAGCTGCAGAGCAACTCGCAGATCACCGGGCGTACCTCGCCGGGGTTGCTCGACTTGGCAGCCGCCCTTGCGACAGGAACTGCCGGAGCCTTCGCGATGTCTCGACGCGACCTCAGCGCCGTGCTGCCCGGCGTCGCGATCGCCATCTCGCTCGTGCCCCCGCTCGGCGTCGTAGGCGTCTGTGCGGGGGTCGGGGAGTGGGATGCTGCGGTCGGTGCCCTGTGGCTGTTCCTCTCGAACGTCGTCGCGCTGATCATCGCGGGGAGCGTCGTCTTCACGCTCGCCGGATATGCCCGCGAGCCCAGCTCGCTCCCGACAGCTCGCCGGAGGCGGGCCTACGCCATCGTCGGAATCGCGGCAGTCATCGTCGTCATCCCGCTGGCGCTGAACACCGTCGCGTCGTTGTTGTTGACGTCGTGGGGCCTCACGATTCGCAATGCCTCCCAGGAGTGGATCAGCGCCGATCCCACGGCATCCATCTCGGATGTCCACTGGGTCGGGCTGAACGCAACGATCGATGTGGTCACGGATGACGGTGAGATCCCGGCCACTGACGACCTCACGGCAGCGCTCGATGGCCTTCCTGAGTTCGTGGGCGTAACGGTGCGGGTACAGACCGAAGCTGAGTACGCGATCCGCTGACGATTTACACCAGCGGGCTCTCTAGACTGCGAATGAGCTTCCGGATCGGGTAGCCGCGCCAGTCGACATCGACAACGTAAGGAACCGCAATGCAACTGGGAATGGTCGGACTCGGACGAATGGGCGCGAACATCGTGCGCCGCCTCATGAATGATGGGCACGAGTGCGTCGTTTACGACGTGAAAGCGGATGCCGTTACCGCGCTCGCGGGCGAGGGCGCGACAGGCGCGGAGTCGTTTGCCGACATGGCAAGCAAGCTTGAGGCGCCGCGCGCGATCTGGCTCATGATCCCCGCGGGTCTCACGGGCGACGTCGTCGACCAGGTAGCCGAGGTGCTCGAGCCGGGCGACATCATCATTGACGGCGGCAACTCCAACTACCGCGACGATGTGCGCCGGGCTGCGAAGCTCAAGCCCAAGGGCATCCATTACGTGGATGCCGGCACCAGCGGCGGCGTGTTCGGTCTCGAGCGCGGGTACTGCCTCATGGTCGGCGGCCCAGACGAAGCGTTCGATCGGATCGAGCCGATCCTCAAGACCATCGCTCCCGGTAAGGGCGACATCGAGCGCACACCGGGGCGCACCGGCGACTATGCCCCCGAAGAGCTCGGCTACTTGCACTGCGGTCCCTCGGGTGCGGGCCACTTCGTGAAGATGGTCCACAACGGTATCGAGTACGGGATCATGGCCGCGCTCGCCGAGGGCATGAACATTCTCAAGAATGCTGATGCGGGAGTCCGTGAAGCTGAGCACTCGGCCGAGATCGCCCCGCTGGAAGAGCCCGAGTTCTACCAGTTCACGATCGATACCCCGAAGGTTGCCGAGCTGTGGCGCCGCGGATCGGTGATCTCGTCGTGGCTGCTGGATCTCACCGCCGCGGCTCTCGAAGAGAACCCCACGCTCGATGGACTTGCAGGCCGGGTCTCCGACTCCGGTGAAGGCCGCTGGACCGTCAAGGCTGCCGTCGACACCGGGGTTCCCGCTCCGGTGCTCTCGGCAGCGCTGTTCGAGCGGTTCGCGTCTCGTGACGAGGATCACTACGCCAACCAGCTGCTGTCGGCGATGCGCCTGCAGTTCGGTGGCCACCACGAACTCCCCACCGGCGATGTGCTGGAGGCCGGTGCCCGGAAGTCCGATCAGGCCGGCTGAACGTCGAGCGCCGGAAGGCTCGCTTCGAATGTTGAGCCCTGGCCCGGTGCACTCGCCACGCGCAGGATGCCGCCGTGCGCGCTCACGAGGGCATGGGCGATAGCAAGGCCAAGGCCCGAGCCCGCGGCGTGGCGGGAGGAATCGCCCCGCCAGAACCGCTCGAACACGTGGGGGAGTTGCTCGACCGGGATCCCCGGCCCGGTGTCGTGCACGCGCAGGATGACGCGATCGGCGGTTACGCGGGTGCTGATGGTGACCTCGGCATCCGCGGGAGTGTGCTGCAGCGCATTACCCACAAGGTTGCGCGCCACCTGGGTCAGGCGGGGTTCGTCGCCGAGGACCCACGCCGGACGATCGGTGTCGACAGTGAGCCGGCGCTCAGGATGCAGCACGCGGGCATCCGAGGCCACCTCCGCCGCGACCGCGGCGAGATCGACCGGGGTGTTCTCGAGGGGACGCCCGGAATCGGTGCGCGCCAGCAGAGACAGTTCATCGGTGAGGAGCCTCATGCGCCCCAGTTGTCGCTCCACGCGCGCCATCGCCTCTGCGAGGGCATCGGGGTCGGTCAGGCCACCGCGCAGGTACAGCTCGACCCAGCCGCTCGCCGTGGTCAGCGGCGTACGCAACTCGTGCGAGGCGTCGGCGACGAACGAGCGCATGCGGTTCTCGGCATCCTCTTGCACGTCGAAGGCGAGGTTCACGGTGCTCGCCATTCGCGCGATCGCCGGGTCCCCGCTGGTCTCGACCGGAAGCCGCAGCGTGCGGTCGCCCTCCGCGATGCGTTCGGCATGCTCGGCCATCGCCGTGAGGGGGCGAAGACCACGACCCACGACGATCGCTGCGGCGATGATCAGAATGATGGTCGTCACGACCGCTGTCACCGAGAGCGCCGAGATCAGGAGAACGCCATTGGCCTCGCGATCGGTCGTGCGCACGACGAGGACTGCCGAGGTCACCGGAACGTCGCTCGCGTTCTCGCTGAACGAGAGGGCGAGCCCCGTCGTGTCGATCGTCTCGGCGAGGTACCGGCCATCGATATCGGTCGGCTCGTGAGCCGCGCGAGCCACGATCGTGGGAACGTCGGCTTCTGGGATGCCGGCGGCCGTCAGCACGCCATCATCGCCCAGAAGGATGATGCCGAGCGAGTCAGCCGCGATGCGCTGCACGGTCTCGCTCGAGATGACCGCGCCCCCGGTCGCATCCAGCCCCGCGGTCATCCGCTGCGCCGTGTTCTCGAGCTGGGTGAGGTCGCGTTGGCTCAGCAGTGGAAAGATCGCGAAGGAGGCGATGACCGCGCCGCCGAGCACCACAGCCACCATCACGACAGCGAGGGTCACCGTCAGCCGTGCCCTGATCGATCGCACGTCAGCGACCGGCATCCGTGCGTAGGACGTAACCGAAGCCGCGCACCGTTTCGATCAGCGGATCTCCATGCGCGTCGAGCTTGCGCCGCAGGCTCGAGATGAAGCGCTCGACGACGTTAGCCTCGCCGCCGAAGTCGTAGAGCCACACTTCTCTCAGGATCTGGCTCTTGGACAGGACCTGGTCGGGATTGGCCATGAGCATCTGCAGCAGCCGGAACTCCGTCGGCGAGAGGTCGATGCGTGTCCCGCCACGCTCGACCAGGTGACGCTGCTCGTCAAGCATGAGGTCCGCGACACGGATGGCGGCGTCCTCACCGGGTTCCTCTGTGGGCGCGGAACGGCGCAGGAGCGTCTCAATGCGGGCGATGACCTCGACGGCGCTGAAAGGCTTGGTGACGTAGTCATCGCCGCCCAGCCGAAGCCCGCGGACACGGTCCTCGACGGCATCGCGAGCCGAGAGGAAGAGAACAGGGAGCGTGGCGTCACGGCGACGGATCAGCTGCACGACTTCGAATCCGTCGACCCCCGGCATCATGACATCCAGAACGACGACATCGGGTGGTGTCGCCGCGAGAGCCGCAATCGCATCAGCCCCGGAGGACGCTTGAATGACCTCGAAGCCACTGAATCGCAGCGTCGAGTCCAACATCGCGCGGATCTCGTCGTCGTCATCGACCACGAGGATGCGGGCGCTCATGCCGTCATCCTGCCACGGGCTGCGCCAGGGCAGCCCCGCCGGCGACCGTGATGGCGTTCCGACGTCCGCCCGTCAGGGCACGTCGGCGACGGATGCCCCACCTCACCCCGACGACACCGATGAGGCTCCACACCACCAGCACCGTGATGACACCGAGCGCAGAAGACCCATCGGGATCGCCGGCGAGGCTTGCCGCCAGGGACGTGAACGCGGTGCCGGGAAGCAGCTGGTTGAGCGTGCTGAACACCGGGGGAGCCGTCTGCAGCGGAAGCACGGCTGAACTCGCAGCCTGGGCGGCGGTGAGGATGCCGAATCCGACGAGTCCCCAGCGCCCCCAGGCAGCTTCGAGCGCCGACAGCAGCAGGGTGAAGCACACCGCTGCCAGAAGCGCGACGCCGACGAAGCTCACGGCGGCGTTCAGCGGAAGCCCGAACATGCCGATCACGCCCACGGTCACGAGAGCCTGGACGCCTGCAATCGCCAGCCGGGGGCGAAGCAGCAGCCACGACAAGCGGCCGGTGGAGGCCGGGGAGTCCAGGGATGCGCGCGAGTACACGCGGCGCCCGGCAACGAGCGTGGCAAGCGACCCAAGCCACAGCACGAGCGCAGCAACGGTCGCAGGGAGCCATCCGTCAGCCGAGCTGGTTGCATCAGTTGTGACCTCGACGGGCGTTGTGACGACCTCGGCCAAGGTGTCGGCATCCTCGTCGGAGGTCACCGGAACCTGGGCTGCGCCCTCGGCGAGACCATCGGCCAGGCTCTCGGTGCCGCCTGCTAGCTCTGTCGCGGCGCCCGCCAGAGCGTCGGCCCCGGCGGCCAGCTGGGTTGCTCCCGACGCGGCGGACGAGACGCCGCCCGCCGCCTGGGTCGCCCCGTCCGCGACCTGGGCTGCGCCATCGGCGAGCTGGGTCGCTCCCGTGCCAAGCTGCGAGGCTCCCGACGCGAGGGATGCCGCCGCGCTCGCGGTGCCCGCAGCCCCGCTCGCGGTCTGCGCGGCAGAACTCGCGAGGGTCGCGGCTGCCTGCGCGCTCGCCGACAGCGACGCGCAGAACTGCGCAGAGCTCGACACGGCTGGGCAGGTCGCGGCAAGAGTCGTCAGGCTCGATGAGAGCTGCTGAGTGCCCCCGGCGACTCCCGATGCCGCTGCGCTGACGCTGCTCGAGCCCGACGCTAGCTGAGACGCGCCACCCGCCAGTTGACCGGCCGAGGACGCGAGAGTCGAGGATGCCGAGGCGATCTGCTCTGTTCCGGTGGCAAGTCCCTGGGTGCCCGTGGCAGCCTGCGAGAGACCGCCAGCCAGTTGCGCGCTCGAATCGGCGAGGGTCGCGGTGCCGTCGGCAAGCTGCCCCGCCCCGGAGGCGAGTTGCTCGGCGCCGTCTGCGGCATCGGTCAGCGACTGCGCGACGCTGTTCATCCCGGTGATGGTCTGGGTGACGAAGGCGTCAGTGACCTGTGCTCCCAGCGCCTGGGTCGCGGCTTCCGTGACGGCTTGCGCCGCCAGCGCTCCGACCGCCGATGCCGCCGGATTGGTCTCGAGAGTCACCTCGGCGCTGACCGGCGCGTCGGTGCCTACCGACAGGACCGACTGCGAGAAGTCCTCGGGAATGGTCAGGACCGCGTAGTACTCGCCCGCGGCAAGGCCGTCGGCGGCATCCTCGGCGCTGGTGAGCGTCCAGCCGAGTCCGAACGTGTCATCCTCCGGGTGGACGAGCGCGCTGGACAGGGCCCGCCCGGCGGCCATCGGGGTGTCACCGGTGACGATCTCGTCGTCGTTGACGATCGCCACCGGGACATCTCCCACGCGACCCGCGCGGTCGGTGACACTCCAGCTCAGGAGCGCTGCAGCTCCGAGCGGAATGACCAGTGCGGCGATGAGAAACAGGGTGAGGGCGCGGGGGCGTGACGCGCTCATGCGGGGGCTCCGATCGAGGCGAGAGGGGCGGATGCTGTCAGGGCTGCGGGTGCGACGGTGAACATGACGACCGTGGCGCCGGCGCTGCGAAGCTTCTCGGCGAGGCCTCGGTCATCGCATCCGGGAAGGAAGACGATCTGCGCTCCGCAGGCCAGAGCGACGGCGGCCGCGAGCTCTCGCCGAGCCGACAACTCGAGCTGCGCGATCGGGATGTCTGTGGCAGGCGCCAGGTTCGTGGCACGCGCCAGGCGCGCAGCGCGGTCTTGCCGTCGTCCCCCGACGGTGTCGAGCGTCGCGGCGATGTAATCGGCAACCGTCCCATCGCGGGGGCTCACGTCATCGGCCGTGACGATAGCCGTCGCGCGGCGAACCGTCTCCGCCCGCTCGGGAAGAACCTGACCGTTCACCGCGAGTGTTCCCGAGACCGGTCGGGTTCTGCCGGCGAGGACGTGCGCGAGGGTCATCTCATCGACGCCGCCAGGAACGGGGATTCTCGCTATCTCGTCGGTGCCGATCGCGAGGGTGAGGGGAGCCGCGCCGGGATCGACGACGAGGTCATGCGCGCTGATCGCCAGTGCGCTGCGGCCGCTCTCATCCAGCGCCACCTGACGCGCGAGGGCGTCCCCCTCGATGTCGACGGCGGGGAGGATGCGCTCCAGCCAGGCGGGCAGCCACCAGGCGCGATCGCCGAGCAACGTCATGACGGCGGGTACCAGCGTCATCCGGACCAGGAAGGCGTCGACGAACACGCCGACCGCCAGGCCGAACGCGATGGGTTTGATCGTCGCGCTTCCCGCAGGGATGAACGCCACGAACACCGCGATCATGATCAGCGCCGCTGCCGTGACCACGGGGGCGGAGTGTCTGAACCCGCTCATGACGGCTCCGCGGGCATCACGTGTGTGGCTGTAGTCCTCGCGCATCCGGCTCACGAGGAACATCTCGTAGTCCATCGCGAGGCCGAACAGGACGCCCATCACCAGGATCGGCAGGAAGCTCACGAGCGGCCCCGGAAGAGAGTCGCCGAGGATGGCGGGGAACCAGCCCCACTGGAAGACCGCGACGATCGCCCCGAACGCTGCGCCGACCGACAGGAGGAACCCGACGGTGGCCTTGATGGGCACCCAGATCGAACGGAAGACGATCATCAGCAGCACGATCGACAGCCCCGCAACGGTGAGGGCGAACGGCAGCAGGGCTGCGGCCAGACGCTCGGAGGTGTCGATGTTGATGGCGGTGGTTCCGGTCACCCGAATGTCGCTGACCCCGTACTGCTCCTCGAGGCCCGGTGCTCGCTCGCGCAGCTCATGGACCAGATCCGTCGTGGCCGGATCGTTCTGCCCACCCTCGGGAATGACGCGCAGCAGTCCCGTGTCGGCGCCGGCATTCGGCGATGCGACCGGGACCGCCGATACCCCAGGGATCTGCGCGATCGCTGCTGACAGATCATCCATCGTCTCGACGGGGTTGGTGGACTCGAGGATGTCGACGGTCACGAGCAGGGGGGCGTTCCAGCCGGGGCCGAAGGTCTCGGCCACAGCATCGAAGTGATCGCGGCTGTCCGTACCGACCGGCTTGGTGCTGGCATCCGGCAGCGCGAGCGCCATCTGCGTCGCGGGCAGGGCAAGCGCGCCGACGCCGACAACGACGAGCACGATGGTCAGCGCGGGAACCCGAGTCACGATCCGCACCCATCGGCTCGAGAACCCGGTGCGCCCGCTCGGTGCCGGGGAGGCCGAACGCCGGCGAGCGCGCCGAGGGCGGGGTGTGAGTCGAGTGCCGGCGAGCAGCGCGAGTGCCGGTAGCAGCGTCAGGGCGACGAGCACGGCTGTTGCTACCGCGAGCGATCCGCCGAAGGCCATAACGGTGAGCACAGGGATCCCGACCACCGAGAGCCCCAGGAGCGAGACGATCACCGTGAGTCCCGCGAACACCACGGCACCGCCCGCGGTCCCCAGCGCGCGCGACATCGCCTCGCGCGGCTCGAGGCCGGCAGCCAGCTCTTGCCGATGCCTGGACAGGATGAACAGGGAGTAGTCGATCGCAACCGCGAGCCCCAGCATCGTCGAGAACGACGGGGTCGCCGTCGAGATGTCCGCGACGTGTGACGCGAGAGCCAGGATGCTGATCGTCGCGCCGACCCCCGCGATGGCGGCGAGGATTGGCATCCCGGCCGCGAGGAATGAGCCGAACGTCACGAACAGCACCAGCAGGGCGACGACGATGCCGATGACCTCCGATAGGTGCGATATCTCGGGGTTGCCTTCGCCGTAGGCCGAACCTCCGATCGTCGAGGTCACGCCGTTCTCATCGACGATCGCGGCCTCGTACACGGCATCCAGGGTCTCGTCGGAGGGTTTCTCATCCTCGAACTGCACGGTGGCCAATGCTGCGTCGCCGTTCTCGTCGATCTGCAACCGGTCCATGCTGCTGACGTTCGCGACACCGGGGACGTCTTCGATGCTCTTGAGGGCTTCTTCCACGACCGCGGTGGCATCGGCATCCTCGATCGACCCCGAGTCGGTGCGAAAGAGGAGCTGTGCACTCGCGCCCGCGGCCGATGACCCGAAACGCTCCTCGAGGACGGTCTGTCCGACCTCCGACTCGGTGCCGGGCACCGAAAAGTTGTCGGCGTAAGCGGTTCCGGCCACGCGGCTTGCGCCGAGGAGCGCGAGAATCACGACCAGCCATCCGATGATGACGAGCAGGCGATGGCGAGCGACCAGGTGGCCGAGCCGGTGCAGGGCAAGTGACATGAGAGCCTTCCGGGCGAGCGGATGCGGTAGTCACCAGTCGAGACCGCCGACCTGACCGCCCACGCTCGGCGAACCTGACGGAAAGCTGACGATTCAGTCCGCGCACCCGGCCAGCGGTCCGGCAAGACCACTCGCGCCGGATGCCGAAGCCGGAGCCGTTACGGAGAGCGTCAGCTCGTCCTGTGCCAGGGATACCGTCGTCACGGCTATCGCGTCCGGGTCACTCGGGAGCTCGATCCCGTCGATGAGAGCTGCGGGCACTGCGTCACCTGCCCGTGAGAGCATGGCCGGTGGTACCTCGAATCCGGCGACGGTGACGGAGCTCGGCACGAGCTTCCATCCGTCGGGAGTGGATGAGGGCAGAAAGCCGATCGTGGTCGGGATCGTCCTTCCGCGGTACGGCATCTCGACCGTCACAGACAGGCCAGTCGGCTCGATCCGGACGTCGACGGGGGTATCGAACCGGCATGCGGCCATCGCCGCCACGGCACTGCTGTCGACCATGACCTGCAGATCCACGCGACCGGTGAGCGCTTGCCATATCGCCGGCGTCGGACCAGAGGAGACAGAGAGCCCCTCGACGGTGAATCCGGAGGTGGCGGTGTCAATCCTCGTGTCGATGTTCGCCCGGACGATCAGCTCCGATCCCACCACGGCTCCGATGACGATTGCGGCGCCGATGGCGCCCCAGGTCCATGCTCGCTTGTTCACTCATCCATCGCAGCCGTACGACCTTCCGGATGGCGAACCGTGCGCTGACGGGTGACTGACGCACCGCTCCCGGCGGTGTTCTCGGCACTCTGACCCTCGGCTAGAGTGCCAGGATGCGGAGCAGGCGCACGTGAGCGGAGTCATCCGTTTCGCGTTCCGCCGCGCCGCATCGGCACGCGCGTCGCTTGTCGCGATGGCAGTTTTCGCGGGACTATCAGGCACGGTGGTCGCTGCTGCGACCACCGTGGACGCCGCCCGGGTCGACCGCGCGACGGCGGACGGGCTCACGACGGGCGGGTCTGGCGGAGTCGCAGCGGTCGCGGTCGGGCTGCTCGCCCTATCGATCGCCCTGGCGGTCGTGCTTTCGACGGTCGAGGTCACGCGGTCACGCGCCGGCGAGACGAGACTGCTGCTGGCCCGCGGCATGGCGCCGCGCTGGCTGGTGACGATGGCAGTAGTCGAAACCGCCGTCGTCACGACGGTGTCAAGCGTTGCCGGTGCTCTCGGAGCGGGTCTGCTGGTGTGGGCCCTGACGACGACCGTTCCGCAGATCGCCCTGACAGCTACGGGTGTTGCGATGATCATCGTCGGCACCTCGGTGAGTGCCGGTGTGCTTGCCGGGCGCGAGAATCCGCCGACGAGGGCCGTCGCGGTAGCCATCGCTGTGATCGTTGTCATCGCCATCATCACGGGGGTGGCGACCTGGCGCCTGCTGACTTTCGGTGTGGACCCCCTCTCGTTCCTGGCCCCGTCCCTGCTCCTGCTCGTCGTTGCCGCGGCATCGACAGTTCTCGCTCTTTCCGTGCTCCGGATGCTGAGTCGGGCCGTTGCCAGGAAGCGTGGCCTCATCGTCGTCACGGCACTGCGGCGACTCTCTCGCCGTCCTGGCCGCTCCGCTGCGTCGATGGTCGCTGTCGCCATTGCCGTGGGGATGAGCGTCGTGGCAGCCGCCTACATCTCCAGCGCTGACGGGCTCGGAGACGGGCCCGAATCCCTGCGAGTGGGCTCAGACCTTCGGGTCGTGACGATCCCCGTCGACGTTGCGCCCTCGGCTATCGCGGACGCAGCCCGGGCAGAGGCCGCGATGGAAGGCCGCCAACTGGTTGCGAGTATGCCTTCGACGCGCTCAGATCGTGACCGGGTCCCGATCCTGGCTCTGGAATCCGACAAGCTCTCTCAGGTGATGACGGAGATCCCCGGTGTCGTCGATCCGGGCGATTGGTTCGAACGCCTCAGTCGGCCTGCGGATGCTGGACGGGTTCCGGCCCTGGTGTCGCAAGACGTCGCCGACGATCTGGGACTCGTCGAGGGCGACTCCCTCGCCCTCGACGCCTCCTCGCCCACGCTCACGGCTGACATGGTGATCGCCGGCGTGGTCCCCGTGATCCCGGGAACCCCGGGCTCGCGGGGTTTTGTCGTAGACCTCGCGCGTCTGACCGTTGTGTCGGGGGAGTCGGTCGAACCCAATCAACTCTGGCTTGCCTCCGACGACCCCAGTGCATCAGCCGCTCTGATCGAACGGGACTACCCGCAGGTCGTCGTGCTCACTCCCGATCCGGCTGTCGCCGCAGACCGGGTCGGGCAGGGATCGGTTCTTCAGGTATCGGCGATCGGGTCCGTCCTCATCGCCCTGACGCTGCTCGTCCTGCGCGGTGGAGTCAGCGGGACCGATGCTCGTGAGGCGGCGCTGCTGGCCATTGTCGGCGCTGGCAGGCGTGGTGCGACCACGGTGGTGGCAGCGCAGAACACGACAGCCCTTGTCGTCGGTTTCGTTGCCGGGATCATCGGGGGCGCGGTAACGGCAGTAGTGACGGTACCTGCGGCGGTGAGGTGGGCATCCGGTAACCTTCCCGCTGCCTATCCCGTCGGCATCCAGGTCGATGGTCCCACCCTGCTCGCGCTGCTGGCGGTGCTGCTGGTCGGTGGACTCGCCATTGCCTGGTGGGTGCGTCTTCCGAGAGCGCTCGCGCGACTGGTCCGAGAGGACGAGTGACGGATGCGGCCGGATCGCCTTTTGGTTCTCCGCCTGCTGCGGCGTCGCTTCGGTGTGCCCCGTGGGGCTGCAACGGTCATCGTCGTTCTTGCTGCGATGACGGCGCTGCTCATCTCCGCAGCGCCGCGCTTGCTGGTCCAGGTCACCCGGGACGAGGTTGCTCACCAGGTCGGTCAGCTCGCCCCGACTACGCGAGACCTGACGGGGACGGTGTCGGCAGTCGTGCCCGAGGGCGGCATCCTGGGCCTGGAATCGTCACTGTCGGGCGCGAGCGATCAGTGGCCGTCGATCGTTCAGGGCCTCGTGGGTGACGGCCAGGTCGCTGTATACACGGATCCGCTGCGGGCGACCCCCGACCTTCTGGCGCCGACCTCGCCCTTAGCCGACGTCCAGTTCATGGCTGAGCCGGATGCCCTCGCACACCTGCAGGTTGTCAACGGCTCGTGGCCGCAGGAGTGGTTGGGGAGCGGGACGCTGCAGATCGCGCTCAGCGAAGACGCTGCCGGCACCATGGACTGGCCGATCGGAGAGCGGCGCACGATTCTCACCGCGACCGCACCGCTCGAGGTGGTATTGACGGCAACCGTTCGAGCAACCGATCCGGACGACCCGCGCTGGCTCCATCTGCCAACGGCGCTCACGGCAACCGTCTTCGACGACGGGAATCGGCGACCCGTGGCAACCTCCGCCGCGTGGATAGATCCCGGGACCTGGGACGCGTTGGACCCGCCCGGAACGGTGGTCGTGTGGTACCCCGTCAATGCCGACGGCGCCGCCGAGGTCGACGTCCCACAGCTGCTTCCGGCGATTCGCGCGATCGTCGCCTCGCCCCTGCCGCTCGGTCCAGCCGGTGATGTCCGCGTCTCGCTGGAGTCCGGATTGGTCACCGCGCTCGGCACCGCCATCGGGCGCACCGAAGCTACGCGCGCGATCCTCATGGTCGCAGCGGTCGGTCCGGTCGTCGTGGCCTTCTCGCTCGAGGTGCTCGCGGCGGCGCTCATGGTTCGTCGGCGTCGTCAGCAGCTGGCACTGCTGGCTGCACGAGGCGTCCCGCCATCGCAGTTGCGCCGCCTGCTCGCTCTTGAGGGAGTGCTCCTCGGGGTTCCCGTGAGCATCATCGCCGCGGGGCTCGGCGTCGTTCTCACTCCCGCGGATGCTGGCTGGATGCCCGTCTTGCTTGCTGTCCTTGCGGGTGCAGTTCCGGCCGCGGCGCTCGCTCTCGCCCTTCCTCGAGATCTTCTGATCGTGGGCCGCGAAGACCTGGATCGTCGGCGTCGCACGCTGACCGTGGTGGTTGCGCAGGTCCTGGTCGTGGTGCTCGCCGCGGCATCCGTAACCGTCTTACTCGTACGCGGGGCAGGCACCGGTGCCCTCGACCCGCTCGCGGTCGCTGCGCCGCTGCTGCTGACGGTAGCGCTCGCGTTGGTTGTCGTGCGGCTGCATCCGATCCCCCTGGCGCTTGCGTTGCGCGTGCAACGGCGTCGCCGGGGAGTCACGGGGCTCGTTGGGGCCGCGCGAGCCGTACGTGAGCCGGTCGCCGGCACCGCGGCTGTGCTCGCGATGCTCGTGGCGGTCGCGATCGCCGTCTTTTCCTCTGTTGTGCTGGCCACGGTCGACAGAGGAGCCGTCGTCGCGGCTCAACGCACGGTCGGTGCGGACATCCAGATCTCGGGACCCTACGTGGACGGCGACCAGCTCGCCGCGCTGGGGCGCATCGATGGTGTTACAGCGGCCGCGGGTCTGCTGCGGGGTGACTACCTGCCGGTAGCCGGACCCGGAGGACGCGTCACTGCCGAGGTCATCGCCACTGACACGACGGCGCTCGCCGCAGTGCAAGACGGGATGATGGGAGCCTTTCCCACAGGTGTCGCTGAGGCGGAGGTTCCGATGCAGGTCGTGCCCTCGACAGCGCTGGCTGCCGAACTGGGTGGGGCCGTCACCGATGTCTCGGGAGTCTCTGTTGTGGGAGCCGCATCGATCAACGAGATCTTGGGCCTCACTGCGTCTTCGGAGTTCGTGGTCGTCGGAGCCGAGGACTACACGGCTCTTACCGGCAAGGGCTTCTTCCCGCGGACGATACTGCTCGACCTCGCGCCCGGGTACGACACCGCCCCGGTGGTCGATCAGGTCGGCCAGATCCTCGGGGGGACATTCTCGGTGAGTCTGTTGGATGCCTCGACCGATGAGATCCGCAGTTCCCCCGCGGTCACGGCTCTGCGGATCGCGTTACTCAGCGCGGTCGGTATCGCGATTGGGCTTTCGGCTGTCGCCGTCCTCGTCGTGGCAGGCGTGACTCGCGATGCGCGTTCCCGCGTCATCGCGCTGCTCCGCACGATGGGAATGGGGCGGCGCGCAACCCGCGGCATCGTGGCGTGGGAGTTCGTTCCGCTGGGAGTCACCGCGCTCGTGGCAGGCGGAGTTCTCGGCGTCCTGCTGCCCCTTCTGATCGTGTTCTCAATCGATCTGCGTCCGTTCACCGGCGGGGGCGCCCAGCCCTCGCTCTTCATCGATCCCGTCCTGAGCGCTACGCTCGTCGCGATCGTGCTGGCAGCTCTCGCTCTCGCCGTCCTCGGTGGTGTGTTGAGCGCCCGCGCGACGTCGACGGCGACAGTGCTGCGAACGGGGGAGGACTGAGATGACACCAGCACCCTCGGCTGAAGCCGACATCCACTGCGAAGGACTCGTGCGGATCTTCACGGTCGCCGACATCGAGGTGCAGGCCCTGCAAGGACTCGACCTTCTCGTCAGTCGCGGCGAGCTTGTCGCGTTGGTTGGGGCCTCGGGATCGGGGAAGTCGACGCTGCTGGCGATTCTGTCGGGACTCGATACGCCGACGGCAGGCAAGGCTGTCGTCGCGGGCCGTGACCTGCCGTCGTTGACGAGGCGCGATCGCGTCGCGTACCGGCGTGATGTGGTCGGATTCGTGTGGCAACAGACGGCCCGAAACCTGCTTCCGTACCTTTCTGGCCTCGAGAACGTCGAGCTGGCTGCCGCCATCGGACGCCGGCCCCGGGCGAAGGAGCGGGCGCTGCAGATGCTGGATCTTGTCGGGGCGACCCACCTGGCCGATCGACACCCGGCAGAGCTCTCCGGTGGACAGCAGCAGCGCGTCGCGATCGCGGTTGCGTTGGTCAACGAGCCTCGTGTGCTCCTGGCCGACGAGCCGACCGGCGATCTCGACGAGGAGGCATCGGTGGAGGTTCTGCGGACCTTCGAGCGCGTCAACGCCGAGTTAGGCACGACCGCCCTGATCGTGACGCACGACCCCGCGGTCTCGGAGCATGTCCAGCGCACGGTGCAGATCCGTGACGGTCGCACCGCGACGGAGGTGCTGCGCTGGACGCATACCGACGATGAAGGACGCGAACACGCGATGGCCGAAGAGTTCGTCGTGCTCGACCGGGTCGGTCGGATGCAGCTACCGGCGGACTACCTGACGAACCTCGGCCTGCGAGACCGGGTGCGTCTGCAGCTTCAGGCCGACCATGTAGCTGTCCGACCAGGCCACGAGGGATCCGCGGTACCGGACTCGGGTGGAGCGGCGACGAGACGAGACGAGGCTGCGGATGAGTGAGCGTTCGGTGGAGCCGGTGGTCACGGCATCCGACATCTCGGTGACCCACGTCACACCGGCTGGCGAGGTGCATGCGCTCGTGCGCGCCTCCCTCGAGCTGTACCCAGGGGAGCTTGTCGTGCTCATCGGACCCTCGGGCGCAGGAAAGACGACCCTCCTGCACGTCCTCGGTGGCATCGAGTCGGCGTCGAGCGGATCAGTTCGTGTCGGAGAGACGGTGGTCACGGGTGCCCCGGAGCGCGACCTCGACAGGGTGAGGCGCGACGATATCGCGTTCATCTTCCAGTCGTTCGGGCTGCTCGATGCGCTCACTGCCGCGGAGAACGTCGAGATTCCGCTTCGGATCGCCCGGGCTGAACCCCGCGCGCGCGATGAGCGCGTCAGCGCACTCCTGGAGCGTGTCGGTCTCGCAGGCCACGCTGCGCAGCGCCCGGCAGAACTCTCTGGGGGGCAGCGTCAGCGCGTCGCGATCGCGCGAGCACTGGCGGCGTCGCCGCGCGTGCTGCTGGCCGATGAGCCGACAGGCCAACTCGACTCACACACTGCCGAGGCGATGATCGACCTGATCGCCTCGGTCGCGCATGACGACGGCGTCGCTGTGCTTCTCTCGACCCACGATCCATCGATCGTGGCGCGCGCGGATCGCGTGCTCGAGATCCACGACGGCGTGCTCACCGAGCGAAGCCTGCTCGCGCCGGCCTCGGCATCCGAATGATCAGCGCCTCTCAGATCCTGGGCTGTCGGATAGCCTGAGCGCCAGGTGACACGGCGAGACACCGGGGGATCCACATGGAGCTGAGTTCGTTTCCGATCATCGGTATCGCGCTTGCGGTGCTGTCGGCGGCGCTGCTCACTGTCGGAAACCACCTCCAATCGGTCGGGGTCGAACGGGCCAGCGGTGGGGGCTCACGGCGCCTCGGTGTCGCGGGTTTCTGGGCCCTCGCGAGGACGCCCGTTTGGCTCCTCGGGTCTGTGCTGTTCGGGCTGGCCATTCTCGCGCAACTGGCTGCTCTCGCTTTCGCCCCGCTTATCGTCGTCCAGCCGGTGGGAGTGATCGCGCTCGTTTTCGCTTCTGCGCTCACCGCGGTCGTCACGCGCCGCCCGCCTCGCCGCCCCGAAATCGTGGCGATCGCGGTCGCCGTGGTGAGCCTTGCCGCGTTCGTCGGAGTGGCCGCCGCCGTCAGCGTGCAGACGACGATCACCGACCGTGAGCTCATCCTGATCCTCATCATCCTGCTCGTCGTTCTTGCCGCGACCTTCGCAGCACTCGCTTGGCTGCGGCGGCGCGGCATCCCTCCCGTTGCCTACGTCGTGCTCGGCGGGCTGTTCGCAGGATTCGTCGCAACCCTCGGCAAGACCGTCATCCTGCGCGTCCAGACCGCCTGGGCCTCTCAGGACTTCAGCATCGACGACACAAACCTGCTGACGATCGCCTGCCTTGTCGGGATCGCGGTTGCCGGCGCGCTGTCGATCTACTT
Organism: Microbacterium sp. NPDC076895; assembly: GCF_040687115.1. Classification (NCBI taxonomy): domain Bacteria; kingdom Bacillati; phylum Actinomycetota; class Actinomycetes; order Micrococcales; family Microbacteriaceae; genus Microbacterium; species Microbacterium sp. NPDC076895. Next base: position 121,702 of record NZ_JBFBMQ010000006.1, read on the forward strand.
CGTGCAGACAGCCCATACCGTGAGCAACCCGCAGACAGTTGTCGCGGGGCTCACGATCGTCGACCCCTTCATTGCTGTCATCCTCGGCATCACCGTGCTCGGCGAGGCAGTCGGAGCGCCGCTGTGGAGCTTCGGCGTGTTCGCCGTTGCCGGCGCCGGCGCCATGTGGGCGGTCTGGCGGCTCGCCTCGATCACGCAGCCGTCGCGGTGACCAGCTCGCGCTCAGCGACGTGACCGGCGGATCTTCTCGGGAAGAATATCCCCATGCCTGCATACGAATTCTCGGCTGACCCGCGCCGTGTCGATCGGGTCACGGTTCACCGCTGGCTGAGTGAACTGTCGTATTGGGCGCGAGGACGCAGCCGCGAGCAGCAGGATGCCGCGATCGAGAACTCCCGCAATTACGGGATCTATGACTCCGAGACTGGTGCGCAGTTGGGCTACGCACGGATCGTGACGGACGGCGCGACTTTCGCCTGGCTGTGCGATGTCTTCGTCTCTCCGGATGCCCGAGGCCGGGGCATCGGAAAGGCGCTCATGGCCGGGATCGTCGCGGACGTCGAACCGCTCGGCGTCCGCCGTGTCATGCTGGCGACCGCCGACGCGCACGGACTGTACGCCCAGTTCGGATTCGAAGGCGTGCGCGCGCCCGAGAAGTACATGGTTCTCGGAGCCCACTGACACGTCGGGCGCGTGTCGGGGCTGCGCGGTACGCTCGCGGAATGCATCGCCTCACGCGGGACGAAGCGCGCCGGATCGCCGTGCGTGCGCAGTTGCTGGATGCCGATCGTCCCGGCGACGTCGTCGAGGTCGCCGAGCAACTCGGGAGCATCAAGATCGACCCGACCGCAACCATTGCTCCCGCGGAACAGACCGCATTCTGGAGCCGAATCGGGTGGGGCTATGAGCCAGGTCAGCTGAAGAAGGCCGTTGAAGACGATCGTCTGCTGTTCGAATTCGACGGGCGGTTCTTCGCCTCCAGCCTGATGCCCTACATGGTGCCGCTGATGCGTGCCCGGCAGCTGCGCGCCGCATCTCGCGAGTACCTCGAGGCAAACGCCACCTTTCGCAAGGATGTGCTTGCCCGCCTACGCGCCGAGGGGCCGCTGCTGGCATCCGAGATCCCTGACACCAGCGTGGTGCAGCGCAGCAACGAGAGCGGCTGGTACGGATCGAACCAGGTGCCACGGATGCTCGAGCTGCTCTCGGTCATCGGCGAGGTGGCAGTGGTCCGACGCGAGAACCGGCAGCGAGTGTGGGACCTGGCAGAGCGGTTGTACGGTCCGGATGACGGATCCTTAACGCCCGAGGAAGCCGAAGAGCGGATGCAGCAGCGACGCCTTCAAGCTGCCGGGATCGCGCGCCAGAAGTCGCCCTGGAGCGACGTCGGCATGGCGGGGGAGCCGGCGGAGATCGAGGGGAGCGCGTGGAAGTGGCGCGTTGACCCCGAGGCGATCGCCGCCCTCGACGACGACCCCGGGGGCCGCGTCGCGATCCTCAACCCGTACGACCGGATGCTCTTCGACCGCCCGCGCCTTGCCGAACTGTTCGATTTCGACTTCATCCTCGAGCAGTTCAAGCCCAAAGCCCAACGCGTGTACGGCTACTTCGTGCATCCGATCCTCATCGGTGACCGTTTCTCGGCGCTGCTGGATGCCGAACTCGACAAGAAGAAAGAGAACCTCGTCGTCTCGGCCGTCCACGAGCTGATCCCGTTCGATGACGAGGAGCGCGAGATGGTGGATGCCGAGATTCGCGACCTTGGAGAGTGGCTCGGTGTTCCGGTGGTGTTTGCCTCGGGACGCCGATAGGCCCGGCGCGTACCCTCGGATCATGGCGCACCGGATCTTCACCACGAGCTTCGCGTCGGTCTACCCGCTCTACATCGCGAAGGCCGAACGCAAGGGGCGAACGAAGGGCGAGGTCGACGAGATCATCGCCTGGCTCACGGGCTTCGATGACGACGCTCTGGCGCGACACCTCGACGAGAGCACGACGTTCGAGGAGTTCTTCGCGGGTGCCGACCTCAACCCGCGCGTCTCGGCGATCACCGGGGTTGTCTGCGGCGTTCGTGTGGAGGAGATCGAGGATCCGCTGATGCAGAAGATCCGATACCTCGACAAGCTGATCGACGAACTGGCCAAGGGCAAGGCGATGCCGAAGATCCTCCGGCAGGCGTGACGTTGCCGCTCGTCAATCATCTGGGTATCTCGGTCGCCGACGTCGCGGCGACTGCTGACCGATTCGAGCCGGTGCTCACCGAGCTCGGCTACGTTCGCACGGATGCCGGGTCCACAGTGTTCTGGACGAGACCGGGCGAGACGGAACTCATCTTCTATCCCGCTCGTGACCCCGGGAGCGGTCCGCACGAGCATGGCAGGGTCGGCTGGCAGCACCTCGCGTTCGCGGTCGGCTCGCGCGCAGAGGTGGACCGACTGCACGCGGTGGCGGTGGCTTCCGGCTGGGGCGCGGTCCGCGATCCCAAGCGGTATCCGCGCTTCACGCCCCGGTACTACGCATCCTTTCTCGAGGATGAGAACGGCATCCGTATCGAGTTCATGCACAACCCGCCGCGCGAGGCGAAGGACTGACGTCAGGTCTCGACGGAGGGGGCGACCGCCGGGATGAATGTCGGAGGTATGTTCTAATGTCGAGGCATGACGAACTCGCTCGTGGGCATCGCGGAAGCGCTGGAAGCGCTCGCTGCTGCCGGCGCCGAACGGTCGCCGGAGTCGCTGACTGCAGCTGAGCTCGTTGCCGTGAACAAGGCTTACGGTGCGCTGCGGCGGCGCGTGGATGCAGCATTCGCGCCGGTTGCCGCCGAGATCGCTCGTCAGTCGCGGCGTGAGCTCGGCAAGCAGTCTTTCGCCAAGCGTCAAGGGTTTGCCTCGCCTGCCGCGCTGATTTCCACCACGAGCGGCACCGGCATCGGTGAGGCTTTGCGCATCGTCCAGGTCGGCGAGGCCACCGCGCCCCGCATGACGCTCACGGGTGATCCGTTGCCCGCGAAGCGGCAGTACGTGGCGGCGTCTGTCGCCCGGGGGGACCTCGGCGTGACGCCGGCGGCGGCGATCCTGACCCTCCTCGACCGGCTGGCCCTCCGCGCAGACGCCGCGCGTATCGACGAAGCCGAACGGCACCTCGTTGAGCTCGCGCCAGGAATGCGGCCAGACGAACTCTCCAAGCTCCTCGCGCGCGTCGAAGCTCACCTCGATCCCGATGGTGTGGAACCGCGGCACGAGGATGCCAGGGCGCAGCGCTCTCTCGTCATCCAGGAACGCGACGGCATGGTGACACTCACGGCAAAGTTCGATGCCGAGACCGCGGCGCCCGTGAAGACCGCGATCGAAGCGATGGTCACCCAGGTCTTGCGCCGCAATGAGCATGCAGCCATCGACGAGCGCGACCTGCGATCCGTGAAGCAGCTCGCCGCTGACGCGCTGGCCGACCTGTGTCGGCACGGACTGAGTTGTGACCGCGTCCCCACCGGCCCCGCAACCACCGTTGTCGTGCGAATGAGCCTTGAGGAACTGCAGAGCGGGATTGGGGCTGCCACGATCGACGGCCTTGACCAGCCGGTCTCGGCAGGAGCCGTCCGCCGGCTCGCGGCCGACGCCCAAGTCATCCCGTGTGTGCTGGGCGGCGAGAGCGAGATTCTCGACTGGGGAAGGCTGAAGCGTTTGTTCACTCCCGCCCAGAAGCTTGCGCTCGCAGGAAGAGACGGCGGATGCATCTTCTGCGGTGTTCCGCCCGGGTGGTGCATTGTTCATCACGCGAAGTGGTGGGAACGAGATACGGGTCAGACAGATCTCGAGAACGGCGTGCTCCTGTGCACCGGCTGTCACCATCGCGTTCATGACGACGGATGGGAGATCGAGATCGAGAGCACTGGCCCGGCAGGACGGGTCTGGATCATCCCTCCCGCGTGGATCGACCCCGCTCGGACGCCCCGGCTCGCCGGCAACTCCCGGTACGCCCTCACAGCCTGAACTCCCGGCGCTGGTCGGGGCGCCAGAGGGGCATCGGGTACGATGGAGAGGCTGTTCTGGTGACGTGTCTGAGCGGCCTAAGGAGCACGATTGGAAGTCGTGTGTGCGTGCAAGCGCACCGTGGGTTCAAATCCCACCGTCACCGCCAGAACGAAGGCCCCGACTCCCCTAGAAAACACTGGGGAGGCGGGGCCTTCGTCATGTCCGGGGGAGGGGTTGCAGTAACGCAGCGGTAACAGAAATCTCGCGCGCCGGGAGACTCACTCTCACGATCGATGGAGTGGAAAACGCCGCCGGCGCCGAAGATGCGAGTCTGGCATCATCCAGTCGTCGAAGAATTCGGTGAACACAGGGAGTCCGCGCGCGTAGTCGAACGTCGCGATCGTTCGAGACAAGAATCGAATCGGTCGGATCGCGAGGAGCATCCCTTCGACAGCCACCCGCTCATCAAGTTGCGTCTGTGCCGTCATCGCCTCATACGAGTTGAGAGCCGCGCCGCTCAACGACGTGAAGTCCAAGATCGCCAGCGGCACGTTCTCGTCCAGGTGTCGCGCGAGCGAGAGATTCATGGCCTCCTGCCGCTCCCTCGCAGGAGATCTCCGTCGCGGCGGCGCCTCGGCTCGAACCAAGCTCACCCACCTGGCGATCGGATCGTCAATCGTCACACTGTCGCCCTGCGCGAGGCGATTGAGGTTGAAGTAGCGGTCGGTCTCTGCAAACTTCGTGAGGAACCTGACGACCGCCTTCGAACCCGCGTCCGTTGAGGGTGCGTCGTCGAGCGTGAGACCATTGGCGGTGGCTACGCCCTCGACGGCTCGTACCAGACGCTTAAGGTCGTGACGGTAGCGCTCGACCTCTCCCGGTGCCATGAACACACCGGTCCGCGCGTAGTGATCGGCTACGAGGATCAGCTTTCCGATCCGCTCGATTCCGTGCGCGAGGCCGAAGAACGCCTCGTACATCCGTCCTGGATCGCCCGACGAAGATAGGCGTATGGAGGTGGTTCCCGCGCCCAGTAGCGCACGCGAGAGATGCGCCTCCTGTGAAATTGCACGTTGGATCGCAGTTTGCTGCGGCCGGCTCCCCATAGACGGACTCACGCGCCGATCTCAATCACGAACGGCCCACCGGATCGTGAATACGTGCTCGCGACGCTCGGTCCCGCCCAGGGCGTCCTCGAGCATGCCGAGGTACTCATCGGCCTTGTCGCGCAGACGGTCTCTCTCCTCGCGATAGTCGCTGTAGAGGTCATCGGCTCGACGCGAGAGCCTCTGCGCTTCCTTCCGTAGCCTGAGGCGCTCCGTGAGGTCATCAGCCCGGCGTTCGCGCGCGTTGAGCTCATCTCGCGCTCGTTCGAGCTTGCGGGCTTCGGCGTCGTACTTCGCTTTGTGGTCTTTGAGCCGAGATTCGACGAGGTCGCCCTGCTCAATGCTGAAACGCGCGGTTCGGGTCTGCACTTCACCCGTGAACGCCGCCGCCTGCGCATCGAGCGCGGGCTTCAGTCCCGCGGTGTTGGGCATCGTCGCCTCGTTGTTCTCGACGCACGCGAGATCGAGAATGTGCTCGACTTGCTCGGCATCGAGCGCCGCACCATCATCCGTCAGCCCCGCTGCAAGCAGATAGGACTCGACGATGGTGTCGTTGCCTGCGTTGATCTCGAAGGTGAGGAGGTCGACAGTCAGGATGCCGCTGCTGCCCGAGAGCGCGCGCGCATCTGCAGACGCGCGCTCCGAGGCGCCGACGGAGAAGATCAGCTCACGCACTGGTGTGTTCTCGCCGAGTGCCGCCCTGATCACGAACTGACCAAGGTCGCTGTTGTAGCGATACTGATGCGCGCCCGGGATCGGGGTGGACTTGAAGAAGTAGCGACCCGTCGGGATGCCGCCTTCAGGAGCGTGCAGCAGCGTGAACGTTCGTTCGTCGTCGTCGAACTCGGCGAACGTGTCGAGTTCATGCCTGGTGACCTTGATCAATAGCCGCTCGAAGGCATTGAGGATGACATCTGTCTGAGCGTCGTAGTTCTTGAGCTTGTCTTGAACATTGGGGTCGAGATTGTCGAAGACGCGCGCTCGCGCCCTCTGCATCTCGTCGTTGATCTCAGCTGCGTACTGGCTCTCGAGCTCGTCGAATGCAGCGTTGATCTCCGCCGCGGTCTTGCACCGTTCGAGGATGCCGGCAATTGACTTCTCAAAGTCGAGACCGTCCTCGATGGTTCCGAGCACCTCATCAGATGCCCCGAAGACGGACGTGAAGAGGTTGAACTTCTCGGTAAGGAGCTCGAGGATGCGTTCCTCGGCAAGGTTGCCTTGATTGGAGAAGTTGACCACGATGACGTTGTGCTCTTGCCCGTAGCGGTGCACTCGTCCGATGCGCTGCTCCACGCGTTGCGGGTTCCACGGAAGGTCGTAGTTCACCAGCATGGAGCAGAACTGCAGATTGATGCCCTCAGCTGCTGCTTCGGTTGCGATCATGATGGTGCCACGCTCGCGGAACTCGTCGACAAGCGACTTCCGGCGATCGGCAGCCGGGATACCGGTCACGAGGTCTGATCCCTGGTTCTTCTTCAGCCAGTCTTGGTAGATCCGCGTGGATTTCGGTGAGCTGTTGCTGCCGTTGAACAGTACGAGACCGTCACCGCGGCCGGCCTCGCGCAGTGCGGTTGCAAGATACTCCTGCGTTTTCGTCGAGTCGGTGAAGATGATGGCCTTCTTCGGCGCACCGATCTCAGCGAGCTTCTTGAATCCTTGATCGAGTGCGTCGAGGAGCTTGACGGCCTTCTGGTTGACCGTGATCGACCGTGCCAGCGCCGCGTATCCGCGCAGTTCCTCCACCTCGGCGGATGCTTCTCGGCGTCGGCTTTCGAGAGTGAGAGAATCAGTGACGCCGATCGGCGCGGCGTCAGCGGCCTCGACTTCCTCGTCCGTCATGTCGTCATCGATGAGCGCGCCCCGATTGTCACGACGGTGCCCGGAACGAAGCTCGCTCTCGAGCCGGTTCGCGATGGCTTCGAGTGTGGATGCGACGGCGTACGTGGAGGATCCCAGGCGCTTGCGCAGAATCAACGCTGAAAGGTGGCGCTGTGAGCTCGCGAAGGCGTATAGAACCGGCCGTTGCAGGTACGCGTTCACCTTGTCATAGAGGTCTAGCTCGGCGGCCGAGGGCATGAATCCGAACGTCATCGGCATACGCTCGGTGAATCGGATGTATTTCTGCGCGTCCCGCCGGAGGGTGCGTTTGGCGATGTGAGAGATTCGCATCGCCAGGTCGTCATTGCCGTAGTCATCAGGGCGGTCGACGTACCGCTCCTTGAACCCTTCGATCGAGTGGAAGAAGTCCGGCTCGAACACCGACACGAGGCCGAATAGCTCTTCGAGACGATTCTGAAGTGGTGTCGCTGTGAGCAGGAGCGATTTGGTGGCCGAGCTCATGACCGTGGCGACGGCATCGGCGATCTTTGCGTTGCCCTTCCAGTACGAGCGCAGACGGTGCGCCTCGTCAGCAACGATCAGATCCCAGTGCCGATATAGGTCCTCCGTGTTGCGCTGGGCGAACTCGTAGGAGCAGATGAGTACGTGCGCCGGCAGACCCGGGCGCGGAGCGAGCAGCTCATCCTTGGACTTTGCATCGAGCAGTCTGGACGGAATCGCGAACTTCTCGTCGAGCTCCTGCTGCCACTGCTGACGCAGAGATGACGGCGCGATGATCAGAATCCGGCGTTTCCGCTCAGCCCAGTACTGGCACAGAACGATCCCGGCCTCGATCGTCTTGCCCAGACCGACTTCGTCCGCGAGCACCACGCCCCTCGACGTTGACGCCTGCAATGCGAACAGCGCAGCATCAATCTGGTGCGGCTTCGGCTCGACCTGTGCGTCGAAAAGCAGGCCTGCGAGCTTGCCGACATGATCGGACGCGTAGGAGCGCTCGAGCTGATGAGCGTAGAACTTGGCCTGATGCGCGCTGAGCTGAGTCGCCATGACGCTTACAGGTAGTCGCTCGCGAGATCGGACTCGTATAGCGCCTTCGCGTCATGCGTCGTCCTGATCGCCTCACGCACCTGATCGCGCTTGAGATCGAGTACCCGGTACGCCCCGTTCGTCTCGGCGACCGACTCGATGCGACGGAACTCAGAACCGAAGGCCTCCGTGAACTGAGCCAGCCCGCGAAGCTTCGGCATAGCGTCGGCCAGGTGGTGCCCGTGCGGATCTACGAGGTCGACGACGATACCGTTCTGCCCTTGAGCGAAGAAGATGAAGTCAGGGCGCAGGGCCTTCCACTTCTGGGATGCGTCCGTGTACGCGATCGCCAGCGACTCCTTCACGGCACGGTCGGGGTTTCGCCACCACGCAACGAAACCGTTGCGCTTCGACTCTGCGTTCAGGACATCGGTCTCCCACTTGTTGAGGTCAAGAGGGAAGGTGCCGTCTTCGGCCACCATCAGGTGAGCGGTGTTCACCGGCAGCAGCGTCTCAGTGCCGTCAGCCTCGCGCAGCTTCGTCTCTGCCTGTCCGGTCTTCGGACTGACCAGACTTACCCGCTCCGGTTCGGTGGACATACCCTCGAGGCGGTCGTACTCCGCCTGTTGCTCGTCGGAGAGGTTCTTCCGGTCGACGCGCGTGTCGGTGAGCCACTTCTGCGCGAGCCGATCCGCTTCGGCCTCGACGCTTTGCACGACATCAGGAACCAGACCGATCGCAGCCACCTCGATGTACGCCTCGAGGAGGTCGTCCTCGATGGCGTCGTCAGGTACCAGGTAGTCCACGTAGGCCGAACAGAGGGCAGGACTCAGGCTGCGGCTCGCCAGCTTGTACGCCTCGATGATTGCGCGGGTGTCGGCGGTGAGTTCGAATGACGAGCTGACGAACTGCCCGCCGCCGAGGCGTGTACGAAGCTCTTCACCTGACAGGGTCAGCACGTCCTGGCGTGCTGCGTCGACCTGTTCCTTGTATTGCGTCGCACGCGACTCTACAACGCGGCAGATCTCGTCGTTGGCTCGCTTCACAGCTTGGTCGACGACCTTGTCTTTCGTCAGCGCTGCCGCGAGTGCCGTGAACCGCTTGATCGGCTTCGAACGCTGCTTCGGAATTGTCACCGTCGGCAGCGACTCGAACTTCTCCCACACCTCCTGTGGGAGCGTCGCGTTCGGCAGCAGCGGGACCGGGTCGAACAACACGCGCCGGCCTTCGCCACCGCCACTCTCGCCCTCGTCGTCTTTCGCCGTAGCCCCTTGCATGAGCATCTCGGCAACGCGCTTGGCGGTCTCGCGGTCGAAGTACGGCAGCATGCAGTCGACGGAGTTCAGCAGCTCATTTCCGGGGATGCGTCGTGCAAGAGGTGTGCGGATCATTCGCCCGAGCAGCTGCGTGATGTGGGTTGGATCGGTCCCCGGCCTGAAGGAGACGAGCACTTCAGCACGTGGGCAGTCCCAGCCGGTGGAGATCGCGGACTTTGCGAGCAGCACGCGCACGTGCGTGGAGTCCTGCACTCGCTGCGGCTCGATGTAGGGGACGGCGTAGCCGCTGATCTGCAGGTCCTGATGCTCCCCGAAGACGTTGGCAACGCCTTCGCCACCGAGCTCAGGCCACGCTTCGAAGATCGTATCCAGGGTGCGAACGAGCACGTCGTCGCTCGGCTTGTCGGCCATCTGTACCACGAGCAACGGAACGACCGGGTTGGCTTCGCCCTGCTCGATCGTGTAGGCGTTCCACTCGGTCGTCGCTGCCTTGGTCTTCTCAACGGCCCGGCGCAGAAGGGCCGTATCGAATGCGCCGGCTTCGGCGGGAATCGACAGAACGATGTCGTCCTTGAGGAGCCCGGATGCCTGGACCAGCGCACTGTCGACCTGGACGCTGGGCAGGGCGGTGCGGCCCGTGACCGACTTCATCGCGGTTTCGAATCGCTCGACCGTAGCGGAGATGCCGAGGACGACCGGAATGGCCGGGACGAGACCTTGACCGTTGATGAGTCGCTGCACGATCGTCGCCCGGTCGCGCTGCGGCTTCATGCCTCGATGCGCCTCGTCGAGCACGAGGTACAGCGTCCGTTCCTTGTCCTCGATCGTGTTGATGATCGTGTCGTAGATGTTCGACTGCACGTCGTCGGGACGGGGTTCCATGCTCGCGAGCATGTTCTCCGGCTCCAGCCGAGCTCCCGCACCCTTCACCAGGTTCGAGCTCTTGCTCAACTTCTGAGTGTTGAGGAAGTAGACGTTGCCCCGCTCGAAGATCGGTTCGCGGAAATCGTTGGTGATCAGCTTCAAGCGCCAGTCGAGTTCACTCGCGGCGGCTCGGATGCGGTCCCGTGACTGCTCGTTCAACGCCGGATCATCAGAGAACCACAGCACGACGGCCCCGGGATCTGCGGGGAAGTCAAACTCGTCGGAACCGAAGATGAGCGCCTCGATGACCGCAGCCGCCATGACAGTCTTCCCCGCGCCAGTGACAGCCGAGAGCGAGAACTGCGACCGTGAACCGTACCGGTGGTACATGTCCTTGGCCTGCTCCAGGTTGCGCAACACTGCGCCGACGGCATCAGCCTGGTAGTCCTTGAGGGTGTAGCGCATCAGAACCCCCGGCCCTGATTAATCTCGAAGTTCTGCAGGTACGACTCGTAGAGCTGGATGACATGAAGTTCGCTCGGCAGTTCACGGCATACCATCTGGAACGCCGCATCGTTGTCGGTCACCACGAATACCGTTCGTACTGTCTCGGCGCCGCGCACGGCTTCCAGGAAAGCATCTGAGGAGTCGATGTCCTCGAGAACCGCGTAGACGTCGGACACGTCCCACCCTCGATCACCGAGATCGTTGATGATCCTGCCGATCGATCCTGCCCGCAGCCACAGCATTGGCGCGATGCGTTCGAACGCACGGTTGTGCCGGATCGAGAGTGGTGTCTCATAAGTCAGCGTGAAGAACGCCGCGTTCTCGGCGAATCCGTCCGCCATTGGGAACTCGTCAGTGAACTTGTAGTCGCCCTTGATCGGTTCCCCGCCGGGAGTCCTTCCGGTGATCGCGGCGCGGATCCTTGGCTTGGTGATGTAGTCGCAGATTCCCCACTGCTCCCACTCAAAGTCACCAGGTCGGAGTCCCTGCTTACGGAGCTTGGACTGCTCATCTGCGCTGACTTCGTTGTTCGTGACTGAGATGCACTGGCGACGACCGCCATCTTGATGGTTGAGCCTCATCACCGCATGTGCTGTGGTCCCGGAGCCCGAGAAAAAGTCCAGCACGACCGCATCGCGCTTGTTCAGGACAAAGAATCGGAGCGTGTCTTCTACTAGATAGAGTGACTTTGGGAAGGGAAACCGACGACCCTGCAGGAAGTCCCTGATGTACGAGGATCCGTACAGTCCAGCGTCGTGGCCGGGACTGTTCCACAACGTCTTCGCTTGGGTGCGTCGAACCGCGCCTGCAGCATGTCGGAGCATTAACGCTCCGTCCTTGTCCTTCCCGAGAACATCGATCTCACCAAGTTCGATACGCCTCTTTTCTGCGTTCCTCAGATAATTGACGGTCACCTTCTCGCGGCCGATGCTGAGTCGTGCGGTTCCATCGGCAAATGCGCGACGCAGAGTTGACGCGCCAACTTGCCAGGTGTTCTCATCGCCGTTGGGTCGGATCGGCCACACTGGCGACAGACCCGGAGCCGGTGGCGCGACAGTCTCTCGATCGACGTCAATGGGGATTGTCTCCCCGACGGCTGCGAGGCGACCTCCTTGATCTACCCACACCGGGTAGAACAAGTTCGGGCGCGCCTGTCGCGAACTGTTCGATCCAGTTCGCATCAAGGAGAACCAAATCGGCGCTGGCTTGCTGTCGTCCGCCGCATCTCCGGCTAGACCTGCGATGGCAGGAGAGGAGCCACCGAACTGTGCGACGTATACGTACTCTTCGACACGGGTGAATGCATCAGGCCGCGCGACTCCGGCGCGGGGGTTGATGGTGGCGGCGAGCATCTGGATGCGTGCTTCAGGAAACGTCTGCTCAAGCAAGAGACCCAGTCGCAGATACTCCTTCTCATCGATGGTGACAATGAGTACCGAGTCATCCGGATTCAGGAGCTCCTTCGCGACGAGCAGCCGTCGCTCCATGAACGCGAGCCACTTCGAGTGGCGATAGTGATCGTCACCCTCGACGTAGTCGTTGTTGTACTTCCAGTCACGCGCACCTGTGTTGTACGGCGGGTCGATGTAGATCGCGTCGATTTTGCCGCGGTGGGTGTACGTCAGCATCTCGAGCGCGTGGAAGTTCTCTGCGTTGATGACAGTGTGGAACGGCTTATCGCCGCCGTTCTCAACGCGGCCGGTCTCGACCAAGCCGGGATAGATCTTGTCTTCGAATTCCGCGACGACGACGAGATCATCCACGGCGGCGGTTACGCTCTCCGGAGCATCGCTGTTTGCCTCGACCAGACGCGCGATGCGAGCGCCGTCCTCGACGTCCAGCGACTCAACGCGCCACAAGCGCTGATCGCCCTTGACGGTGTCTCCGCGCTGTGGCAGCACACGCACCTTCGACGTGCGTCGCACGGGCTGACCGGGAAGCTCTACAGCCTCAGGCTGGTGCCGCTCGAAGACGAGGCCGAAGCTACGTCGCTTTGTCAGCGCAGCGATCTCCTTCTCGAGGTCTGCCGCGAGCTGGGCGTCCGCGCTCCGAAGCTGGCGCAGAAGATCCGTAAGTCGTGACATCAGCCTTCGTTCTCCTGTGTTGCCGCGCCGCCACTGCGGACCCAGTCGTCAATTTCGCTCGCCTGGAATTTCCAGAGACGGCCAACCTTGTGCGCAGGCATCCCCTTGCTCGCGACCCACGTGTAGACGGTGTCCTTCGATACGCCGAGATGCTCGGCGATGTCCTCGACAGAAAGCCATGCTTCAGTCATGTCAGCCTCCCGGAGCTCACCCAACGACGTTGGGTCTAGTCCGACTTTATCGGGTAGGGCACGGTCGAGTTGGTAGAGACGGGCGGACGAATGGAAGTGTCCTAAGTCGTTGCAGAGCGTGGACATCGATGCCATCTCATCTCCTACGCTGAGTGTCGTGCACGAGTGGGTTGCGGAGGCGGAAGGCCGGGTCGTCGTTGTTCTTGGCGCCGGCGCCTCGGTCCCTGGCGGGCTGCCAGTATCGAAGGACCTCACCGACCTCGTCATCGCGGGTATCGATCAGCAGTCCCGTGCGCCAGAGGCGTGGACCTTTGTGCGGGACCGATTGAACCTCACGTCGCTGGACATCGAGCAGCTGTACCGATCAATCGGTGATCTTCGTCAGGTGTTGGTCTTGCCCGAATGGCGTGCCCTCGTCGATGTACCTGGCAGCGTCGAAGCAAAGGCGTTGGCCGATCTCCAGTTCGACATCCTTGACTGGACCACCACAACACTTCGAGATCGCTCCGCTAACGCGGACACGACGTACCTCAATGCTCTGGTGAATGCCGATGTCCTCGGGATCGTCACGCTCAACTTCGACACCCTGGTCGAGAGCGCCGCGCTGCAGTGCGACGCCTCTATCTCAACTGGTGTCGATCACTGGGACGGCGGGTTTCACTGGCCTTCGTCAGCTGACGCCACGCCGTTGCTGAAGCTCCATGGATCGCTGAACTGGTATCAGGAACTCCGGAAGGCCGGCCCGATCCCGATCGGCGGGTATAGGACTCTCACCCGCGAAGACGAGTATCGGTTCGGCGGAGGAGGGGTCTTCTCGGATCTGCGGTTCGGCGCCGAGAATAAGCTGACCCAAGCGGGTGCGATGCCTGCGCTGTTTGAAGCCTTCATCGATCTTCTCGAGCGAAGCTCACTGGTGATCGCTGTCGGCTATAGCTTCCGCGACTCTCACGTCGATGTTGCGTTGGATCGATGGGCCGCGCTTGACGATAGTCGTCGTCTTCTCGTTGTTGACCCCGGACGACTGCCCGACGACCTGGCTGGGCTCGAGGCCTCCGGCAGCGACTGGTTCGGCCACATGATCGCGGGCTTGCGGCACGACCTCTGGGCCGGACGGCCCGAACGAGTGCAAGTGCTCGCGGAGTCAGCCGGGACCGCGTTTGGCCAGCTGTTCGGCCCATAGACGTTGAGCTGGGGGCAACTGCGCGCCCTATTCGAGCACTTCGTGCGGAATCACTGGCTGAGCGACTCCAACAACGAACAGCACGGGTCGTAGGTCAATCCGTAGATCACCGCTCGACGGTCGGCGTTGGCGTGCCGACTGACTTCGCGTGCCGCGCACAGACCGGGACGACCAGCTCAGGGAGCGGGACGCCCAGCGCGTGTGCGATCCCGTGCAAAGTCGAGATCTTCGCGGCTACGCGGCCTGCCTCAACTTCGATGACGGTCTTGCGGTGCACGCCCGAGGCCTCGGCGAGGTGCTCGATCGACATGCCTCGCTCGCGACGGAGCTGTGCGATCCCGACGCCGAGGGCGCGGAGGTCGGGCTTCGGGGCAGGCACCCATCAAAAGTCGCTGAGTAACGAAGATTGCACAGTAACCTAAACGCGCCTATGTGGTCGCTAGGCTGAGGCTCGAATGGCAACTGCGGCGGCGTCGCACGAATCTCTCATGGCTCACGGACGATGCCGCACCAAGGTCGCGGGGAGAACGCACGGCATGAATACAGCACGAATCGTGGACGGAATCCGCTCGGTGGCAGCACGGATCACGCAAGACTCCGCGCTCTCAACGAAGGATCGCCGCGCCGCGTGAACGCCGCACGAGTACCGCGCAGAGCCCGCACGATCACCACGATGATCCTGTCCGCAGGCGTTGTTGCGTTAGGCCTCGATCCACCGATGAGCCTTCGGCGGGTGGCGTCGGCGTGATGGGCGCGGCGTGATCGGCTGCGGGCAGGGGTGAGTTCCGGGCGTCTCATCCCGGTTGTCCACTTCGTTCTCGGTCGTGCCGCTGGTGGCGGCGGTGGTCAGCTGGCCGCGGCCGGTGGTGGTGGTGCGTGCGTCGCGGTGAAGAGTCGGTCGAACGCGGTCTGCCAGGGCCAGGCGTCCGGCAGGTGCAGGATGATGCGGCGCGCCGTCCGTGCCAGTCGTGCCGGCACTGAGATGAGGGTGCGGCGAATCGTTGCGGTCGTTGCCCGGGCGAGCCGCCCGCCTCGGTCGGCGATGAGTCCAGCGGCGCGAGTGAGGTTGAATGCGATCACGGCGAGGACGAGCCATGCGCTGTTCGCGGTGAACACTCCCGAGGGCAGGTGAGCGAGCGGGCCCGCCTTCAGGTCGGCGTGAACTTGCTCGATGATCGCGTGCCCGCGGTGGGTCTTGTCCGCCGCGACGGTTCCCATTGTCTGCTTGTCGGTGGTGGTGAAGAACGCGTGGTGCCGGTAGCTGTCGAACAAGGTCGGCTGCTCGACCTGCTTGGGGTTCAGGTCTGGGATCCGTCGGACCACCAGTCGTCCTTCAACGAGGCGAAGGAGCGTGGAGCGGAGGTCCCGCCGATCATGCCGCGTGTGACTCCTCACGACCTGCGCCACACCGCGGCGTCGCTCGCGATCAGCGCCGGGGCGAACGTCAAGGCCGTTCAGCGGATGCTGGGGCACGCGAGCGCGGCGATGACGCTCGATACATATGCGGAGCTCTTCGAGGACGACCTCGACTCCGTCGCGGTTGCGCTGGACAGCCAGCGCTCGAACGCGCTCATAGGCTGGGCGGAAGCGCAGTCAGCGCGTGAAGGTGACTCTGCCGCCGGCTAGCCCGTCAATGCTGACTTCGAACTCGATGCCATCGAGCGTTGACATGCTCCAGCCGTTGTTGAAGCTGTAGGTTGCGCCTGGGGCGAGGGCATCGAAGCGCGGATAGTCGAGGACGTCTCCGTCGCTCACCGACAGCATCTCCGTCTCTCCCTCAATTGCATTTGTGGCCTGAGTGAAGATGAAGTCGCTACCGCGGTCCTCGTCTGCAACGTTCGTGATGGTGACCGGGAAGTACACGTTCACGGGGAGTGCGGGCACTTGAGTTGCGCGGCTGTTCCAGAAGGTCGCGTCGTTGCTGGGTGTGAAGGAGACAGGCTCATGGACTGTGATCTCCAGTGCCACTTCACCTTCACGCGTCTCATCCGTGTAGAGCACGGTTTGTCCGAACGTGCAGTTGGCGGATGCGCCCGACATCGAGCACTCGGCGTCGTCGGCCGTGCCGGAGGCCGGCTCGTTGGTTGCTAGTTCTACGGGCGACTCTGAGGCTGGGACGGAAGGCGCCGACGTGTCCGGCTCCGAGTTCCGTTCGCTGAGCACTCCGATGGTGATGACGGTGACCAGGGCGAGTGCCACGGCTGCGCTGCCAATAATCCACGGCAGAGGCCGAGCCTTCGATCTTGCGCGGCGAAGGACAATCTCGGTCCGCAGCTTGCCCCGTTCTTGAGAGACGACTTGCCAACCATCGGCTTGCCATTTCTTGACAGCACGGTCTTCCATGCCGCGGACGGCGCGGATGGTCTTGAGTTCGTAGTTGGTGTTGGTGCTGTTCGTCATGACCTGAGTCCCTAGTTCATGGCCGGGCGTGGCAGATCTGAGCATACTGATCTGTCAGGTTCGTCCCGAGGCCGCCTCTGGGCGCAGTCGCCGTAGAGAAGCAGGCGTTGGTGCGGCTAGGAAATGCTTGGACGCGGCCACAGGCTCGGCCGGGAAACGCCGATGTCACAGCGGTGTGCCTCTGGGGTGGCGACGGTCGGCTGTGCGCCGATGATGTCGGTGAAGCGAAGCTCGGGTCCTCCACTTCCCGCCAATGTCCTGAACGATATGGCGGATTTGGCCGATTTGGGCGAATATGGATCCATGAGCACCGCATCCGTACGAACGAGAGACCCGTTGGTCGTCGACCCGCCTCAGGACCTCAGTGAGATGCTTGAGCTCGCGCGATTCCTGGAGCATCACACCGCTCCTGCGCTGCTGCTTGGTCCTGATGGCGAGCAGATTCCGCTCCCGATGGTGGCGTACGACGTGCTCCGGCAGGTGGTGTCGGCGATGGAGCGCGGCGAGGCTGTCAGCGTCGAACCCATCGATCGGCAGCTGACGACCCAGCAGGCGGCAACCCTGCTCGGTATCAGCCGCAACACCCTGGTCCGGTTGCTCGATGAAGATGAACTGCCCTTCGAGCGGTTTGGCGAGTCCAGGCATCGCAGGTTGCGACTGCACGACGTTCTCGCATACCGCGACCGAAAGCGCGCTGACCGACGGAGCCGCTTGGACGAGCTCACCCGGCAAGCGGACGAGGACGGGCTATATGACGTCGATGCGGACGCCTATAAAGAGGCGTTGGCTGAGGCGCGGAAGCAGTCGTAGCGGTGGCGCGGTTCACGGCATTCCTCGATGCGTGTGTGATCGTGCCCCTTGCGCCGTGTGACACCATGCTCCGGATGGCTGACGCGGGTGCGTTTCGCCCGGTCTGGTCGCAGAATGTCCTCGTCGAAGCGCTCCGAGCGCTCGAGCGCATTCACCCGGATGTCGATCCGAGCCGGTTCCGTAGCCGGTTTCGATCAATGAACGAAGCCTTTGACGATGCGCTCGTCGAAGGCTGGGAGCCGCTCGCCAAGGGCATCGAACTGCCCGACCCGAACGATGCCCACGTTGTGGCGGCCGCACTTCTCGGCAGGGCCGACCTCATTGTCACCGAGAACGTGAAGGACTTCCCAGACTCCGTACTCGCTCCGCTGGGGCTTGAGGCCATCCGGACCGACGCGTTCCTCCTGGATCAGTTCGATCTCTCGCCGCGGGGTGCCTGCCGGATCGTGACGGAACAGGCGGCCGCTATGCGTCAGCCACCCGTGGAGCTCACCCAGCTGCTTGATCGGCTTTCACGAAGCGGAGTTCCTGGCTTCGCGCAGAAGGTCCGCGAGGCTCTGGAGAGCGACGCGTAGCATCGGACAGATGCTGCGCGGCGAGAATTTCGAGCGAAACCGCGACGAGATCCAGAGGGCTGCGCTCGAGGAGTTGCGCGCACTCGACGGGTCCCCGAAGAGCGCTGTTCAGATGCTGACGGGCGCAAGCGACGACGAGCGCGGTGGCTTCGGTCGATGACCGAGGGCCAGCGGTAACGCAGCGGTAACGGAATATCTGCGCGCGCGTGTTTTCGACTGTGCGCACATGTGCCGAACTTCCGCGGAATCACGCCGATCTCGCCGGTCGAGCCGGCATTCGTTGACCTGCGATAGGGGTTCAAATCCCACCGTCACCGCCATTGTCCTGAGCCGCGACCCGTTTACGAACGGGTCGCGGCTCAGGGCTTTTTCGTCTACCCGCGGGTAAACAGGCCGAGCACCAGTGACCGAGGCGCGACGAGGGCGATCGAGCGTCGCGCAGGAGAGGCCGCCAGCATCACCTGACCGCGAACCTCTCGAGCCGCCTGGGCGAGCGTCCCGCGCTCGGTTCCGCCATCGCCGGGCCGCTGCCTCGACACCGTGCGAGCACCGGACAGTGCATACGACTCTCGTTCGATAGCCGACACGAGCACAGACATGGCATCCGCATCAACGCCGTACTCCCGCACGAGCCGGTCCCCGAGCATCCGCGGGGTGTCGCTACCTGCCACCCGGATGCCGAGATCCACCGCCGTATCCCGAACAACTGCCCACGTGGCCACCGCATCACCGCGCGTGGCCGAAGCAAGCAGTTGCCGTCGGCGCAGCTCAGCAACAACGCCCGGCGCGGCTAGCAGAGCGAGTAGCCCGAGGGTGAAGGCTCCCCAGCCGAACGCCGCGAGGTTGCGCTGCAGGGGAAGGGGAACCGAGGCATTCGGAGTGTCGAGGTTCTCGGAGAGGGCCGATCGCGTGGGCTGCGGCGTCGCCGACGGCGCGGATGAGGCGGTCGGCGTGGGGTTGGCAGCGTCGTTCTGGGCGGCATCCGTGGCCGATCCGAACCGCGTCGCCGTCCCGAGACTGTTGGTCGGCTCGAACGCGACCCAGCCGATCCCGTCGAAGTACACCTCTGGCCACGCGTGAAGCTGTCCGCTGAGCACCGACCGCACGTTCTGCCCGTCAACGACAGTGCTCGTGTTGACGCCGGGCAGATAGCCGACCACGATCCGCGAGGGCATATCGAGGGTTCGCGCCATGAGTGCGAACGCCGACGCGTAGTGCACGCAGTACCCGGACTTCACCTCGAGGAATGCCGCTGCGGCGTCAGCGCCTGACCCGTCGAACCCCTGCTCGACCGGGGCGTCGAGCGAGTACCGGAAGTCCGATCCGCGGAACCAGGACTGCATCGCGATCAGCGCGTCATAGTCGTTCGTGGTGCCGGCGGTGATCTCTCGCGCGGTCTGGGCGATGATCTCGGGGAGATTGTCGGGCAGAGCGGATGCCGTGTCCCGAACCTGGTCAGGGTTGGCATCCGCTGCACGGATCTGGTCGAGGGTCGGCTCGGGGACGCGGGTCTCGACGACATACGACTGTCCCTGCGTTGCTCCGTTGTCGCCCACGACCGTCCGGTTCAGCGGCATCACGTTCCACGAACCCGACAGGCCTTCGACTCCCACAGCAGGGAAGGGCACCGGAAGCCAGGATGCGGAGAGGTCGGTGATCTCGACAGTCGTGGAGTAGTCGGCCACCTCGATGCCGGGACCGGTTCCGACATCGCCGAACGCGGATCCGCCTTCCAAAGGAAGCGACCACGTGCGGTCGGGTTCCCAGACGGCGCCGGTGAACTCGCTGAGCGTTGCCACGCGCAGGTACGGAGGCAGCGGCGCGGTCGAGCGCATCCGCAGGACCTCGATCTGCTCGGGGCGACGCAGATCCTGCCCGAGTGAGAGGGATGCATCGATCCCGGCGGTCCCGCTCCCGGACGCAACCCGGGGGCCTGGCTGGGGGAGGGAGGGAGTGATCAGGAGGGTCGCGACGAGCGCGAGCGCGCCGATACCTGCTGCGACGGCGGAGGCGCCGCTTGCACGTCCTCCCCGAGGCTCCCGGCCGCGCGTCTCGGCGCGAAGCATCAGCAGCACGGCTGCTGCCAGTAGCGCGAACGACCAGAGGTTGACGGCGCTGGGCACCGCGAGCGCAGGAATCAGCGACACCGTGAACAGGGCGACACCGGCCAGGAGCGGCATCCGCGCTGTCAACGCGATGTGATCCACGGCAATCGTGAACAGGCCGGCCGCCCCGACGACCAAGAAGCTCAACGCCGGAGTGGGGACCATGGGGGCCGCGCTGTAGAGGATCTCCTCGGATGCTGTGACCACGAGGCCCGCTGCCTGATCGACGCTCCCAAAGACCGGGATGATCCCCCACAGAGCGGTCTCTCGCAGGAACACCACTGTGACGACGCCGATCGTCAGCGCCAGCTCGACGGCGCTGATACCGATCGCAGACATCCGGGTGCGGCGGAGCAGGAATCCTGTGGCCATAGTCGCCGCCGACAGCGCGAGGGCTCCCCAGATCCAGGCGCCGGGCGCGATGACTCGCGTTACGGGAAGAAGCGCGGCGACGATCCCGATCATCACACCGACGGTAAGCAGGGCGTCGGAGCGTCCGTTTCGCGTCCCCCGGCGGCGGGCGCTGCGCGCTGCCCGCCATCGTGTCGACAAGCTCATCGCCGCGGACCTTGATCGCGCGCGTCGTCCCACCAGCCGGGCATCTCGGGTCCCACGCGAATGGCCTGAACTCGCCACCCCAACTCCGCTGCGTGGTCGAAGGCGTCAGCGCTGGCGTCGGTGGCCAGCAGGATCGGCAGGGTCGTGTGTGTGCCGATGGGTGCCAGGGCTGCGACATCGGACTCAGAGACGGAGCCGGTGATGATGACGATCGGGCCACTGCCGACCCGAGCGAAGGCGCGCGGCAAATCATGGATGTTGTGCCCGGTGCCCGCGATGATGGTTGCGCAGTCCGCAGCGAACGCGTCGAGGAGCGCCTTTTCGCCCGGTTCGATGGGCTCGTGGAGCGGGGTTCCGTCGCTGTCGAGAACGCTGACGGTGTAGCCGTCGCGCGAGAGTTGCGCGACAGCCGACACGGTTGTGGCAACCGCTGCCTCGAAAGCGGGATCCTGCCCAGGCGCGGTAGCGGCCCCGGCCCCCCAGCGCGCGTCGTCCCGGTCGAGCACGACGACGGCATCCGGTGCCGATTCATTCTCCTCCTGGCGCACCATCAGTCCGTCGTAGTGAGCTGACGCACGCCAGTGGATGCGGCGCATCGAATCCCCCGGCTGATAGGGGCGGGCCAGCAGGTTGTCCACGCCATGGCCCCGCTGGGTGTGGGTGGCGTGGAGCGCCCCACCCGCTGTCGCCGTCATCGCACGCAGCGCCGTGACCTCGACCTGCGCGGGGGCGACCCTGACCGATTCGGCATCGACAACCCGCACCGCGCGGCGGGCCAGCCCGAAAGGGTCTTCGGTGACCACCCGCAGCGGGCCGAGAGAGTGGGTGCCGCGCATGCTCGGCGTCACGCTGTAGGTCACCGTCGCGACCCGCTCGGCTCCGCTCCACGTCAGATCACCCTCGAGTTCGCCGATGAAAACCGGGTCGGCGAGTTCGTGCCACCGCCCCGATCTACCCATCATGCGGTTCGGTGGCCGTAGCGTGACCGTGACCGTCGTGGGTTTGCCGACCGTCGAGACGTCAGGGACGATCCGTCGGGGTGTGGCGGCGGGAGCTGCCCGAAACCAGAGCGATGCGAGGCTCCCCGCGCACAGCACCGCCATGAGGACACCGAAGAACATAAGCTCGACGACGCCGGTCTCGCCCGCGATCACGAACGAGGCGATCGCAAGGATCAGGGCGCCGGTGCCCCGAAGCGTGAACGGCCACCAGTGCATGTCACCGGCGCGAGGCGAGGGGGACGCGGGCGCTTGCCGCGATCTGATCGAGGGCGCCTGCTACCGCTGCCTCGCCATGGTGTGCGCCACCGGCTGCTCGGGTGGCGATCAGGCGGTGGGCGAACACGGCATGCAGCAGGCCGGTGATGTCATCGGGAATGACAAAGGATCGCCCTTCCAGCGCCGCCGCCACCTTGGCGGCTCGCACCAGTTGCAGCGTCGCGCGCGGGCTCGCTCCGAGCTTCAGGTCAGGGTGAGCGCGGGTCGCCTGAGCAAGAGCGACGGTGTACTCCTCGATGGCCGGTGCCACGTGGATGTGCCGCGCCGCCACGATCAACTCCGCCACCTCGTGGGTCGTGACGACCGGTCGCACGGATTCGAGCGGGTTGACGGTCTCGCGCTGGCGCAGCATGAGCGCTTCGGCGCGAGCATCCGGGTACCCCATCGAGATCCGCATCGTGAACCTGTCGCGCTGCGCTTCGGGAAGAGCGTAGGTCCCCTCCATTTCGAGAGGGTTCTGGGTGGCAACGACCAGAAACGGATGCGGCACAAGGTGCGTGTGTCCATCGACGGTGACCTGGCGCTCTTCCATAGCTTCCAGGAGCGCGGACTGGGTCTTGGGGGAGGAGCGGTTGATCTCGTCGGCGATCACGATGTTCGCGAATACCGCTCCGGGCTTGAACTCGAACTCCCGATCGATGGGGTTGAAGGCCGAAACGCCGGTGACGTCGCCCGGGAGCAAGTCGGGCGTGAACTGGATGCGTCGCACGGCGGCATCGATGGATGCTGCCAGCGCCCGAGCGAGCATCGTCTTGCCGACGCCGGGAACGTCCTCGATGAGGAGGTGCCCCTCGGCAAGCAGGCAGATCAGAGCGCTGCGGGCAGCTTCCGGTTTGCCGTCTATCACCGAGGTGATCGCCCCGAGGATCGCGTCGGTGACCTCGGCGAAGCGCTCCACCGAAACCGGCGGGCTTCCCGCGGTGACCCGCTCCTCGCCGATGACGCTCTCGGTCATACCGCCCCCTCCGCCTGTGCGCGCGCCGCCTCGTCGGATACGCGGCGCCTCGTCGGTCGTTGCACAATCGTAACCTTGGCCGGGTGGGTGCGGCTCTGGGAGGACGCCGCGAATCCCGGCCGGGGCGAGTGGTTAGACTAGGGGAAGCTCTCCGCGCGGCGGCATCCAGGCCAACTCCCCCAGGACGGAAACGTAGCAAGGGTAACCAGGCTCTGCCGGGTGCGCGGAGAGTCTTACTTTTATCCGGCACCTCGCCTGCGCCGCTCCCGGGCTCGCGCCTAGACTGAACACGTGGCGCAGAGCATCTTCATCACCTCGGCAGAAGGTCACTCCGGAAAGTCCACCATCGCCCTGGGCGTACTCGATGCACTGAGTCATGCCACTCCGCGCGTTGGTGTGTTCCGAGCGATCGCTCGGTCGACTGTCGAACCCGACTACGTGCTCGAGATGCTTCTCGCTCACGACGGTGTCGATCTGCCGTACGAGGACTGCATCGGTGTGACCTACGACGAAGTGCGGGCCGATCCCGACGCGGCTCTGGGCAAGATCGTCGAGCGCTACAAGGCTGTCGAGGCGCAGTGCGACGCCGTCGTGATCGTGGGGAGCGACTATACGGATGTCGGATCCCCCGCGGAGCTCGGCTACAACGCCCGCATCGCGGCGAACCTCGGCGCGCCGGTTCTGCTCGTCATGAGTGGTCGGACCGGCGAAGCGGAAAAGCTCGGGTCGTCGCCCGCGCGCACTCCTGAGGAGATCGGGCAGATCACCGCCCTCGCGTTGGCGGAGCTCGCGCACGGCCGGGCAGGGCTGCTCGCGGTGGTCGTCAACCGTGCCGAACCGGATCGCATCGACGATGTCGTCGGGGCGGTGCGCGAGCTCGTCGATCACGCGCGCGAGCCCGAGCACGTGGCATCCGACGGTGTCGTGCCGGTGTGGGCGATCCCCGAGGACACGTTCCTCGTGGCCCCCACGATGCGCGAAGTCATGGCGGCGATCGATGGAACCCTGATCAAGGGCGACGCGGAACTTCTCTCACGCGAGGTCCTCGGTGTCGTGATCGCGGGGATGTCGATGGTCAATGTGCTTCCGCGGCTGAGCGAAAGCTCCATCGTCATGATCCCAGCCGACCGCACCGAAGTACTGCTGGCGACGCTGCTTGCTCACTCCTCGGGCACGTTCCCCTCGATCTCAGGCATCCTGCTCAACGGACCCTTCCCCCTGCCGGAGCAGATCGACAGGCTGATGGATGGCGTCGCCTCGAACCTCCCGGTCATCGCAACCGACGAGGGCACGTTCGAGACCGCCGTCAAGGTCATCAACACGCGCGGGCGTTTCGCGGCGGCATCCCAGCGGCGCTATGACACGGCACTGTCGATGTTCGAGCAGCACGTCGACACCGCGGTTCTGAGCAGATCGCTGGGTCTTGCCCGCTCGACAGTGGTAACCCCGCTCATGTTCGAGTACCAGCTGGTGGAGCGGTCCCGCTCGGATCGGCGCCGGATCGTTCTGCCCGAGGGAGGCGACGATCGTGTCATCCGTGCCGCGGCCACAGTTCTTGCGCGCGGGATCGCCGATCTCGTCATCCTCGGTGACGAGGGTGAGATCCGGACGCGGGCTGCGGAGCTCGGCGTCGACCTGTCTGCGGCGCAAATCATCAGCCCCTTCGACCCCGCCTACGTCGAGCAGTTCGCGCAGGAGTACGCGCGCCTGCGGGCCCACAAGGGGATCTCGCTCGATCAGGCAGCCGACACCGTCACCGACGTGTCCTACTTCGGGACGCTGATGGTCCACCTCGGCCTGGCCGATGGCATGGTCTCGGGGGCCGCGCACACGACGGCCCACACGATCCGTCCGGCGTTCGAGATCATCAAGACCAAGCCGGGTGTGTCCGTCGTCTCGAGCGTTTTCCTGATGGCTCTGGCCGACCGGGTGCTTGTCTACGGCGACTGCGCCGTGATTCCCGACCCCACAGCCGAGCAACTCGCCGACATCGCAATCTCGTCTGCAGCGACAGCCTCCCAATTCGGGATCGACCCCCGCGTCGCGATGCTGTCGTACTCGACAGGGGAGTCGGGGTCGGGGGCGGATGTCGAGAAGGTGCGCGCAGCAACCGCCTTCGTTCGCGACCGGGCACCAGAGCTGCTCGTCGAGGGTCCCATCCAGTACGACGCAGCGGCCGACGCGGCAGTTGCCGCAGCGAAGATGCCCGGATCCCAGGTCGCCGGTCGAGCCACGGTGTTCGTCTTCCCCGACCTCAACACGGGGAACAACACCTATAAGGCAGTTCAGCGCTCAGCAGGTGCCGTCGCGATCGGACCCGTGCTGCAGGGCCTGAACAAGCCCATCAACGATCTGTCGCGCGGCGCCCTCGTCGACGACATCGTCAACACCATCGCGATCACCGCGATTCAGGCTCAAGCGGATGCCGACACCCCGGTTCCGGCATCCACCGAGAAGGAAGGGACCACCGCATGAGTGTCGTCCTCGTCGTCAACAGCGGTTCGTCGTCATTCAAGTACCAGCTGATCGACATGGACAACGAAGCGGTGCTCGCCTCGGGCCTCGTGGAGCGGATCGGCCAAGACAACGGTCACTCGCGCCACACCGTTACCGCGGCAGACTTTGCCGCTGACGAGCCAGCACCGACCTTCGTGAGCGCGACCTCCGAGCGCGATCTGCCGATTCCCGACCACACCGCAGGCTTCCAGGTGATGCTCGATGCCTTCGCGGCACATGGTCCGTCCCTGGACACGAACCCGCCCGTGGCGGTTGGGCACCGCGTCGTGCACGGTGGGGCGCGCTTCTTCGAGCCGACGCTGGTCACCCCGCTCGTGCTCATCAATATCGAAGACCTCTCGGTCCTCGCGCCCCTCCACAACCCGGGGGCGGTCCAGGGCATCCGTGCTGCGCAGGAAGCTTTCGACGCGATTCCCCACGTCGCCGTCTTCGACACCGCGTTCCACCAAACGCTTGCCCCCGCCGCCTACACGTATGCGATCGACCGCGAACTTGCCGAGCAGCATCGCCTGCGCCGGTACGGGTTCCACGGCACCTCGCACAAGTTCGTGAGCGAAGCAGCAGCGGCATTCCTCGGCCGTCCGCTCGGAGACCTCAAGCAGATCGTGTTCCATCTCGGGAACGGAGCTTCGGTCACCGCGATCGATGGCGGTCGGTCGGTGGACACCTCCATGGGGCTCACGCCGTTGGAGGGCCTGGTCATGGGCACCCGCTCGGGCGACGTTGACCCGGCCATCGTCTTCCAGCTCGCGCGGCGCGCAGGTTTGTCCATCGACGACCTCGACGACCTGCTCAACAAGCGTTCGGGGCTGCTCGGGCTTGCGGGAGCCTCCGACATGCGCGACATCGAACAGCGTTATGAGGATGGTGATGAGGCTGCGACACTCGCCTTCGATGTCTACATCCATCGCCTCCGCACCTACGCCGGTGCGTATCTCGCGCAGCTCGGCGGTGTGGATGTCATCTCCTTCACCGCCGGCATCGGTGAAAACTCGCCCATCATTCGTGCGGCAGCCCTCGAAACCCTCGGCTTTGCGGGAGTGGAGATCGAACCCGAACGAAACGAGCGGCGGGAGCGCGGCATCCGTCGTATCTCGACCGATGCGTCTGAGGTGAGCGTCCTGGTCGTACCGACCAATGAAGAACTCGAGATCGCTCGGCAAACTCTGGGCGTCGCGCAGGGCTGAGCGCCCGCAAACCAGCATTACGGCAGGGTCGAACTACTACGCTGGCACCACGGCGTCAGCCGTACCCGACCTATTGCCATGGCTCGTGCCCATGCTTTCGACATCGCCACCCGCCGGGAGGATTCCTGTGGCCGACGCTCTTCCCGATCTCACCGCCTACGATGCGGTGCTCTTCGATCTGGACGGGGTACTGACACCGACCGCCGAGGTGCACATGCACGCGTGGCAGTCGATGTTCCAGGAGCTCTTCGCGGCGTGGAACATCACGCCCGAGTACACCGAGCGTGACTACTTCGAGCACCTCGACGGCAAGAAGCGCTACGACGGTGTTGCGAGCTTGTTGTGGAGCCGCGATGTCGAGGTGCCCTGGGGTGACCCGAGCGATGCGCCCGAGCTCGACACCGTCTGCGGCATCGGCAACCGCAAGAACGCCGTCTTTGAGAGCGTGCTGCGAAGCGAGGGCATCGCGCCGTACCCGGGCTCGCTTGCGCTGCTGGATGTGCTGCGGGACGCCGGCACCAGGATCGCCGTGGTCTCAAGCTCCAAGAACGCCCGCGAAGTGCTCACCGCCGCGGGGATCATCGATCGCTTCGAGGTGATCATGGACGGTGTCATCGCCGAGCGTGACGGCCTGGCCTCCAAGCCCGCTCCCGACGTGTTCGTCGAGGCTGCCGCGATGCTCGGGGTGGACCCGGCATCCAGCGCGGCTGTCGAAGACGCCCTGTCAGGGGTGCGCTCCGCGGCTGCTGGCGGATTCGCGCTCGTGGTCGGCGTCGACCGCGGCGTGGGGGCTGAGATTCTGCGCGACGCGGGTGCGCACGTGGTGGTCTCCGACCTGGCTGAGTTTCTCGACGGCGACGGTGCCGGCATCCCTACCGCTGCTCTCGCACCCGAACCGGAGGAGTCCGCGTGATCGATCGTGATCGCTATCCCATCGACCCATGGCGGCTCATCGAGACGAGCTATTCGCACGACGAGGTCGGTGTCTCTGAGACACTCTTCGCCGTCGGTAACGGATACCTGGGCTTGCGTGGCAACAGCCCGGAGGGTCGCTTTGCGCACGAGCACGGCACCTTCATCAACGGCTTCCACGAAGTGTTCCCGATCCGGCACGCGGAGCAGGCTTATGGGTTCGCCGAGGTAGGCCAGACGATCATCAACGCCCCGGATGCCAAGATCATGCGGGTCTACGTCGATGACGAGCCGCTGTCGCTGGATATCGCCGATGTGCGCGAGTACGAGCGCGTCCTCGACATGCGCGACGGTGTCATGCGTCGACGGATCCTCTGGGTGACACCGTCGGGCAAAGAGGTCCTCATCGAGGATGAACGGCTCGTGTCTTTCGAGGAGAAGCACCTCGCGATCCTGCGGCAGACCGTCACGGTGCTGAACGCCGATGCTCCGGTCACGATCAGCTGTCAGATCATCAACCGCCAAGACGGCGAGGATGTCTACGGCGGCACTCCCGTCGCGCCCAAGAAGGCGGGCTTCGATCCTCGCCGAGCCGAGCGAATCCACCAGCGCGTACTCCAACCACAGGAGTACTGGCAGGACGGCGCGCGATCGGCCCTCGCCTACAAGGCCACCGAATCGGAGATGACGATCGCGGTCGTCGCCGACCACATCATCACCACCGACAACGAGTACGACCCGCGCCGCCTGATCGAACCCGACATCGCCAAGAACGTGTTCCGGGTGCGAGCGAAGGCGGGTGTGCCGGTCACCGTCACCAAGCTCGTGAGCTATCACACCTCGCGCGGTGTCCCCGCGCGAGAACTGGTCGATCGGTGCCGGCGAACCCTCGATCGCGCGGAGGCCGAGGGCGTCGACGCCTTCTTCACGGGCCAGCGCGAATGGCTGGATGCCTTCTGGGATCGCTCGGACGTTCGGATCGGCGGCCACGACGATCTGCAGCAGGCGACGCGGTGGTGCCTCTTCCAGCTCGCCCAGGCTGCCGCGCGCGCCGACGGGCTCGGCGTTCCCGCAAAGGGCGTTTCAGGATCGGGGTACTCGGGTCACTACTTCTGGGACACCGAGATCTACGTCCTGCCGTTCCTGGCTTATACGACTCCGCAGTGGGCGAGAAATGCACTGCGGATGCGCTACCTCATGCTTCCGGCCGCACGTCGGCGCGCGCGTCAGCTCAACGAGGCCGGCGTGCTCTTTCCTTGGCGCACGATCAACGGTGAAGAGGCCTCGGCCTACTACGCCGCTGGTACCGCGCAGTATCACATCAACGCCGACGTGAGTTTTGCGCTCGCGAAGTACGTGCGGGCGACGGGCGACACCGAGTTCCTCTACCGCGAGGGCGTCGACATCGCCGTCGAGACAGCCCGGATGTGGGCGAGCCTCGGCTTCTGGCGCGAGACGGAGCTCGACTCCGAGCGTTCCTTCCACATCCACGGTGTGACGGGACCTGACGAATACACGACAGTCGTCAACGACAATCTCTTCACGAATGTCATGGCGCGCTTCAATCTGCGATTCGCCGCGCACACGCTGCGCGACATGGCCCTGGACGCGCCGGAGGACTACCGCCTCATGGTGGATCGGCTCGGCCTCGCGGAACACGAGATCGAGTCGTGGGAGGCTGCGGCCGAGGCGATGAACATTCCGTTCAGCGATGCCTTCGGTATCCACCCCCAAGACGCGGTCTTCCTCGAGAAGGAAGTCTGGGACCTCGAGAACACCTCGCCCGACCAGCGGCCGCTGCTGCTGCACTTCCACCCGCTCGTCATCTACCGGTACCAGGTGCTCAAGCAAGCGGATGTCGTGCTGGCGCTGTTCTTGCAGGGCAACCACTTCACGGCGGAGGAAAAGCTCGCCGACTTCGAGTACTACGACCCGCTGACGACGGGGGATTCGACGCTGTCGGCGGTCGTCCAGGCGATCCTCGCCGCGGAGGTCGGTTACCAGGACCTCGCGCTGCGCTACTTCCTCGAGTCGATCTATGTCGATCTCGGTGACCTGCACCACAACGCGGCGGACGGCGTTCATGTCGCGTCGGCGGGCGGCGTCTGGACAGCGCTGGTGAGCGGATTCGGCGGTATGCGCGACCACTTCGGCGAGCTGAGCTTCGACCCCCGGCTTCCTGCCGACTGGCCCGAGCTCTCGTTCACTCTGCACTGGCAGGCCACACGGCTCCAGGTCACGATCACCCGAGACCGCATGTGGATCGCTGCGGGGCCGGGGGAGGCGGTGGAGTTCTCGGTGCGGGGCGCACGATACGTCGTCGAGCCCGAGCAGGAGCTGATGATTCCGCTTGCCGATCAGGGCCCGGTGATCCCCGGGCGGCCGTCGATTCGCCAGTTTGCGGATGTCACCCGCGACGACGGGTCGCTGCTGTCGGCATCCGTGCCGGTGGTCACGACCTCGATCCCGATCGTCGGCTCGCCGGAGACGTTCGAGAGCGTGCCGGAGCAGCTGCCGCAGGCCGCTGACCCGATGTCGTGACCACGCCCTAGGCTGGGTGAATGACCACCGCCCTGTACCGCCGGTACCGCCCCGAGGCGTTCGGCGAGATGATCGGGCAGAGTCAGGTCACCGAGCCGCTGATGACCGCGCTGCGGGGCGACCGCGTCGGGCACGCCTACCTGTTTTCTGGTCCCCGCGGGTGCGGCAAGACGACCTCGGCGCGCATTCTTGCGCGGTGCCTGAACTGTGCCCAGGGACCGACCGACACCCCCTGTGGGGAGTGCGACAGTTGCATCGAGCTCGGACGCGGTGGTGGGGGATCGCTGGATGTCGTCGAGATCGATGCCGCCAGCCACAACGGTGTCGACGATGCTCGCGACTTGCGGGAGCGCGCTGTCTTCGCGCCCGCGCGCGACCGGTTCAAGATCTTCATCCTCGACGAAGCGCACATGGTGACGCCGCAGGGCTTCAATGCCCTGCTCAAGCTCGTCGAAGAGCCTCCCGACCACGTGAAGTTCATCTTCGCGACGACCGAGCCCGAGAAGGTCATCGGCACGATCCGGTCGCGCACGCACCACTACCCGTTCCGGCTCGTTCCGCCTGCGGCGATGCTCGAGTATGTGGGCACGCTTTGCGAGAGCGAGGGTGTTGTCGTCGATCCCGGCGTGCTGCCACTGGTCGTGCGTGCCGGCGGCGGGTCGCCGCGAGACACGCTGTCGCTGCTGGACCAGCTCATCGCGGGCTCGGAGGGCGCGGTCACCTACGAGCGTGCGGTTGCGCTTCTCGGCTACACGCACGCCGAGCTACTCGATGAGATCGTCGACGCGCTCGCGGCATCCGATGCTGGCGCGGTCTTCGCCGCCGTGGATCGGGTCGTGCAGACCGGGCAAGACCCGCGTCGGTTTGTCGACGATCTTCTCGAGCGACTGCGTGACCTGATCGTCGTTGCCGCGACCGGAGACGGTGCTGCAGCCGTGCTGCGCGGTGCCTCACCCGAAGACCTGCACCGGATGTCGGCGCAGGCCGACCGGTTCGGCGCTCAGCGGCTCTCGCGCACTGCCGATGTCGTGGTCGCCGCGCTCGACGAGATGACCGGTGCTACGTCGCCTCGGCTGCAGCTCGAGCTGATGTGTGCGCGGGTTCTTGCGCTGGCAACCGCAGGATCGGTGGTTCCGGCTCCGGCACCTGCCGCTGCTCCCGCCCCGGCTCCTGCTACCGCTGCTCCCGCCCAAGCTCCCGCTGCCGCTGCGCCTGCCCCCGCTGCTGCTCCTGCTGCCGCCGAGGCCCCCGCTCCGGCATCAGCGCCCGCAGCTTCGACGCCTGCCCCCGAAGCGAACGTTCCGCCGACTCCTCCCGCGCCACCGACCGAGCCGGTGACGCTC
Organism: Microbacterium sp. NPDC076895; assembly: GCF_040687115.1. NCBI lineage: Bacteria > Bacillati > Actinomycetota > Actinomycetes > Micrococcales > Microbacteriaceae > Microbacterium > Microbacterium sp. NPDC076895. The sequence goes on from NZ_JBFBMQ010000006.1 coordinate 152,927, forward strand.
GACGTTGTGCGTGAGCGGTGGGCAGACGTACTCGGTGTGCTTGAGGGCATCAGCCGGTCGTCGTGGTTGCTGGTGTCGGTGGCGAGCGTTGCCGACTTCTCCGGCGACGTGCTCACCCTCACGTTCGCCAACGCCTCCGACGTTGCCAAGTTCAAGCATCTTCTTGCCGGCGCAGGACCCAGCGAGGATCTTCGGACTGCGATCAAGCAGGTACTTGGCATCCGGGTGAAGTACCTCGCCAAGCATGACCCCGCAGCCGGTTCCACGGATTCGGCCGGCCCGTCAGATGAGGGACCCTCCGGTGGGTCGGGCCCTGCCGGGCCGACGCCTGCGCCCAAACCTCGCGGGGGAGCGACAGCGGCGGCCGCGGCTCCCGCCGTGACGGACTGGGCGGTTGCTCCGATCCCTTCCTCCGCCGAGGCACCGACCGCCGTCCTTGCCCCGTCTCTCGCCGTCGACGACGAGCCTGAGGATGCGCCGGCCAGTGTCGCTACGTACGTTCCCGCTCCCCGCGAGGGCGACGTGATGGCAGCCGACGAACCACTCCCCGGCGACGATGAAGACAGCGACGCAGTCGATCTGGATGTCGCTCTCGACCAGGCGCCGGTGATCGCACAGCGGATCGCGCGCGCGCCCGACGGGGCACAGCGCTACGGAGAGGCTGTCGTTCGCCAGTTGCTGGATGCGCGCTTCATCCGTGAAGAGCCGCACGCGTCACCGACGAGGTTCGGCTGAACATGTACGACGGCATCGTCCAAGACCTGATCGACGAGTTCGGTCGGCTTCCCGGTATCGGTCCGAAGTCGGCCCAGCGGATCGCTTTCCACATCCTGCAGACTCCGTCATTTGACGTGTCGCGCCTGTCGCAACTGCTCGCCGAGGTGCGCGAGAAGGTTCGATTCTGTGAGATCTGCGGCAACGTGTCCGAGCAGGATCGCTGTAGCATCTGCCGCGACCCGCGCCGTAACCAGACACTGATCTGCGTGGTCGAGGATGCGAAGGATGTCGCGGCCATTGAGCGTACGCGCGAGTTCCGTGGGCTGTACCACGTCCTCGGCGGCGCGATCAGCCCGATCGCGGGTGTCGGCCCCGATGACCTGCGCATTACGCCGCTCATGCAGCGCCTGGCCGACGGCGCCGTTCAGGAAGTCATCCTTGCCACGAACCCCAACCTCGAAGGTGAGGCCACCGCGACCTATCTGTCGCGCCTGCTGACCTCCCTGCAGATCACGGTGACCAGGCTTGCCTCGGGACTGCCGGTGGGTGGCGACCTCGAATACGCCGACGAGGTCACCCTCGGGCGTGCCTTCGAGGGCCGCCGCTCGGTCTGACCTCTGCCTTTAGCGCAGGATCTCGACCAGCACGACCCAGGACACGACGAGCGCGACGACAATCGCCAGCAGGGCTCCGGCGGCAAGCCACACCAGGCCCGCCGGTGCGCCGGCGAGGAGGAGGATGCCGCCCACCGTGTAGGCGGCCAACGGCGCGAATCCGACTGCCGACTTCACTCCACGGAGCCGATTGGTGGGACGCCGGTCGGCGATGACGCTCCGTGCCGCGACGACCTGGAATGCGGCGGCGATTGCCGTGGCCGCGACAACGACCGCCCCGTAACCAAGGGGGGACACGGACGGGATGAGGCCGGTCATCGTCGCGACGATGGCCAACACCAGAGTGGCAACCGCAGCGCCGAGTCGAGCCGTGAGGGACTTCTCCTTCACGATGTCGACGATGTTGACGCTCGCCGCCACGATCACCAAGCCCGCGAGGGCGGCGGTGGCTCCGGCCATGGCGACATTGAAGTCGCTCCAGGATTCGATGACCTCGCCCATGAGGGCAGGCTACCCGAGCCGTGCGGAGACACATGACCTGGTAGGCATGGAGCCTTCTTTAGAATGGGACGCTGGGTTCGGCATCCGAGCCTGTCATCCCGGGAGTTGCATGTGGCGCTGATCGTCCAGAAGTACGGCGGGTCGTCGGTCGCCGACGCCGAGAGCATCAAGCGCGTCGCCAAACGGATCGTCGATACACGTCGTGCCGGTCACGACGTGGTCGTCGCGGTGAGCGCGATGGGAGACACGACCGACGAGCTTCTCGACCTCGCGGGTCAGGTTGCACCGATTCCTGCGCCCCGGGAACTCGACATGTTGCTCTCCAGTGGTGAGCGGATCTCGATGGCGTTGCTGGCAATGGCGATCTCATCGATGGGTTTCGAGGCGCGCTCGTTCACCGGCAGCCAGGCGGGGATGATCACGGATGCCACGCACGGCGCCGCCCGCATTGTCGATGTCACCCCCATTCGACTCCGCGAGGCTCTCGATGAGGGCGCAATCGTGATTGTCGCCGGCTTCCAGGGCTTCAACCGGGACACCCGTGACATCACGACCCTCGGCCGCGGTGGCTCCGACACGACGGCTGTGGCGCTCGCCGCGGCCCTCGAAGCCGACGTGTGCGAGATCTACAGCGACGTGGACGGGATCTTCACCGCCGACCCGCGCGTGGTGCCGATGGCACGCAAGCTCGATGTCGTCTCCAGCGAAGAGATGCTGGAGCTTGCCGCCAATGGCGCGAAGGTGCTCTACATTCGCGCCGTCGAATATGCTCGCCGTCACGGCGTCCTCATCCATGCCCGCTCGACGTTCAGCTCGAGCGAGGGCACCTATGTTCTGGGTCCGGGTCAGTCCCGTCCCGATGCTCCGGAGGGAGTCACTATGGAAGAACCCATCGTCGCAGGGGTCGCCACCGACCTCGGTCAGGCGAAGATCACGGTCATCGGGGTGCCGGATGTTCCGGGCAAGGCCGCCGAGATCTTCAAGATCGTCGCCAAGTCGGGCGCGAACGTCGACATGATCGTGCAGAACGTGTCGGCCGCAACCACCGGCCGCACCGATATCTCCTTCACGCTCCCCAAGCAGGATGCCGCACCTGCCCTGAAGGCGCTGGCCGCCGACCAGAGCGAGGTCGGGTTCGAGAGTCTCGTGCACGACGACCAGGTCGGCAAGCTCTCGGTGGTCGGCGCCGGGATGCGCACGCACTCGGGTGTGTCGGCAACGCTCTTCGAGGCACTGAGCGTCGCAGGCATCAACATCGAGATGATCTCGACCTCCGAGATCCGGATCTCGGTCGTGCTCCGCGGTTCTGACATCGCAGAGGCGGCTCGCGTCGTGCACACCGCCTACGGGCTGGATGCCGACAGTGCTGCGACCGTCTACGCCGGCACCGGCCGCTAAACTCTCTGAAACCCCGCAGTCGCACGATCCGCGACTCGCACCCCAGCAGCTCCCCTGTCACAGACGGCGATCCACGTCCGCTTTACGCATCATTCTGTGACAGCGGAACGGACCGAGGAACGACCATGACCCGCATCTCCGATTCAGGACTCTCCGTCGCCGTCGTCGGCGCCACCGGCCAGGTCGGCACCGTCATGCGCGAGATTCTCGCGGAGCGTTCGTTCCCGATCGGTGAGTTGCGGCTGTTCGCCACCGCTCGCTCTGCCGGCAGCGCTGTCGAGTTCGGCGGGCACACCGTCATCATCGAGGATGTCGCCACCGCTAACCCGGCCGGCATCGACATCGCACTGTTTTCTGCCGGGGCAACCGGTAGCCGCGCCCACGCGCCGCGCTTCGCGGCTGCTGGCGCCACCGTGATCGACAACTCCAGTGCCTGGCGGATGGATCCCGAGGTTCCCCTGGTCGTCAGCGAGGTCAACCCGCACGCGATCGACCAGGCGGTCAAGGGCATCATCGCCAACCCGAACTGCACGACGATGGCCGCGATGCCGGTGCTGAAGGTGTTGGATGCCGAAGCCGGGCTCGAGCGCCTCATCGTCTCGACGTACCAGGCAGTCAGCGGCTCGGGCCTTGCCGGCGCGCAGGAACTGCTCGGCCAGGTCGAGGGTGTGCTTGCCCAGGGTGACACGCTCCGCCTCGTGCACGACGGGTCGGCAGTCGACTTCCCCGAGCCTGAGAAGTATGTTGCGCCCATCGCGTTCGACGTCATCCCCTTCGCCGGCAACCTCGTCGACGACGGACTGAACGAGACCGACGAAGAGAAGAAGCTCCGCAACGAGAGCCGCAAGATCCTCGAGCTTCCTGACCTTCGCGTCGCCGGAACCTGCGTGCGCGTCCCTGTGTTCACGGGTCATTCGCTCAGCATCAACGCCGAGTTCGCGCGTGAGATCACGCCCGAGCGCGCGCGGGAGATCCTCGCCGATGCTCCGGGCGTTCGTCTCGACGAGGTGCCGACCCCGCTGCAGGCTGCGGGCAAGGACCCGAGTTTTGTGGGACGCATCCGCGCCGACCAGTCGGCCCCCGAGGGGAAGGGACTCGCGCTGTTCATCAGCAACGACAACCTCCGCAAGGGTGCGGCGCTCAACGCCGTGCAGATCGCTGAGCTGGTCGCGGCGCGTCTGGGTGCACAGGTCTGATCCGGATCTCTCGACGTCGAGACATCGTCCCAGCCGCCCGTAGACTTGACCGGTGACCGAACCCGTCGACGTCCTGCTGATCGGTGGCGGTGTGATGAGCGCCACCCTGGGCACCTTCATCTCTGAACTCCAACCCGACTGGACCATCGAGGTCTATGAGCGGCTGGGCGATGTCGCCCTGGAAAGCTCAAACGCCTGGAACAACGCCGGTACGGGGCATGCCGCCCTGTGCGAGCTGAACTACATGCCGGCGGCAGCCGACGGCAGTGTGGACCCAGCCAAGGCGATCTCGATCAACGAGCAGTTCCAGCTGAGCCGCCAGTTCTGGGCGTCGCTGGTCGAGCGCGGCATCCTGGACGAGCCGTCGACGTTCATCAACTCGACGCCCCACATGACGTTCGTGCGCGGCGAGAAGGATGTCGCCTACCTCAAGCGTCGCTATGAGGCGCTGAAGACGCAGCCGCTGTTCGCCGGGATCGAATACAGCGAAGACTCCCGCGTGATCAACCAGTGGGCACCGCTGCTGATGCAGAAGCGTCTCGCGAGCGATGAGCCCTTTGCGGCGACCCGTGTTCCCGCGGGTACGGATGTCGACTTCGGTGCCCTCACCAGACAGCTGTTCGACAACCTGAAGCAGCATGGTGGTCGGGTCGTGACCGACCGCCAGGTGACGGGACTGAAGAAGCTGAAGGACGGCACCTGGGAGGTGTCGTGGCGCAACCAGGTCGGTCGCACTCCCGGCAAGACGCGGGCACGCTTCGTGTTCGTCGGTGCCGGCGGGTGGGCGATCAAGCTTCTGCAGAAGTCCGGCATCCCCGAGATCAAGGGATACGGCGTCTTCCCGATCGGTGGGCAATGGCTCAAGACCAGCAACCCGGCCCTTGTCGCCCAGCACCGTGCGAAGGTCTACTCGCAGGCATCCGTCGGTGCGCCGCCCATGTCGGTGCCGCACCTGGACACTCGCGTCGTCGACGGCGAGACCTCGCTGCTGTTCGGTCCGTTCGCGACGTTCAGCCCCAAGTTCCTCAAGCGTGGCTCGATCTTCGACATCATCGCCCAGGTGCGCCCCGGCAACCTGTGGCCGATGCTCAAGGTCGCGATCGACAACCCGAGCCTCATCCGGTACCTCATCGGCGAGCTGTTGAAGAACAAGAAGCGCAAGGTCGATAGCCTTCGCACGTTCATGCCGACGGCGAAGGACGAGGACTGGATGCTCCTCAACGCCGGTCAGCGCGCACAGGTGATGAAGAAAGACCCGAAGAAGGGTGGGGTGCTGCAGTTCGGCACCGAGGTCGTGAGTTCGGCTGACGGCACGATCGCCGGCCTCCTCGGTGCGTCGCCGGGCGCCTCGACGGCAGTGTCGATCATGCTCAACATCCTGAAGACGAGCTTTCCCGACCGCATCGGCGACTGGGAGGGGACGCTCCGCGAGCTCATCCCGAGCTACGGCACGCACCTGAACGGCAACCCGGATGCCGCGCAGCAGAGCCTCGCTGAGACCGCGAGTGTTCTCGCGCTGAAGGCGTGACGCTCGCCCTGTCGCTGAGCTGAGATCCGATCGTGGCAAAGCTGTACTTCCGGTACGGAGCGATGAACTCCGGAAAGTCCACGGCCCTGCTGCAGGCCGCGTACAACTATGAGGAGCGCGGTCAGCACGTGCTGCTGGCCAAGCCCGCGATCGATACGAAAGAAGCCGATCACATCTCGAGCCGGCTCGGTGTGACGCGTCCCGTGGACTTCCTCATCCCGCCGGTCGCCGACCTCCGTGCGTTGTTCGCGCATCACCGTGAACGGTTAGTCCGCCGCGAGAACGAAGCGCTCGTTCCCGAAGCCGAAGAGCGGCGACCGGATGTCGCGTGCCTCCTCATCGACGAGGCGCAGTTTCTGACTCCCGAGCAGGTCGACGATCTGCTGCGGATCGTGGTGCTCGATGGTGTTCCGGTGCTCGCGTACGGCATCCGCACTGATTTTCGCACCCACGCGTTCCCGGGATCCCGGCGTTTGCTCGAACTTGCCCACTCGCTCGAGGAACTCAAGACAATCTGCCGCTGCGGACGTAAGGCGATCTTCAACGCGCGCCTGGTGGGCGGCAGGTTCGTCTTCGACGGCGATCAGGTCGCAATCGACGAGCTCTCGACCGACCGCGTCACGTACGAGTCGATGTGTGCCGAGTGCTACCTGCGTGAGTCTGGCGGGCGCATCGACGGTCGCTGAGTCCCTCGGCCCGCGAGGGCCTCAGGCGTTGGCCTCAGCAGGCCGCTGACGCGGCGGCAGCGGTACCAGCATCGAGGTCGCCCGCTGGTACTGCGCGTATGCCGGGTACTTGGATGCCGAGATCGACTCCGTGAACACGGTGGAGCCGATGAACAGCACGGTCAGCAGCGCGGCGCCGATGACCGTCCAGTTGATCACACCGCCCCAGACTCCCGCGCCAGCGGCGACCGCGGCAGTGGCGCCGAGCGCATAGAACGCCCACCACTGCGCCTGCTCGAAGAAGAAGTTCGGATGCCGGCTGTAGCGCCAGAGTCCGGTCGTGAGGAATCCGGGCTCCAGGGTCCCTCCCGCGGACTGCTTCGCCTTGTGGAAGTCCCACTGCTGCTGGTCGGCAACGAACTCGCCCACCAGGAACAGGGCGAACAGCACAGCGAAGGCTGCATCCCAGCCGGTGAACGGCGTGGGGTTCTGCCACGCGATGAGGGCCGGGAGTGAGATCAGTACGAGGAGGGCGTTCTGGTAGAGCACGATGAAGAACACGTTGAAGAGCTGGAACTGCGCGGGAGTCATCCGGGCCCGCAGGATCGCCCACCGGTAGTCCTCCATCCCGGTGTATCCGCCCTTGCGCGCGAAGTTGAACGTCAAGCGCGCACCCCAGGCCGTGACGAGAACCGCCATCACCACAAGCCGCGTCGCCTCTTCGCCTGCCACGAGCGCGGCAATCGCAAACACCCACACGTAGACCGCCGGCACAACCGACCACAGCCGGTCGACCCACGACGTGTCTTTCGTGATGATCGACGCGACCCAGCAGAACAGTGACACAGCGGCAGCGATGCCGATGACGATGAGCAGGGGATCCATGCCCCCACGCTAGCGTCGGCTCCGGGGTTTTGCGTGGTCATCCCGCGTGCGCGTTTGGCGGTGGTCAGACCACTGGGTAGCCTGAGGCAGACGAAGGAGTGCCTGTGACGGATGCCCCGGCCAAGGCCTGGCGGATCGTGCTGGATCGGATCGAGAGCGATCTGATGAGCGGAGAACTCGGTCCCGGCGACCGCCTGCCCCCCGAACGCGAGTTGGCGACGACCCTGGGTGTCGGCAGGTCGAGTGTTCGCGAGGCGCTACGGGTGCTGGAGGTCATGGGCCTGATACGCACGGGCACGGGCTCCGGCCCGACTGCCGGTGCGATCATCATCGGCACGCCGTCGGGCGGCATGTCGGCCCTCCTGCGGCTGCAGCTGGCAGCGCAGAGCTTCGCGGTCGAGGATGTCGTGCAGACCCGTATCGCTCTCGAGTCGGCCGTCGTCGCTGATCTGGCTGCCGCAGAGTCCCCCGATCTCGTCGATGTTCAGCGGGTGCTGGGGGCGATGGATGACCCGTCGCTGAGCCCGGCGGAGTTCGTTGCCTTCGATGCGCAGCTACACCTGGCGCTGGCCGAAGCCGCTGGAAACGGCGTCACGGTGGCGATGATGGGGGGCCTACGCGACGCCATCGAGGGCTACGTGGCGCGCGGCATCCGTCGAATCGCCGACTGGGATGACGCGGCCGCACGCCTGCGCCACGAGCATCACCGGATCGTCGAGCTCATCGGCGAGGGTGAGGCCGATGGTGCGCGCGCGGCCGTGACCGACCACATCCGTGGCTATTACGCGACGGTCACCTCTCCGACGGAGTAGGCAACGTCGGGATGAACGCCTCGAGGAACTCGGCGGTGTCTTCCCACCCCTCAACGGCCTGGCAGGTGACACCGATCGCGAGGACCGGGTAGTCGTTGCCGTCCGGGTCGAGACGGTCGCCGACGAAGAGCATGTCATCGAGGGGGATGCCGGTCTGTTCGGCGAGCTGGCGCATCCCGTACGCCTTGTCGATCCCGCGCGCGGTGATGTCCACCGAGGTCGATCCGCCGGAGCGCACCTCGAGGTCGGGTACCCGAGCGGCAACGGCCTCGCGGAGCCGGTTCTTCTTCTCTCCCGTGGGATCCCAGGCCATCTTGACGTCGACGGGAGCCTGCTGCCCGAGGGCTGAGAACGTGATCTGTGAGCCGCGATCTTCGAGGATGTCTCCCCAGGTCTCCGACTCCCACAGGCCTAGGCGCTTGGCCTCGTCTTCGACGGCAGCGAGTGCCCGCTGCTTCTCATCGTCGGTGAGCGAGTGCGCGTAGATGGTGTCGATACCGTCAGTGTTCAGCCGGTAGTACTGCGTGCCGCATGTGGGGAGCAGGTGTAGCCGCGAGAGCGTGTCAGCCGACGTCTCGGGCAGGCGGTCAACGACCTGCATTGTGAACTGGGCGAGCTGTCCGCCCGAGATAATAGCGACCTCGACGCGCTCGGCAAGAGCGACGAGCAGATCGCCCATCCGTGGGTCGATCGCGCTCTTGGAGGGAGCCAGCGTGTCATCCAGATCGAACGCAACCAGGCGGGGAGGGGTGGCCATCAGGATCCTTCCGGGAGGGGCGACGACACCGTCAGGTCTTGATTGTTGTGATCTTGCTCGATGGTCGGGGTGCGACCGATGACACATTGTCGGGGTGACAGGATTTGAACCTGCGGCCTCGTCGTCCCGAACGACGCGCGCTACCAAGCTGCGCCACACCCCGTGGCAACCGTTCGAGTCTACCCGATCAGGGTGCACCGCCCGAACCGCCGTCGGTATCCGCGGTGAGAGTGATCAGCGAGACCTCCGGCCGGCAGGCGAAGCGCACCGGCGCGTAGATCGAATGACCGACGCCGGCGCTGACGTTCAGCGGTACCGAGCGTCCGTCGTTGGTCCAGGCGCTTAGCCCCCGGGCCTGATCGAGCGGGATGTCGCAGTTGGCCACCAGGGCGCCGAATCCCGGCATCCGTACCTGGCCGCCGTGGGTGTGTCCCGCGAAGATCATGTCGGCGCCGAGCCCCGTGAAGGAATCGAGCACACGACGGTAAGGCGCGTGGCTGACGCCGATCGTGAGCTCGGGAGATTGCGCCTTCAGGTCGGCCACGAGCGGTGGGAGGACATCGAGGCGGTCCCAGTGCCGGTGGGCATCGCTGACGCCGAAGGCTGCGATGGCGTGCCCGTCCACGGCGAAGGATGCGGCGGCATTGTTCAGCTCGTGCCAGCCGAGCGTGCTCTGCAGGTAGTCGTCGAGCGCTCCGACATCCAGGCGGTCGGGCCTCGGTATCGACGTTGAGGGGCCCGAGAAATAACGCAGCGGGTTGCGGGGGAGCGGGGCGTCGTGATCGTTCGATCCGTGCACGTAGACGCCCGGGATGCCGCGCAGCGGGTCGAGCGCGGCGCGAACGCCGGTCAGCCCTTCCGCGTGGCCGAGGTTGTCGCCGGTGTTCACGACGAGGTCAGGGCGGAGTTCGTCGGCAAGCCCCGCGAGCCAGCGCTGCTTGCGGCGCTGCCACGGTGCCATGTGGATGTCGGAGAGGTGCAGGATTCGAAGCGGAGCGGAGCCTGCGGGCAAGATGCGCACCTCATGATGGCGCACCGTGTAGAGGTAGCGTTCGACCCCCATGCCCCAGATGGCGGTGCCGACGCCGACCGCCCCCACGACCCCGAAGGTCGTGAGGGCGGCGCGTCCGAGCGCTGAACTCACGGGCTCGGTGCCGGTGCGGGCGGTGCCGAGCAGGTCACGGTGATGTTTACGGTCGATCCGCGCCCTACGACGGATCCCTCGCCCGGGTTCGTTCCCGTCGCCTTCGCGGTAGAGCCTGGGGTCGGGCAGCTTCCGGCAGTGCTGTTGAGTCCCGCGCCCGCGAGGCGTGACTGAGCCTCGCTGATGCTCAAGCCCGATACTCCGGGGACCGCCACGCCCTGACCGTTGCTGGGACGAAGCGTGACGACGGTGCCGCCCGCGACCTTTCCTGCGCCGGGATCCTGCTGTGCGACGATTCCGGAACCCTCGGTCGAGTCGACGGGGTCTCCCACGACGACTTCGAATCCGGCATCCTCGAGCGTCTTGGTCGCTGCCTCGACGCTCTGGCCGACCACGTTCGGCAGGTCGTACAGGACGGTCTTGGTGAGGTTCGGGTCGGGTGCGGGGAACCCGTCTCCGCCGTAGAGGGCATCAGCGGCCCGCAAGATGGGCTTTGCTACGGAGTGCCTCGTGTAGAGGTGGTTCCACGGCCAGCGGCTGACGTCGGCGTCGCCGACGGAGTTGCCGACCCAGACGGCGGTCGTGACATTCGTGCTCGACCCGACAAGCCACGTCTGCTTCGCCTCGTGCGTACCGGTCTTGCCGAGGATCGGCGTGCCGTCATACGGGTTTGATGCGCGGCCCGAACCGTTGGTCATAACCCCTTGCAGTGCGTAGGCGGCTGTCGCGGCGATGTTCGGCTCCAGCACCTGGGTGCACGACGCGGCCGGCAGCGCTACCTCGTTGCCGTTGGCATCAGTGATGCGGTCGATTGCCTTCGGCGTGCAGTAAACACCGTTGTTTGCAATCGTCGCGTACGCTGCGGCGACGTCGATCGGCGCAATGTTGTTCGAGCCGAGCACCTGGAACGGCACACGCACTTCGACAGGGCTCCCGTCTCCGCGTACGACACCCATCTTCGCGGCGGTCTTCTCGATGCCGCAGAGATCGAGCTTCGAGGCCATCGCCAGGAATCCGGTGTTGAGCGAGTCTGCGGTGAAGCGCATGGGCGTTCCTACGTAGCCGGAACCCTTCGCGAAGTTGTTGATCAGTGTCGTGTTGTTGGTGATGTCGCCGAAGCAGCTGTTGCGGAAGGTCTTGAAGACCTGCACATTGCCGTTCAGGACCTCGTTGACTGAGTGACCCTCTTGCAGCCACTCCAAAAGGGTGAAGACCTTGAATGTCGATCCACCCTCGAACCCGGTGGAACCGCCGTACTTGAGGTTTCCCGCGTAGACCAGGGATGAGTAGTTCGGGTCGTCGGTGATCGTCTCGCTGAAGTTCGTGTTCTGCGTGATCTCGAGGATGCGGCCGGTCTTGGTCTCGATGCTTGTGGTCGCAGCGCCAAGGCGCCCCGTCTCGGCGCTGGTATAGCCCTCGATCGAGGTCTGCACGTTCTCCGTCATCGCCTGTTCGGCTGCTGCCTGGAGGCGTCGGTCGATCGTCAGGTAGACGTTGAGGCCGCCCTGCTTGAGCAGCTTCGTTCGCTCCTCCTTCGTTGCACCGAAGGCGTCGTCGTTCTCCATGATTCCGCGCGCGTACTGGCAGAAGTACGCGGCCTTTCCAGGAACGACGCCGCAGCCGGTGCTTGCCGGAGTAATGTTCGGTGTGATCGGCTCGGCAACCGCGGCGTCGTACTCCTCTTGAGTGATCTTGCCGTCGGCGAGCATCCGGGTCAGCACGTAGGTCTGTCGGTCCTTGGTCAGCGAATAGCCGTCAGCAGCGCTGTTGATCGGATTGCCGTCCTTGTCGGTCCAGGACCCATCTGGCCGGTCGAGGCGGTACAGGTTCGGGGTCTGCACCATGCCGGCCAACGCCGCGGCCTGGCCGAGCGTCAGATCGGCGGGGCTCACGCCGAAGTAGTAATGCGCGGCGGCTCCAATTCCGTAGTTCTGGCCGCCGAAGTTCGCGATGTTGAGGTAGCCGAGCAGGATCTCGTCCTTCGAGTACTTCTGTTCGAGTGCGATCGCGTAGCGCATCTCTTGCAGCTTGCGCTGGTAGCCCTCGACGCCGCTCGCGACGGTCGCATCGTCGAAACATGCCTTCTTGGCGGCATCCTTCTCGTCCTGCGTCATGTCGGCGTTGTCGCCGGTGCCGACCTCGGCCTCGCACTTCTGGATGAGGATGTTCTTCACGTACTGCTGGCTGATGGATGACCCACCGCCCTGCTCGCCGCCGGAGATGACGGCGCGCGCGGTGCCGACGAGATCGACGCCGCCATGCGAGTAGAAGTTCTTGTCTTCGCTCGAGAGGATCGCGTCGTACATGACGGGCGCGATCTCATCGAAGGTCACCGGATCGCGGTTCTGGTCATAGAACTGCGTCATGACCTCGTACTCGCCCGTGTCGTAGTTCATCCAGTAGAAGGTCGTCGGCAGCATCAGCTCGTCGATCTCGAGCGCGCTGGGAAGATTGTCGAAAAGCGTGATCGCGCTGGATGCAGCGGCACCAGAAATGGCGATCGCCGGCGTCACGGTAGCGGCAACGAGGACCCCGGCGACGGCGCTGAGGCCGACCACACCGAGGAGGCCGCCGAGCACACCGCCAGCCGTTCGTTTCGTTTCAGGCATAGGCTTGATGCTAAGGGAGCTTCCTGTGCGAAGGCTCGACAGCTTCGCGCGCGCCCGCCAGGTCGAGGCCGCAGGGAGGCATCCGTTCCCTCGCCGTCACCGACCACCCGGGAGCCCCGATGATCACGTGGGAGTACATGACCACGCCGCTGCTGATCCACAACACCGCCGCGATCCTCAACAACTGGGGCAAGCAGGGGTGGGAACTCGTGCAGGTCGTGCCCGGTCCCGAGGGTGGCCTCGTCGGATACTTCAAGCGTCCTACCGGCGGGGGAGCAGCCAACGCCGGCCTCGATGCGGCAGCTGTTGCCGCCCAGCAGTTCGGAGAGTGACCCGATGAGCGTATCCACCCGCCTTGCAGAGCTCGGCATCGATCTTCCTCAGATCGCCCCACCCGTAGCCGCGTACATCCCCGCGAAGGTCCACGGCGACCTCGTCTACACCGCCGGTCAGCTCCCCTTCGTTTCGGGTGCGCTGCCGGCCACTGGCAAGGTCGGCGACGGCCACGGGCTCGTTCCGGCGTCGGATGCCGCATCCTACGCTCGACAGTCCGCGCTCAACGCGATCGCTGCCGCAGCCGCTGCAGCGGGCGGCGTGGACAAGCTCACCGGCGTGCTCAAGGTGACCGGCTTCGTGGCATCCGTTCCCGAGTTCACCGGGCAGCCCGGTGTCATCAACGGCGCGAGCGAACTGCTCGGCGAGGTCTTCGGCGACGCGGGCCGCCACGCGCGCTCAGCGGTCGGCGTTCCGGTGCTGCCGCTGGACAGCCCCGTCGAGGTCGAGGTCATCTTCACCCTCGCCTGAGCCTCGCGCTCGAGCGCAGGAGTTCTCCGCAGGGTAGGACCTTTCGCGTCTGAAACGTCCTACCTAGCGGATTTCTCCTACCTCGCGGATGCCGAGACTCAGCCCGGATGCCGAACTCAGCGCACCTGCGCGGAGATGACCGACATAACAGCGGTGTCGGCCAGGGTCGTGGTGTCGCCGACCTCGCGGCCCTCTGCCACATCGCGCAAGAGGCGACGCATGATCTTGCCCGACCGGGTCTTGGGTAGCTCGCCGACGATGTAGATGTCGCGGGGGCGGGCGATCGGGCCGATCTGTTCGGCAACCCAGCTGCGCAGCTGCGCCGCAAGACCCTCCGGGGAGTGCGTCTTGAGGAAGCTCTCTTTGAGGATGACGAACGCGACGACCGCCTGACCGGTGGTCTCATCGGATGCCCCGACCACTGCCGCCTCAGCCGTGGCCTCGTGCGCGACGAGGGCCGACTCGATCTCTGCCGTCGACAGCCGGTGACCCGAGACGTTCATGACGTCATCCACGCGGCCGAGCAGCCATACGTCGCCGTCCTCGTCCAGGCGCGCGCCGTCGCCTGCGAAGAAGTAGCCCTGATCGCGGAACTTCTCCCAGTAGGTTTCGACGAACCGCTCCGGGTCGCCCCAGATGCCGCGCAGCATGCTGGGCCACGGTTCGGTGAGCACCAGCAGCCCGCCGTTTCCGTTGCCGACGTGCTCGCCGGACTCATCGACGACATCCACACCGATTCCTGGCAGCGGAACCTGCGCGCTTCCGGGCTTCGCCTCGGTGACGCCGGGCAGCGCCGAGATCATGATCGCGCCAGTCTCGGTCTGCCACCACGTGTCGACGATTGGTGCGGCATCGCCACCGATGACCTCGCGGTACCACATCCACGCCTCGGGGTTGATCGGCTCACCCACCGAGCCGAGCAGACGGATGCTGGACAGATCGAACTTCTGCACCGCGGTGCGTCCGATCTTCATGAACGAACGGATCGCCGTGGGCGCGGTGTAGAGGATCGTCACGCCGTACTTCTCGACAAGCTCCCACCACCGAGCCGGATGCGGGCTGTCGGGTGTTCCCTCATACAGGACCTGCGTCGCGCCGTTGGCGAGCGGACCGTACGTGACGTAGCTGTGGCCGGTGATCCACCCGATGTCGGCGGTGCACCAATACACATCGGTCTCGGGGTGCAGGTCGTGGACGACGCGGTTCGTGAAGGCGGTCTGCGTCAGGTAGCCGCCCGAGGTGTGGAGGATCCCCTTCGGCTTCCCGGTGGTGCCGGAGGTGTAGAGGATGAAGAGGGGGTTCTCGGACGGGAAGGGCCTTGCCTCGTGGTCGGCGGATGCCGCAGGCACGGCGTTGTGCCACCAGATGTCCCTGCCCTCGGTCCATTCGACCGGGTTCTCGCCGCGGCGAACGACCAGCACGTGCTCGACGGTCTCTTGCTCCCCCGCTCCGCGGTCACTGAGGGCGGCGTCGACGGCTGACTTGAGCGCCGACACCTTGCCCTTGCGGTAGCCGCCGTCGGCGGTAATGACGACCTTGGCGCCGGCGTCGTCGATGCGCGCCCGCAGGCTGTCGGCTGAGAAACCGCCGAACACGACTGAGTGGACGGCGCCGATTCGCGCGACGGCGAGCATGGCGGCTACCGACTCGGGAATCATCGGCATGTAGATCGCTACCCGGTCGCCCGCGCTGACCCCGAGTCCCTCGAGGACGTTGGCGAGGCGCTTGACCTCGTCGGTCAACTCGGCGTAGGTGACGCGGCGCGTGTCGCCGGGCTCGCCCTCCCACAGCAGCGCTACCCGATCACCGTTGCCGGCTTCGACATGCCGGTCGAGGCAGTTGTAGGCGACGTTGAGCTTGCCATCCGCGAACCAGGTCGCGAACGGAGGATTCGACCAGTCGAGCACCTCAGTGAACGGCGTGTGCCAGTGCAGCTCGCGCGCCTGCTCTGCCCAGAACCCCTCGCGATCGTCAGCGGCGCGCTGGTACAGCTCGGCGCCACCGATCGCGTTCTCGGCGAACGCGGCGGACGGGGCAAATCGTCGGGTCTCGTTCAGCAGGTGGTCAATCTGACTGCTCATTCGGCTCGCTCCTTCGCGGGCTGGAGGGGTTCTCGAGATTCGTCTCGTCTCGAGAGCTAGCGAAAGGCTAGTCAGCACCGCACGGGCACACTACCTCCGGAAGTGGGGATGTAGATTCTCCACAACGGATTGTGACGGTCCCTTTCGTTGCGTATGCTTGTGCGCGGCCGAACATCTGATTCTGGCATCGCGGCACCGACCACCCCCGATAACGGTGTCGCACGGCGGCATCCCTCTCCCCCGATGGGATGCCGCCCTCTTTTGTGCTGAGGGCTTTTTCCTGTCGCCCGGGCAGCGTTCCTCCCCAGTTCGCCTGGTCGATGCGTTTACCCGCGCTCTCGCGCTGGCGCGTCGGCTGCGAGGAACCGGATGCCTACCGTCGAGGCATGCCTGACCTCTTCGTACCGCTTCCGCCGTCCGTCACCGGGCGCGCAGGAGGCGGTGCGCCCCGAGTGCGGGTGGGCGAGACTCTGCGCGGAGCCGAGTGGCTGCGTCATCCGTCACTGGATCTGCTGCGTCCCCACCTGGAGGACCCCGAGACCACTGACGTCTTCGTGAACGGACCAGCAGTGTTCGTCGACCGAGGGCAGGGGCCGCGTCGCGCGGCAGGCATCGAACTTGCCGATACCGACGCGCGGGATCTGGCAGTCTCCCTGATCGCGGCGGGTGGTCGGCACATCGACGAATCGCACCCCTGCGTTGACGTGAGGCTTGATGGCGGTGTGCGGGTGCACGCCGTCCTTCCTCCGGTCTCGGTCAGCGGGACGCTCGTGTCGATTCGCGTTCCACGCCTGGAATCGATCACGCTGGCTGAGCTCGGTCGGCGCGGCATGTTCGATGCCGACGTCGGCGACCGGCTGCGAGAGATCGTGGGCGCCCGAGAGAACGTGCTGGTCACGGGAGCTGCGGGGGCGGGAAAGACGACACTGCTGTCAGCTCTTCTGTCTGAGGCCGGGCGCGACGAACGCATCCTCACGATCGAGGATGTCGCCGAGTTGCGTCTCGAGCATCCTCACCACGTACGCCTCGAAGCGCGACAACCGAACCTTGAGGGGGCCGGCGGGATCAGCCTCGCTCGCCTCGTGCGCGAAGCGCTCCGGATGAGACCGGACCGACTCGTCGTAGGGGAGTGCCGCGGCGAGGAGATCCGCGAGCTGCTGTCGGCGCTCAATACCGGTCACGATGGTGGTGCCGGCACGGTGCACGCCAACAGCCTCGCCGATGTCCCAGCTCGGCTCGAGGCGCTCGGCGCGCTCGCGGGCCTCACCGACCACGCGCTCGCACGGCAGGTCACCAGTGCGATCGGCGTCGTCATCCACGTCACCCGCGATCGCGACGGCAGACGCCGCATTGGCGCGCTCGGTCACCCCACGCTCGGTCCGGACGGTCGTCTCCATATAGAGGAGGAGTTATGACGACCCGGGTAGCCGAGACAGTGCTCCGCATCGCGGTGCTCCTCGAGGCTGGGGTCACTCCGGCCCGTGCGTGGGATCATCTGGCCCGGCAAGGGGACGAGCAGGCGTCGCGCGTCGTCCATGCGGCTGCCGGTGGTACCCGGCTCGACAGCGCGATCGCTAGTTTGGCTGCCGAGCCCGCGCCAGAGCGACGCCGCAGATTCCGCCTCACGCGAGCCGATGCAGTGGGGGAGTCGGTCCAGGAACGCGAGCGACGGATGTGGCGAGAGGTGGCTGCTGCGTGGTCCATCGCGACGACGGTTGGGGCGCCGTTGGCGCCCGCGCTCCGTTCCTTCGCTGATGTGCTGCGGGATACCGCGGAGTCAGCCGATGAGATCCGGGTCGCCCTCGCCGAGCCGACGTCGACGGCGCGACTGCTGGGCTGGCTTCCGGCTGTCGGTATCGGTCTCGCATTCGCCCTCGGATTCGATCCCCTCGGAACCCTGCTGCGTGAGCCGGCAGGATGGGCATGCGCCGCGGTCGGCATCGGCCTGCTCATCGCGGGACGACGCTGGACATCGCGGCTGGCGCTCGCCGCTCACCGAGATGCCGCGATGCCGGGAATGGATGCCGACCTCACCGCGATAGCGCTCAGTGGCGGCGTGTCGGTGTCGCGGGCCAGAACGCTCGTTGACGCAGCGCGTGGCGAGGATGCCGACGATTCCGTGGCGGTCCGGGACACACTCCTCCTTTCCGAGGCGGCGGGAGTACCGGCCGTCGAGTTGCTGCGCTCGGCTGCTGCGCTGGACCGTCACCGTGCGCGGGTCGACGGGCGCCTGCGGGCAGCTCGCCTGTCGACGAAGCTGCTCCTGCCGCTCGGCATCTGCACGCTCCCTGCCTTCCTGTGCCTGGGCGTCGCGCCGATGTTCCTCAGCATCCTGCCGTCCGTGTCACTTCCACTTCCCTGACCGTGCCCATCCCCCGTGCCCACCGCCTCAACCGATTGGAGAACCCATGTCCCCGCTGCCCCGTTTGACCTCGCGTACTGCGCGCGAGCTGTTTCTGGACGAGACCGGCGCCGCCACTGCGGAGTACGCGATTGCCACGATGGCGGCGGTCGCCTTCGCCGGCCTGCTGGTCGTGATCATGCGCTCGGACGAGGTGCGCGGCATCCTCACCGACCTGGTGCGCCGCGCGCTCAGCGTCGAATGATCCGCGACGGGCTCGGCGGTGATCGCGGGTCGGTCGCCGCCGAGTTCGCGATCGCGATGACGGCTGTCGCGGTCGTTGTTCTACTCGCCGTCGGGATGCTCGGCGCGGCCGGGCGGCAGATCCTGCTTCAGGATGCCGTCGCCGACGCTGCCAGACTCGCCTCCCGGGGTGAGGGCGGGGCGCGCGTGAGTGCCGTCGTGCAGGCAGCCGTGCCCGGCGCGTCCGTGGAGATCAGCGACGAGGGAGACCTGGTGTGCGTGACCGCGGCACGCACGGTTTCCGGGATTCCCGTCAGCGCGCGCGGCTGTGCCCTCGCGGATGGCTGGTGATGGCGGGCACCGTTGCCTCGGCGGGCATTGCGGCGATCGGTGCTGCGGTGATCGTGGCCGCTGCGGGAATGGGCGCGGCATCCGTCGTCGCCCAACGCGTGGCCGGCGCTGCTGACGCGGCCGCGCTCGCGGCGGCGGATGCTGCATCCGGCGCGGTCCTCGGCGTGCCCTGCGACCGCGCAGCCGAGGTGGCCTCGGCGATGGGGGCACGAGCGCACGCGTGTGAACTCGCTGAGCTCATCGCGACAGTCTCGGTCTCGGTTCCCTTCGGTGCGTTCGAAGTCACCGCAACAGCCCGCGCCGGCCCGCCGCCGTAGGGCCCGACGGAGTCGCGTGGGGGTGCTGGCTTGCTGCTCTCAGCCTTCGCTGTGTCGCCGTGTGTGTATGGTGTGCATCGAAGAAAGGAAGCTTTCGTTGGCCACAGGCAAGAAGCTTGTCATCGTCGAGTCCCCGACGAAGATGAAGTCGATCCAGGGATACCTCGGCGACGGGTACGAGGTGCTCAGCTCGGTGGGACACATCCGCGACCTCGCGAGCAAGAAGGACATTCCTGCCGAGAAGAAGCAGGCCTACGGGAAGTACTCGATCGACGTCGACAACGACTTCGACCCCTACTACGTCATCAGCGACCGCAAGACCAAGACCGTCGCCGAGCTCAAGCGTGCCCTCAAGGATGCCGACGAAGTGCTGCTCGCAACAGATGAGGACCGCGAGGGCGAAGCCATCGCGTGGCACCTGCTCGAGGTGCTCAAGCCCAAGGTTCCCGTCAAGCGCATGGTCTTCCACGAGATCACGAAGGACGCGATCCGCGCCGCCGTCGACAAGACCCGGGACCTCGATCTCGCCCTGGTCGACGCGCAGGAGACGCGGCGTGTGCTCGACCGCCTGTACGGGTGGGATGTCTCGCCGGTGCTGTGGCGCAAGGTCGGCTCGGGCCGCGAAGGCGCCGCGCTCTCTGCCGGCCGCGTGCAGTCCGCTGCCACCCGCATGGTCGTCGAGCGCGAGCGCGAGCGGATGGCGTTCGTCGCCGCCGACTACTGGGACGTCGAAGCTCTCGCCGGTAAGAGCGGCTCCTCGTTCACGACGCGCCTCGCGCGCATCGACGGCGCCTCCCTTGCGCGCGGTACCGACTTCGATGACAAGGGGCAGCTCAAAAAGGCCGTCGTCGTCCTCGACGAAGCAGCCGCGCGAGCGTTGGCAGCTGCCGTCGAGGCCGCGGCCGAGGCATCCGTCACGGCCCTTGACGCAAAGCCCGGAACCCGCAGCCCCAAGCCGCCGTTCACGACCTCCACGCTGCAGCAGGAGGCCGGTCGCAAGCTCTCGATGAGCGCGAAGCACGCGATGAGCGTTGCGCAGCGCTTGTACGAGAAGGGCTACATCACCTATATGCGTACCGACTCGACCGCCCTCTCGACGCAGGCAGTCACTGCCGCGCGTACCCAGGCGATTGAGCTCTACGGCGACAAGGCAGTGCCGCTGAACCCCCGCGCCTACCGGAACAACTCCAAGAACGCGCAGGAAGCGCACGAGGCGATCCGTCCGTCGGGCGAGTTCTTCCGGCGCCCGAGCGAGGTCACCGGCCAGCTCGACCGCGACGAAGAGCGCATGTACGACCTCATCTGGAAGCGCACGATCGCCAGCCAGATGTCGGACGCCAAGTACGAGACCACCACGGTCACTCTCGCGCTCGAGGCCGACGGCAAGAAGGCCGAGTTCACGGCATCCGGCACCGTCTACACCTTCAAGGGTTTCCTCGAGGCCTACGAAGAGGGACGCGACGAAAAGCGGGCCGACGCCGACCGTGCCGACGACCAGTCGCTGCCGGCCCTTGCCGTCGGCGACGTGCTGAGTCTCACGGATGTCGAGCCGAAGGGTCACTCCACGAGCCCGAAGCCCCGCTACACCGAGGCGAGCCTCGTGAAGGCCCTCGAAGAGAAGGGCATCGGACGCCCGTCGACCTTCGCGAGCATCATCGACGTCATCCTCGACCGCGGGTATGTCACCAAGCGGGGGCAGGCCCTCGTCCCCAGTTGGGTCGCGTTCAGCGTCGTGCGGCTGCTCGAAGAGCACTTCTCTGAGCTCGTCGACTACGACTTCACTGCCGCGCTCGAAGACGACCTCGACGCCATCGCGCGGGGCGAGCAGAAGCGCATCGAGTGGCTCAAGGAGTTCTACTACGGCTCGGATGCCCACGTGGGGCTTCGCAATATCGTCGACAACCTCGGCGACATCGATGCGCGCGAACTCAATGCGCGCCCGATCAGCGACACCGTGACCCTGCGTGTCGGCAAGTACGGACCGTACCTCGAGGTCATCGACCCTGCGAACCCGGATGCCGACCCGCGCCGCGTCAACGTTCCCGACGACCTCGCGCCCGACGAGCTCACACCCGAGAAAGCGCAGGAGCTCATCGATGCGCCGGTTGCGGGCAATCGTGTGCTCGGTGAAAACCCCGCCAACGGCAAGCTCGTCGTCGTCAAGGATGGTCGCTTCGGCCCCTACATCGAAGAGACCGAGCCCGAGGCCGCGGCGGTCGTCGACCCGGAGACCGGTGAAGTTCTCGAGACGGCACCGGCCGAGCCGGCACCCGCTGCGAAGGGCAAGAAGTCCACCGCGAAGAGTGCTGCACCCAAGAACCGCACGGCATCGCTGTTCCGGTCGATGTCGGTCGACACGATTGACCTCGAGACGGCGCTGCGTCTGCTCGATCTGCCGCGCGTCGTGGGAGAGGACCCCGCCTCGGGCGAGCAGATCACGGCGCAAAACGGTCGGTTCGGTCCCTACCTGAAGAAGGGAACCGACTCCCGCTCGCTCGAGAGCGAAGCACAGATCTTCGACATCACGCTCGATCAAGCGCTCGAGATGTACGCCCAGCCGAAGTACGGTGCCCGCCGCGCGTCGAGTGCGCTCAAGGAGTTCGACGCCGACCCGACCAGCGGCAAGCCCATCCGTCTGCGCGATGGCAGGTTCGGCCCGTACGTCACCGACGGTGAGACCAACGCGACGATTCCGCGCGGTGAACAGGTCGACGACGTGACGTTCGAACGCGCCGTGCAGTTGCTCGCCGACAAGCGGGCGAAGGGTCCGGCGCCCAAGCGCACGACCAAGCGCGCTACGACCACCCGCAAGACGACGGCCAAGAAGTGACAGCACCGGGACTGTTCATCACCCTTGAGGGCGGTGACGGGTCGGGCAAGACGACGCAGGCCAGCCTGCTGCGCGACTGGCTCGAGTCTGAGGGGCGCATCGTGGTGCGCACGCGCGAACCCGGCGGGACCGAGGTCGGTGTCCTCATCCGTGACATCGTCCTGCACCACCGGGGCGAAGTGTCGCCGCGGGCCGAAGCGCTGCTCTACGCCGCCGACCGGGCTCACCACATCGCTACCGTCGTGCGCCCAGCTCTGGAGCGGGGCGAGGTCATCATCCAGGACCGCTACCTCGACTCGTCGGTTGCCTACCAGGGCGCGGGGCGCGTGCTGGGTCGCGACGAGATCCGCGACCTGTCGCTGTGGGCGACCGAAGGCCTACTGCCTGATCTGACAGTTCTGCTCGACCTCGATCCCGCAACAGCACGGGCGAGGCTGGATGCTGCTGACAAGCCCTTCGACCGGCTCGAGGCGGAGCGCGACGAGTTCCACGCCCGGGTGCGCGCCGAGTATCTCGCGCTGGCTGCCGCCGAACCCGAGCGCTTCCTCGTGCTGGATGCATCACTCCCGGCAGGCGAGATCGCCGAGGCAGTCCGTGCGAGGGTGACGGCTCTGCTCGGGCTGTGACGCGGGCCGTGCCGACGGCTCACGGCACATCGTCGGATGCCGCGGCTACGCTGGTCTGCATGCAGGCTGCGCCCCCCGAACAGGTTGTGCCGTGGGGCGCTGTGTGGGGGCAGCCCGATGCTGTCGCGCAGTTCCAGGCCGCGGCATCCGACCCCGACTCACTCGCGCACGCCTGGCTCATCACCGGACCGCCTGGCTCGGGGCGCTCGACGCTCGCCGCGGCGTTCGCGGCAGCACTCATCGCCGAGCCCGGCGACGAGGCGACGATGCGCCAGGTGATCGCGCGGACTCACCCTGATGTCACCGTGCTGCGCACTGAGCAGGTCATTATCCGCATCGATGAAGCGCGCCAGCTCGTTGAGCGCGCGTACTTCGCCCCCTCGCTCGGCCGCTACCGGGTGATCATCGTCGAGGATGCCGACCGCATGGCCGAGCGCACCTCCAACGTTCTGCTGAAGGCGCTCGAAGAGCCGCCCGAGCGCACCGTGTGGGTGCTATGCGCACCCAGCGACGCCGACCTTCTTCCCACCATCCGTTCCAGGGTGCGGGTGGTGCGCCTGCGCGAGCCCGATGTCGCTGATGTGGCGGCGCTCATCGCGCAGCGCACGGGAGCTGATCCGGTCACCGCTGAGCAGTCAGCCCGGCACGCGCAACGGCATATCGGGATGGCGCAGCGGCTTGCCACGGATGCCGAGGCTCGCGCCCGTCGCGATCTGACGCTGCGCGCGGCGATCAGCGTCCGAAGTGTCGGCGATGCCGTCGATGTGGCGGGTCGTATCGTCCAGGCTGCCACGGATGACGCCAAGGCGCTCACCGTCGAGCGAGACGAGGCCGAACGCGAGAGCCTGAAGCGCACCCTCGGGATCGCGGAAGGTGCCGCTATTCCCACCGCCGTCCGGGCGCAGATCAACGCCCTCGAAGAGGATCAGAAGCGCCGCGCGACCAGGAGCCTGCGTGACGGGATCGATCGTGTTCTTACGGATCTGCAGTCCCTGTACCGGGACGTTCTGATGATCCAGTTCGGCAGAATCGAGGCGGCAGGGGAGAGCATCCTGATCAACCGGGAGATGGACACCGACCTCCGCGGCCTCGCGGGGGCGTGGTCACCGCAGCGGACGCTCGTCGTGCTCGACGAGATCGCCCGCACGCGCCGGAACCTCGAACAGAACGTCGCGCCGACCCTCGCGCTCGAGAGCCTGCTCATCACCGTCTCGTCGGGAAGGACACCATGACCGCACGCCTCGCACGACGCATCCTGATCGTGAGCGCCACGACGGTGGCGGCAGCTGTCGCGCTCGCCGGGTGCTACCTCATCCCGATGCCGGATCAGAGCGCTGCCCCGCACCGCTCTCCGACGCCGATCACCGACGGGGTAGCCGAAGACCTGCTGCCCTTCTATCAGCAGACGCTCGACTGGACCGACTGCGGTGGCGACTTCGATTGCACCACCGTCACAGCCCCCCTCGACTGGAGCGACCCTGAGGCGGGGACGATCGATCTCTCCGTCATCCGTCACGTCGCAACCGACGGCGATCCGCTCGGGTCCCTTCTGACCAATCCCGGCGGGCCGGGAGCGAGTGGGGTGGATCTCGTGCGCGATTCGCTGGACTTCGCCGTCGGAGAGGCGCTGCAGGAGAACTACGACGTCATCGGTTTCGACCCTCGGGGCGTCGGCGAATCCACTGCCGTCACCTGCCTGGATGCCGCGGGCATGGATTCGTTCGTCTTCGATATCCCGCCCGGGCAGCGCCGATCTGCGGAATGGGACGCGTTCGTCGTCGAGCAGCAGAAGACGTTCGCTGCCGCGTGCGAGCAGAACAGCGACGGCATCCTGCCGTTCATCACCACAGAGAATGCGGCGCAGGACATGGACCTGCTGCGCGCCGTTCTCGGCGACGAGAAGCTCAACTACCTCGGCTACTCGTACGGGACGTTCCTCGGCGCCACGTACGCGAAGCATTACCCCGATCGTGTCGGCCGTCTCGTGCTCGACGGCGCGATCGATCCCTCGCTGAGCGGGCTGGATGTGTCGACGCAACAGGCGATCGGCTTCGAGAACGCGCTCCGTGCCTACATGGCCTCGTGCGTCGGTCAGAGCGATTGCCCGTTCAGCGGTTCGGTCGATGAGGCCATGGGAGACCTCGCGATTCTGTTGGCCAGCGTCGACCGTGACCCGATCCGCAACAGCGACGGCCGAATGCTTGGTGCCGACTCGCTGGTGACTGCCATCGTCACCGCGCTGTATGCGCAAGAGAGCTGGCCGTACCTGACGCAGGCGCTTACTGACGCGCTGCAGGGCGATGCGAGCACCGCGTTCTCTCTCGCCGACTTCTACTACAACCGCCAGGACGGCCAGTATCTCGACAACTCGACTGAGGCGTTCCTCACGTACAACTGCATGGATTACCCGGCTGACGAGACGGATGCCGAGCACGCTGCCTCTCAGGCGGCTATCGCCCAGCAGGCGCCGACCATCGCCCCCTACTGGGAAGGTGTCGACCTGTGCGAGGTGTGGCCGTATGCGCCGACTGGTGTTCGCGAGCCGATCACGGCAGCGGGAGCTGAGCCGATCGTGGTGATCGGGACGACCGGCGACCCCGCAACCCCGTATGACTGGTCGGTTGCGCTCGCCGATCAGCTCGAGTCGGGCGTGCTCATCACGCGCGTCGGCGAGGGGCACACCGGGTACAACAAGGGCAATGCCTGTGTGGATGATGCCGTCGAGGCGTATTTCATCGACGGCATCGTGCCGCCTGACGGACTCGTCTGCGAGTAGCGACCGGTGGTCACGAGCCGGGTGGGGACACGGTAAGATCGTTGATCGTGCATCGCGCGAGCGATCACGCCACCTTAGCTCAGACGGCAGAGCGATTCACTCGTAATGAATAGGTCAAGGGTTCGATTCCCTTAGGTGGCTCTGAACGAGAAGAGACCGTCCGTAGGGCGGTCTGTTCTCGTTCATCGCCAAAGGAGCGAACCCTTGGGTGGGCCCACGCCGCCGGAGGCTCCGCGCGCCGCGCAGCGGCGGGTGGAGGAGCGGTGGGGACGATTCCCTTAGGTGGCTCTGACAGAAGAGGAGCCTCGGTGCCCCCCGCGCTCGCTATTGCCCTGGAGATCTATACCTGGATCGGGCTTGGTGCGGCCGTGGTGCTCGGGATCACGGCGTTGATCGCCTGGGTCGCCGATGGATCGTGGACTCCGGTGCGTGGCGTCGTCACAACAACGTCCGCCGGTGCGGTGGTGCGGTGGTTCGATGAGAGCGGCATCCTGGGTGAAGCCCCGCTCCCGCCTGGCGCGACTGTGCACGACGAAGAGGTTGAGGTGTGGGCGCGCCTCGGCCGGCACGATACCGTCCGGGTCTCTCGGACGTCGCCGTTGGTGCGTTCGCTTGCTCGCCTGACCGCAGGTTTCGCGGCGCTCGCGCTCATTGGCCTTGTCGTGTCTGTCGTACTGCTGTTCCTCGAGGGCTGAACCTGCTTCAGGCAAGAGCCAGCAAGACGCCGGCGCTCAGGGCCAGGGCAAGACCCAGCCACTGCACGGCCGCGATGCGCTCGCGAAGCACGAGGGCCGCGAGCAGGATCGTCCCGGCCGGGTACAACGCGGTAAGCGCTGCCACGATAGAGAGGTCTCCGAGGCGCAGAGCAGCGAGTAGCAGAACATTGGCGGTGACATCGAGCACTCCGCACACGACAGCGAGCCCCCACCCGGCAAGACCGGATCGCGGTGAGGTCATCACGTTCGTTCGCGCGTGCTCAAGATCGGCGTGACCTGTGGGTGTGGCGCCGAGCTCGGTCCCGCCGGCCCGTACGGCGGATGCCGCGCCCTGTCCGCGCCGAACGGCGGCGATGATCATCACCGCGACGACGATCGTTGTGATGAGTGAGTTCGTCGCGCGGTTGGCGATCATCGGCACCAGACCGCTGTCGTCGCCGGCCTGGTCGAGAGCGATGAGGAAAGCCCCGATAGCGAGCCCTGATCCCACAGCCATCACAAGCCCGCGTCCCGATGGCCTCACGGCACCTTGCCCGGGGATGAACCCGACGAGGACAACGGCAACCAAGGCGACGCCGAGTCCCGCGTATCCCGTGATGGTGAGGTTCTCTCCTCCGATCGTGAGACCCCAGATCATCGGTGCGATAGCCCCGGTGACCGCCGTCACGGGAGAGAGGATGCTCATGGGGCCGATCGCAAGGCACGCGTAGAGCAGGACGATGGCGATCACGCCGAAAACGCCGGAGAGGGCACCCCAGGCGACATCCTCGAGGTTCCACGTCGCCCCGAGCAGGGGTACCAACGCGAACAGAACAACGAGCCCGCTCAGGGCGGCGGTCGCCGTCACGACGATCGAGCGCAAGCGTCTGGCTGCCAGCCCCCCGAAGAAGTCCGCGGCTCCGTAGATGAACGCCCCCACGAGGGCGACGGATGCCGAGATCATCCGTCAACGATAGGGGTTGCGTCGTTACCCCGTTAGCTAGATAAGCTAGCGATATGGCTTCGACGAAAAGCTCTGTCCGCCCGTCGCGGTGGCTGCGGATCGGCATCCCCGCACTACTCGTACTGATCTGGGTCGGTGTCGGCTCGATCGGTGGCCCCTACTTCGGAAAGGTTGACGAGGTCGCCAGCAACGACCAGTCGAGCTTCCTCCCCGAGAGCGCGGACGCGACGCGCGTCTCCGAGCGCCTGCCGGACTTTTTGGGTGACGAAGCGATTCCTGCCGTGCTCGTCGTCACGGGCGACGGTGAGCTCACCGATGACCAGCTCGCCGAGGTGCAGACCCTCGTTGACGACATCGCGGGCATTGACGGCGTGCTCGATGGGGTATCGCCACCGGTGGTCTCGGATGACGGCGAAGCGGTGCAGGTCTTCATCCCGATCGACTCGTCGGGCGAAGTGCGCGAGATCGTCGAAGAGATCCGCACTCTCGTCACTGACGAGCTGCAAGCCCCGCTCGAGGGGTGGGTCACGGGGCCGGCCGGATTCACCTCCGACCTCGTCAAGGGCTTCCTGGGCATCGATGGACTGTTGCTCATCGTCGCGCTGGTGGCGGTGTTCGTCATCCTGGTGATCGTCTACCGATCGCCGCTGCTACCGATTCTCGTGCTCATGACCTCGACCTTCGCACTGACAGTTGCGCTCTTGGTCGTGTGGTGGCTCGCCTACGCCGGTGTGTTCGTCCTCAATGGTCAGGTTCAGGGCATCCTGTTCATCCTCGTGATCGGTGCGGCAACCGACTACGCGCTGCTCTATGTCGCGAGGTTCCGAGAGGCGATTGGCGAGGGCGAGCCCCGATGGAACGCGACGCTACGCGCGTGGAAGGGTGCGTTCGAACCGATCCTCGCGTCAGGTGGCACGGTAATCGCGGGTTTGCTCATCCTGTTGCTCTCGGACCTCGCGACCAACCGGGCGCTCGGCCCTATCGCCTCGATCGGTATCGCGTTCGCGATGCTCTCTGCCCTGACCTTCCTGCCGGCGCTGCTCGCCCTCTTCGGCCGCGTAGCCTTCTGGCCGTTCATCCCGAAGCACGGTCTGACGGAGCTTCCCGACGACTTCACCAAGCCGGTCAAGCGATTCTGGCCACGCCAGGCGCGACTCATCGCCCGACGGTCGCGCCCGGTCTGGATCATCACGACGATTGTGCTGCTGGTTGCTGCGCTCGGCGTCACCCAGTTCAAAGCGGATAGGGTGGCATCCAGCGACCTCGTCCTGGGTTA
Organism: Microbacterium sp. NPDC076895; assembly: GCF_040687115.1. Lineage (NCBI taxonomy): Bacteria > Bacillati > Actinomycetota > Actinomycetes > Micrococcales > Microbacteriaceae > Microbacterium > Microbacterium sp. NPDC076895. The sequence goes on from NZ_JBFBMQ010000006.1 coordinate 181,057, forward strand.
CTCCGAGGCGCGAGACGGCCAGGATGTGCTCGCCGAGCACTTCCCGGCGGGATCCGGCAGCCCCGTGTACGTCATCGTTCCCGAGAGCGACCTCGCCACTGCCGTCACCGTGCTCGACGACAGTGCCGGTATCGACTCGGTCTCTGTCGCTTCCGAGGACTCACCGAGTGGACAGGCGCCGGTCTCGGTCGAGAACGGGGAGCCGGTCTTCACGGCTGTCGGGCCGCCGGGTACTCCGGCCCCGAATCCCACGGTTTCGGACGGTGACGTGCTCGTGATCGCGACATTGACGGATGCCGCGGACTCGGTCGAGGCGGAGCAGACTGTGCGCGATCTTCGCGTCGCATTCACCGACGAGTTCGGCGACGGTGTCGCGCTGGTCGGCGGTGTCACGGCGACGGATGTCGATTCGAACGACACCTCGATCCGAGATCGCACCGTCATCATCCCGATCGTGCTGGTCGTCATCCTGCTGATCCTGATGCTGCTCCTGCGCGCAGTGCTCGCGCCGGTCCTGCTGATCCTCACGGTTGTCGTGTCGTTCGGTTCGGCTCTGGGCGTCAGCGCGCTCGTCTTCGACTACGTCCTCGGATTCCCGGGCGCAGACCCGGCGGTCCCGCTCTATGGATTCGTGTTCCTCGTTGCCCTCGGCGTCGACTACAACATCTTCTTGATGTCGCGCGTACGCGAGGAATCGCTCGTGCATGGGACCCGGCGCGGCATCCTGCGCGGGCTCGTCGCAACGGGCGGCGTCATCACCTCCGCCGGCCTCGTGCTCGCGGCGACGTTCGCGGCGCTCGGAGTCATCCCGATCCTGTTCCTCGCGCAGCTGGCGTTCATCGTCGCGTTCGGTGTGCTGCTCGACACCTTCGTCGTGCGATCCCTGCTTGTGCCCGCCCTGGCTTACGACATCGGGCGGGCGATCTGGTGGCCGTCGAAGCTCTGGCGGCGCGGACCCGAGACCGACGGTACGGTCCGCGGCCCGCGCGAGCCCCAACCCGTGGGGGCAAGCCCGACCGAGGGTGCGGCGCAACCCCTCAGCCGTCGTGCGTTGCGGGAGTCCCGGCGTTCCGACGACGGGTGAACGAGCGTAGCCTCGAGGCATGGGTAAGGCACTGTTGATCGTCGATGTCCAGAACGACTTCACCGAAGGTGGGGCGCTCGGTGTCGAGGGCGGGGACGCCGTAGCCGAACGGATCTCGCGATACCTCGTCACGCACGCCGAGGAGTACGACATCATCGTCGCCTCGCGCGACTGGCATCATGCCGATCATGACAACGGGGGGCACTTTCATCCCGAGCCCGACTTCGTCGACACCTGGCCCGTCCACTGCGTCAGCGGCACGGAGGGGGCCGAGTACGACCCGGCCTTCGATACGGCATCCGTCACCCATCATGTGAAGAAGGGGCAGGGAGAACCGGCGTATTCGCTGTTCGAGGGGACGACGGATGACGGCGCCAAGGTGTCGGATCTGCTGACCGAGCACGGCATCCTCGAGGTGGACGTGGCCGGGATCGCCACCGACTATTGCGTGAGGGCCTCGGCTTTGGACGCCATTGCTCACGGGCGGCGGGTGCGGGTCATCACGAACCTCGTTGCGGGGGTTGCTGCCGAGTCGAGTGACGCTGCGCTCGCCGAGGTCGCGTACGCGGGAGCGGAACTGGTCGAGATCCCGACCTGATCACGAGACTCCGAGTATCGCCAGAACGATGCCGCCCGCACCGCCGACGAGCACGACAGCCCAGGGTGGCAGCTTCCAGGCGGCGAGCAGTACGAAGCACACGAGCGCGAGGCTGAATGACCCTGCACCGACGATCCCAGTCGTGAAGAGGGGGTCGTAGAGGGCGGCGCCGAGGATGCCGACCACTGCTGCGTTCGCGCCGCGCATGAGCGACTGCATCCAGGTGCGCCCCCGCAGGGCGTTCCAGAACGGCAGCACACCGATCAGCAGGAGGAAGCCAGGGAGGAAGATCGCGACCAGAGCGATTGCGGCGCCCAGAACGCCGCCGGGGCCGACGGTTGAGAGGGTTCCGAGGTAGGCCGAGAAGGTGAACAGCGGCCCGGGCATCGCCTGGACGGCGCCGTAGCCCGCGAGGAACTGCTCGGGGCTCACCCAACCTGTCTCGACCACCCCCGCTTGCAGCAGGGGGAGGACGACGTGGCCGCCGCCGAAGACGAGGGCTCCGGCGCGGTAAAAGGTGTCGAACAGGGCGACCGCGCCGCCGGCAAGGGCGGCGAGGATCGGCATCCCGAGCAGGATGACGACGAACGCCACCAGGCTGGTGATTCCCGCTGTGCGCGATACCGGGAAACGCATGAGATTGGTGTCGCCGGCTTCGGTAGGCACGGCCCGGCACAGGAGGAGGCCGGCAACCGCGCCGATAGCGATCGCGAGGACCTGTCCGATCGATCCCGCGAGCAGGAGCGCGACGACTGCCGCGACGACGGCGATCGAGGCGCGCCGGGCGTCGGGGGTGAGAGTCTTCGCCATTCCCCAGACCGCCTGCGCGACGATCGCCACCGCGACGATCTTCAGCCCGGTAAGCAGCCCGATACCGACGACGCCCTCGAAGAGCGTGGCGCCGAACGCGAAGGCGACCATGAGGATCGCCGAGGGCAGCGTGAAGGCGAGGAACGCGGCGAGGGCGCCAAGCGGGCCGGCGCGGTGCAGCCCCATCGCGAAGCCGACCTGGCTCGAGGCGGGGCCGGGGAGGAACTGACACAGGGCCACGAGATCGGCGTACGCCTTGTCGCTCATCCACCGGCGCCGTGCCACGAGGTCGTCGCGGAAGTAGCCGAGGTGGGCGATGGGGCCCCCGAACGAGGTGACTCCCAGGCGCAGGAAAGCCCAGAACACCTCGGCGACCGAACCGCGAGACGAAGCGGTGGCGGTGTCAGGGGCGCCTGCGGTCACGGCCGGATTCTACGGGGCCGGACGATCGCGAGGGTGAACGGCCGAGGCGTCGGCTTCGGCATCCGTGTGCGGGATGACGATCTCTTCGGCGGCATCCGTGACGTGCGGGAAGAGGAGCATCGCGGCACCGACCGCGAGCGCCGCGCCGACAAGCTGCGCGGCGATGAACGGAAGCACCGACGACGCCCCGGTCCCCGCGAAGGTGTCGGTGAACAGGCGCCCGATCGTGACTGCAGGGTTGGCGAACGAGGTCGAGCTGGTGAACCAGTACGCCGCGCCGATATAGGCGCCCACGGCTGGGGCTGCTGCCGCGCCGCGCCCGGTGCGGGCGAGGGCGACGATGAGCAGCACGAGTCCGAAGGTTGCGACGACCTCCGCGATCAGCGTTGCCGGGGTCGCGCGGTCGGTGGTTGACAGGCTCGTTGGAACATCGAACATGACGTTGGCGAGGACGGCCCCGCCGATAGCGCCGGTGATCTGGGCGAGCGTGTAGATCCCGAGCATCGGCCCTGCGAGCCCCACCCGGCGGCGCCGCCCGAGGAACCAGTCCACGAGCGACACGGCCGGATTGAAATGAGCGCCCGAGATCGCGCCGAACATCAGGATCAGAACCGACAGGCCGAGCGCCGTTGCGATGCTGTTGGCGAGCAGCTGGATGCCGACATCCGACGTCAGTCGCGTTGCCATGATGCCCGAGCCGACAACGACCGTGACGAGCAGTCCGGTGCCGAGGAACTCGGCGACGGCGCGGCGGGCCAGGGGAGCGAGCGTCACGCTGCGGGGGCGATCTCGGAAAGCAGCGTTTCGACGCGCCCCCGGATCTCATCACGGATGCGGCGCACGGTCTCGACATCCTGACCGGCGGGGTCGTCGAGCTGCCAGTCTTCGTAACGCTTGCCGGGGTAGATCGGGCAGGCGTCGCCGCATCCCATCGTGATGACGACGTCGGACTCCTGCACAGACTGCACCGTGAGCACCTTCGGCGCGTTGTTCGCGATGTCGATGCCCTCTTCGGCCATAACCTGCACGGCGACGGGGTTGATCTGATCCTTCGGCTGGGATCCGGCAGAGCGCACCTCGACGCGGTCGCCGGCGAGGGCCTGCAGGTATCCGGCGGCGATCTGCGAACGGCCGGCGTTGTGGACGCAGACGAACAGGACGACGGGAGGGGTTGTCGACATGGGGTTCACCTTTCTCGGGATGAGAAAAGCATAGATGGCTATCTATCTGTGTGGGAAGCCGTGACGGCTCTGGTTCAGCGAGTGTTCACTTTCTCGCCGGAGCGGAGCTCCGCAAGAAGCTCCCTGACACGTCGGTCGATGTCGTCACGGATGCCGCGCACGGCTGCGAGCGGCTTGCCGACGGGATCCTCGAGCTCCCAGTCGAGGTATCGCGTTCCGGGATAGATCGGGCAGGCGTCGCCGCACCCCATCGTGATGACGACATCCGCGGCACGAACTGCTTCGTCGGTCAGCGGCTTCGGGAACTCGTCGCCGATCGAGACTCCGATCTCATCCAGCGCGGTCACGATTGTGGACCGCACGTCGGCAGTCGGGGCTGAACCGGCTGTGCGCACGGTGACGGTGTCGCCGGCGAGGTGTCGCAGGATGCCGGCGGCCAGCTGTGATCTGCCGGCGTTCTGTACACACACGAACAGCACGCTCGGGGTGGTATCCGACGGTCTCGCTGATGCCGTGGCCAGCGCGTCGAGCCTGCTCGCGGCGAACGAGAACGTGCGGGACGCCAGGAGAGGTGCATCCGTCGCTGAGAGGCGCGCGTGGCTGTCGGTGACGACCTCGCGAATCCGGTGGGCGTCGACGCGCTCGCCGAATCGCGCGTCGAGGTCAGTCACGATTCGGTCCAGATCGACGGATGCCGCCTCGCGTGGCCGGCCCAGGATCGCATCGACGCGGTCGGCGGCATCGGGTGCGATCGAGTACCAGACCTGGCGTCCCTCGGGCTCGCGGATCACGATCGCGTCGGCGAGGAGGGTCTTCATGTGGTGACTGACGGTCGGCTGGCGCAGTCCAAGCTCGGTCGCGAGCCGTCCGACGAGCACGCGACCGTCAGGCGAAGAGCGCATGAGGCTCAGGATGCGGGCGCGGGTCGGGTCGCCCAGCGATGTGAGCGCGGCATCCGTTCCGACATCCATTGATCGCAGTCTATTGGACGGTGTGGGGTGGCGCGCGTGGCACGATGGCGGCATGGCATCTGTCGCCGCCCTCTATCGCTACCCGGTCAAGGGGTTCACGCCAGAGCCGCGCGAGCAGATTGTGGTGCAGGATGACGGGTGCGTCGAGGGTGATCGAGTGCTCGCCTTCCGGTTTGCGGATGCCGTTGAGCCCGAGGACGAGGAGGGGCTCGCATACTGGCCTAAGAAGCGCGGCCTCGCCCTTATGGATATGCCCTCCCTCGCGCGTCTGCGGCTGAGCTACGACCAGCACCGGGGTCGCCTCGCGATCCGTGACGGAGAGCGCGTGCTCGTGGATGCCGCGCTCGACGACGCTGGTCGCCGCCAGATCGAGGATGCCGTCACCGCGTGGCTGCGGGAGACTCCCGACGTGCGGCATCTCAAGCGACCCGGGAGGCTTCCCCTGCGCCTTATCGGTGACGGTGTGACCTCGCAGTTTCAGGATCGGCCCCGCGGGTACGTGTCGGTTCATGCGGCGGCATCCGTCGCGGCCCTCGGTCGTGCCGCCGATGCCGTTGTCGATGATCGCCGGTTCCGCTCGAACGTCGTGGTCGCAGGCATTCCGCCGTGGCGCGATCTTGAGTGGCAGGGCAGGGTTCGGATCGGCGACGTCAACTTCGCAGTCCAGCGGCCCATCGTGCGATGCGCCGCGATCATGGCGAACCCCGACACCGGGCTGCAGGATGCCCCGCTGCTGCGCATCCTCACGCGAGAGTTCGGGCAGTCTTCACCAACGCTGGGCGTGCTGTTGCTTCCGGATAGTGGCGGCGGAACCCTTCGTGTCGGCGATCCTGTCGAGGTGGAATAGTCCGCGTCAGGCCGTATGAAGGAGCATCGCGCCAGCTGCTCGTAAATCTGCCGATATCGTGCTGTCGTCGTCGGCGTCGATGACAATGCCGCTAACGGCGTCGAGCGGGAGAACTCTGTAGCGCGAAGCGGTGCCGATCTTCTCCTCGCTCCCGAGGACGTAGGTGTCCGCGGCGCGCGCCGCGAGGGCGCGTTTCATGGCGGCTTCGTCTGCGTTGCCCGTAGTGAGGCCTTCCTCGGGGTGAATGCCTGTCACCCCGAGGAAGAAGAGGTCAGCGCTGATGTTCTGCGCGGCCTCGACCGCTGCGGCCCCGCACGCGACGGCAGAGTGCCCGAAGATGTGCCCGCCGATGAGGAACACGTCGACGTCGTGCGGGACGAGAGCGGCGGCGATCGTGGGACTGTGGGTGATCACGGTGCCCCGGAAGGTCTGCGGGAGAACGTGGACCATCGCAAGGGTCGTCGTGCCGCCGTCGAGAATAATGGTCGCGTCGGACGCGACGAGCGTGAGCGCGGCGGCTGCCACGCGGTGCTTGCTCTCAGGTGCGACCGATGTTCGCGTCGCATAGTCGGCGACCGCCGGTGAGGCGGGAAGAGCCCCTCCGTAGACCCGCACCGCCAGGCCCGCAGCATCCAGTTCGCGCAGATCGCGGCGGATGCTGTCTTCCGACAGCCCGAGTTCGGCGGCGAGTTCCTTCGCCACAATCCGGCCATCTCGGCGCAGGCGTTCGAGCAGGAGGTCTCTTCGTGCGGCAGCAAGCATGTCCCGTTCATCCTGTTCTTTCACGTTTCTGCTGTATCTTACCCGATATGACGAAACCCCTATTGATTTTGATTGCCGGACCCTACGCATCCGGAACAAACGGGAACCCGGATCTCATGGCGAAGAACCTCGCGCGGTTGGAGGAAGCAGCCTGGCCCATCTTCGAGGCCGGGCACATTCCGATGATCGGCGAGTGGGTAGCTCTGCCCGTACTTTCGAGCGCCGGCGCGACCGGTCCCACCGATCCGCTTGCCGCCGAGGTCATGTACCCGACGGCGGAGCGCCTGTTGCAGCACTGCGACGCCGTCCTGCGCCTGCCCGGCGAGTCCCGGGGTGCCGATCAGGATGTGGAGATCGCCCGGCGCCGCGGCATCCCGGTGTATCACGCGCTCGACGAGATTCCTCAAGCGGGCGGCGCGTCCGCGTAGCGAACCCTCGTGGCGCGGGTTCGAGTAACACCGACATGGTGGGCCCGGAGGGGCTCGAACCCTCGACCCGCGGATTAAAAGTCCGATGCTCTACCGACTGAGCTACAGGCCCCAGACCTCCAAGCCTACTTCGTGCGCGGCATCCGATTCACGACGTCGCGGACTAACCGCGCCGTCCCGGTTGCATCAATGCATCAAATTGGCTGATGCTATGATGTACAGATGCGAACCACGATCACGCTGACCTCGGCTGCTGAGGAAGCCGTGCGCAAGGTCATGCGTGAGCGTGGCCTCTCTTTCAAGGACGCGGTGAACTCGGCGATCCTCGCTGGCCTGGACCCCGATCCGGTCGACAGCTACGAGACGCCAGTGCGCAGGCTCGGCAAAGCAAGCGTCCCGTTGGATCGTGCTCTCGCTATCGCGGCCGAATTGGAAGACGAGGCCATCGCTCAGAAGCAAGAGCTGGCGAAGTGAAGCTCGTTGACGCCAACGTCCTTCTCTACGCCGTGGATGAGGATGCGCGTCATCACGCGGAGGCGAAAACGTGGCTTGATAGCGCACTGAGTTCGAGGGAAACCGTCGCGATTCCGTGGGTCTGCGCATTGGCCTTTGTTCGTCTGGCGACGAGTCGTCGGATCTACGCGAATCCCTTATCGGTCGATGACGCCTTCGACATTCTCAATGGGTGGATGAGTCGGTCCAGCGTCATCAGCCCCGAGCCCGGCGCCGGGCACTCCGATCGGATGCGCATGCTTCTCGCCGACGTTGGCACCGGTGGGAATCTCGTCATGGATGCTCACCTCGCTGCCCTTGCGATCGAGAATCGCGCCGAGGTCGTGACGTTCGACGGCGACTTCGGACGGTTCCCGGGTGTCGTGTGGCGGCGGCCCGGCGAATGAATCGAGGCGCGGCGTATGCCTCAGAAACGACGAGGCCGCCGCATCCGAAGATGACGACGGCCTCGCGTCCCTCCACCCTGGGGGATCGCCAACGGGCGCTCACATGGGAGGCATGAGCACCGTGTCGACGAGGTACACCACTGCGTTGGCGGTCTGAACGCCACCGCAGATGACCATGGCGTCGTTGACCATGAGGTTGTCGCCCGAACCGGTCACCTCGACGTCAGCGCCCTGCACCGTGGTGTGGGTACCGGGAAGGTCCTCGGGCAGGATCTGACCGGGAACAACGTGGTACGTGAGGATCGAGGTCAGCAGATCCGAGTCGGTCGACAGCGTGTCGATCGTTGCCTGGTCGATCTTCGCGAACGCGTCATCGACCGGAGCGAAGACGGTGAACTCGCCACCGTTGAGAGTGTCGACGAGGTTCACGTCGGGGTTCAGTCCACCACTCACTGCCGCGGTGAGCGTGGTCAGTAGCGGGTTGTTGGATGCCGCGGTGGCAACCGGGTCCATCGCCATGCCGTCAACCGAACCGGCGCCTGAGGGCACAGCCTCGGCGTACTCCGCGCAGCCTGCACCGACCAGGTAAGCGGTGGCATCCATCTCCTCCATGTCATCCATGGGGGTGGTCTGCTCGGTCATCGGCGTCTCGGCCATCTCGTCATCCATGTCCCCCGTGCTGGCGGTGGAGCAGGCGGACAGGGCAAGCGCGGCGACGAACGCCAGCGAGGCGCCAGCTGCGACGCGCGACTTCTTGGTGATCAACATTGTTCCTCCGGTGTTGTCGGAGCCTCGTCAGGGCTCATGGTCGTCCGCTCGTGGCGGCCTACACAGGGGTCTTCGGAAGCGCGGCGACATCGGATGGGAAATTCTTGCGGCATGCTGGACCCATGGTGATCGACGGCATGGACGTGCCAGACGACGGGGCGGGTGCCGTCGATCACGTCGCGGAGCTTCTCGAACGCGTCGCGCGCGGAGACCACGAGGCTTTCGCGAGCCTCTACGACATGCTGTCGTCGCGCGTGTTCGGGCTCATCCTGCGCGTCGTGGTCGACCGGTCGCAGAGCGAAGAAGTTCTGCAGGAGGTCTTCCTCGAGGTGTGGCAATCCGCCGCGCGCTTCGCTCCGAACAAAGGCCAGGGCAGATCCTGGGTGCTCACGATCGCACACCGCCGAGCCGTCGACCGAGTGCGGGCTTCGCAGGCGAGCGTCGATCGCGACATCCGGATCGGGTTCCGTGACATCGACGTCGCTCACGATGGCGTCGCCGAACAGGCGGAACTGCGGATCGAGAGCCGACGAGTAACAGAAGCACTCACCGCCCTTCCCGAATCACAGCGCGAGGCCCTCACCCTCGCGTATTTCGGGGGTTACAGTCAGAGCGAGATTGCGGCACTGGTGGGGGCGCCGCTCGGAACAGTGAAGACCCGGATGCGCGACGGCTTGTCGCGCCTGAGAGCAGAGATGGGGGTGGCCTCATGAACGAGCAGGAGTTCGCCGAGCTGTCGGCGGCGTCCGCCCTCGGCGCCCTCGATGCTGAGCAACAGCAGGCCTTCGACCTGGCTCTCACGATGCATCCTGAGTGGCGAGGCATCGCCGAGCGCGACCTCGAGACCGCTGCCGCGCTTGCCGACTACGCGCCCGAGGTTGATCCGCCCGCCGAGCTTCGGCACCACATCCTCACCCGGGTCGCGCTGGCACCGCAGACGGATGCTCTTCCGCTCGGTGCGACACCGGCGCCGAGTACCGGCGCTATTCAGACGCAGTCCCGCACGCGCTGGATGCGGAGCATGTTCGCCCTCGCGGCATCCTTCGTTCTTCTCGTCGCGCTCGGCTTCACCGCCGTCAGCATCAATGACTGGGTGAATCGTCCGCCCGAGGTCGTCGCGCTACAAGAGGTCCAGTCGGCACCGGATGCACAGTCGGCGACGGCGCAGATCGACGGCGGCGGCGAGTCCACGCTCTACTGGGCAGACTCGGTCGGAAAGGCCGTCATCGTTTCGGACGGACTACCGCAGATCGCCGACGATCAGAGCTACGAGCTGTGGTTCGTGCGGGGCGACGAGTCTCCGATCCCGGCTGGCGCGTTCGCTGCCAGCGGGCAGCGAACCGAAACGTGGATCCTCGACGGCGAGATGGAGCCGGGCGATACGATCGCGATCACGATCGAGCCCGCCGGTGGCTCCCCGACGGGCGAGCCGACCTCGGACGCCGTCGTCGCTATCCCGACCTGAGCGACGCCCGTCGCGACTACCCTGGAGCGGGTGAGTGACGACCCGCGGCCCTACCACAAGCCCGTCCGCAGACCGGCAGAGCTGTTCGACCGGCTGTTTGCTGCCGAAGATCCCGCAGAGGTCTCTCGCGTCGCCCACTCCACGGCGCAGGCGCTGCTCTCGCGCGTCCGTGCCAACCCCGACGATGCAGTTGTCGAGCGTTTGATCGCCTTCACTGCCGAGCACGGGATCGATGACATCGCAGAGCTGTGGTCGCGATCGCCCGCGAAGACCCTGCCCGGTGCGCTCTGGCGGCTTTACCTTGTGCAGCTCATGATCCATGACGACCCGATCACGGCGGCTTTGACCTACGAGCGGGGCCGCGCTGCCCTCGATACCGCGGACGCTTTGATCGCCGGGGCTCCCGTGCCGGCAAGTCCCGACGAGCTCGTCACCCTCGTCGACACGATCCTGCGCGGGCTCTTCCGCGGGGACTTCGCCGTAGCTCTCGAGCGCGCCGCCGCGTTCTGCCGTGTGCAGGCTGCGGGTGCGACGTACCTGGCTGACGACTACGACGCGACAGAGTCCGACCGCAGCGCCGCTTTCACCACGCGCGCACTGCGCCTGAGCGATTACGCATCCGATCTGAGCGCCTGCGCAGCCCTCTGGCGCCGCGAATCCCTCACCTGACCGAGTCGCCTGCCCCCGGCATCCTGCCCCGAGATGTGCGGGTTCGGCGCTCTGAGGCGGGCGCGGGAGGACGCAGTCGCGGCGGATGCGCAGACCGACCGGGCGCGAAAGTGCCGGGCCGCAGAACGCCGCGGTGCTGGTGGGGGCCTTGCGGGGCGAGAGGCGCCCTGTGCCCCGGCGCGAAAGTGCCGGGCCGCAGAACGCCTCTCGGCGCATGGCCGCTCGTAGCGGCAGAAGATGGAGCCCGGGGTTACTGCGGCCCGGCTATGACAGTCTAACCGCGTCACCGGACCGGGTATTCCCGCCGCGTAGGCTTCATCGCATGGCCACGAGTTACGCCCTGATGATTCAACCTGTCGATGGGGATGCCGACCGCGCGGACTTCGCTGACACGTTTGCGTCGGTGGATCCCGCGGCTCCGGCTCTGAGCGTGGGTGAACTGAGCACGCAACGCGGCGACGGGATCTTCGAGTCGATCGGCGTCGTCGACGGACATCCGCAGGAAGTCGATGCCCACCTCGACAGGCTTGCGCACTCCGCGCGCATCTGCGACCTCCCGGCGCCGAACCTCGCGCAATGGCGGGCCGCCATCGCCGCCGTTGCCGCGCACGCCCCGGCGGGGGAGTCGGTGATCAAGCTCATCCTCAGCCGCGGCATCGAGCACGGCCCGACGCCCACCGCGTGGGTCACCCTTGCCCCGGCGGCTGATTTCACGGCGGTGCGCGAGCGCGGCATCCGTGTTGTGACCCTCGATCGCGGCTATGACTCGACGGTGCCGGCCCGGGCGCCGTGGCTGCTGCTCGGTGCAAAGACACTCTCGTACGCCGTCAATATGGCCGCCCTTCGTGAGGCTCACCGTCGCGGGGCGGATGATGCGATCTTCGTCACCACCGACGGTTTCGTGCTCGAGGCGCCCACGGCATCCCTGGTGCTGCGCCGAGGGGATCGGTTCACCACTCCTGCGCCGACCGGCGGCATCCTGCACGGGACGACACAGCTGAGCATGTTCGCCTACCTGCAGGAGTGTGGCTACGAAACGGGATACGAGCAGATCCTGACCGAGTCACTGGCGAGCGTCGACGCGGCATGGCTCGTGTCGAGCGTTCGGCTCGCGGCGCCCATCACCGCAATCGATGGCACATCGCTCCCGACCGATGCCGCCTTCACGGCCGACCTGAACGCTTATCTTCTCAGCCCCCGTGACTGACACATCCGTCCTCCGGCCCAGACCCTGACGATGTCGCAACGGCGCGCGGTTCGCGTGACACGCCGGTGCCGGATGCTGCGTCCCGGCGCGTCGACACATCGATGCGCCGCTACGACAGCCGCCTGCCGAGCGCGCCGAGGATCGCAGCCTCCACGAGCTCCCAGTCGTGTACCACGAGGGAGTAGTCGAAGCGAAGCGTCGTGTAGCCCCAGCTCGCGGCGTTCGCGTCCCTGACCAGATCCTTGTGCCGCATGCGGACGCCGTCGTGGTTGTCACGGCCATCGACTTCGATCAGCAGGCGTTCGCCGATGACGGCATCCACCCGACCGACGCCGAACACCGACACCTGCGTTCGCACGCTCAAGCCGAGGTCGCGGAGGCGCCAGCGAAGGAGGGACTCGAGGCCGCTGTCGGCATCCTGTCGGGCCAGGTCAATGGCGTCTCGCGCCGCAGCATTCGTGTGCCGCCGGAGCCAACGCAGATCAGCCGCGTCGGCCCGCCGCTGCCGCAGTGCGGACTCGAGCACGACGAAGAACTCCTCGACTCCGCGGCAGTGCAGAATCTGTCGCAGGATCTGACGCACGGGCGGTGCCATCGTTCCGACGCCACTTCGGCCGTCATCCCAGTGCTCGATACATTCGCATCCGTCGTGCTTGTAGCAGTGTCGAGAGGGGAGCCAGACATGGACCTCGGTGGCATCATCGAGCACCCAGAGTCCGAGATGCCGCGCTGCTGAGACACACGCCAAGGTGCCACCGTGGGCCGTCGCGAGCAGGAGGTCACGGCAAGCCCAGGGGCGGGCGTACACTCCCCGGCGCACGCGTGTGATCGCACCCCAGTGCAGCGCGGTGCGCACCCAGGGATACCCGAAGCCGCGAGCGCGAAGCTCCGCCACGGTCATTACGGCCAAAGGCGCATCACACACACCGTCAGGCTCCGTCGATCACGTGTCTTCGCGTCATCCGGGAACCGTAGATGTGCGAACTCGTGCTCCCCGATGCCTTGGGGAGGAGTGGTTCCGCGCCCCTCGGACATGCGTCGATTCCGGGGCGCCGTGTCGCAACGGCGCATAGCTTCCTCGACACGCCGGTGACGGATGCCGCGGCCTGGCGTGTCGGCAGAAAGGTGCGCCGTTGTGACCGAGGCGGCGCTGCCGGGTACTTGCTCGGTCCCGGGGCGCCGTGTCGCAACGGCGCATAGCTTCCTCGACACGCCGGTGACGGATGCCGCGACCCGGCGTGTCGGCAGAAGGGTTCGCCGTTGCGACCGAGCAACGCGCGGGTGTGACGAAACGGATGAGGGGGCGGGGCCAAACGGCCGCGCCCCCTCCTCCGAAACGGATGCTTATCCGAAGCGGCCCGAGACGTAGTCTTCGGTGTCCTTGACCTTCGGGCGGGTGAAGATCGTGGTGGTCTCGTCGTACTCGATGAGCTTGCCCGGCTTGCCGGTACCGGCGATGTTGAAGAACGCGGTCTTGTCGGACACGCGTGAGGCCTGCTGCATGTTGTGCGTCACGATGACGATCGTGTACTCGCTCTTGAGCTCCTCGATGAGGTCTTCGATCGCGAGGGTGGAGATCGGGTCGAGGGCCGAGCACGGCTCATCCATCAGCAGAACGTCAGGCTCGACCGCGATGGCGCGCGCGATGCAGAGGCGCTGCTGCTGTCCGCCCGACAGCCCCGAGCCGGGACGGTCGAGGCGATCCTTGACCTCGTTCCACAGGTTCGCACCCTGCAGGGACTTCTCGACGAGCGTGTCCTGGTCGCCCTTGGACATGCGCTGGTTGTTGAGCTTGACGCCCGCCAGGACGTTCTCGCGGATCGACATCGTCGGGAACGGGTTGGGGCGCTGGAAGACCATGCCCACCTGGCGGCGCACGAGCACGGGGTCCACACCCGCGCCGTAGAGGTTGTCGCCGTCGATGAGCACCTCACCCTCGACACGGGCGCCGGGGATGACTTCGTGCATGCGGTTGAGGGTGCGGAGGAAGGTCGACTTGCCGCATCCGGAGGGGCCGATGAAGGCCGTCACCGAGCGGGGCTCAATCGTGAGCGAGACACCTTCGACGGCGAGGAAGTTGCCGTAGTAGACGTTGAGGTCGTTGACATCGATGCGCTTGGACACGGGGTTTCCTTCGGGTTCAGCGACCGGTCTTGGGAGCGAAGAGCTTCGCGACCAAGCGAGCGGCGAGGTTGAGCACCATGACGATGAGGATCAGGGTCAAGGCCCCGGCCCACGCGCGTGCGATGGACGCGTCGGGGTTGGTGCCCTGGTTGGCGTACTGGTTGTAGACGAACACCGGGAGGGTCATCATGTTGCCGTCCCAGATGTTCCAGTTCATGCTCTGCGTGAAGCCCGCCGTCAGCAGCAGCGGCGCAGTCTCACCGATGACGCGGGCGATGGCGAGCATGATTCCGGTCGTGATTCCGGCGATGGATGTCGGCAGCACGACCTTCGCGATCGTGAGCCACTTCGGCACACCCAGTGCATAGGACGCCTCGCGCAGCTCATTGGGAACCAGGCGCAGCATCTCTTCGGACGAGCGCACCACGACCGGGATCATGAGCACGCTCAAGGCGATCGCGCCCTCGAAGCCCGAGGAGTAGCCGGCGCCGAAGAAGATCACGAACACGGCGTACGCGAACAGACCGGCGACGATCGACGGGATGCCGGTCATGACGTCGACGAAGAAGGTGATGGAGCGCGCCAGCTTGCCGTTGTTTCCGTACTCGACGAGGTAGATCGAGGTCATGAGACCGATCGGCACCGAGATGATCGTTGCCGTCAGCGTGATGAGCAGGGTGCCGACGATCGCGTGCGCCGCGCCGCCGCCCTCACCGACGACGTTGCGCATCGACTCGGTGAAGAACGCGACGTCGAAGCGGGCGAGGCCGTTGACGAGCACCGTGAACAGCAGCGAGACCAGCGGAAGCAGCGCCACGATGAAGGCCGCCGACACCACCGCGGTGACGAAGCGGTCGGTCGCGTTGCGGCGTCCTTCGACGATCGAGGCCACGACGAAGATGAGGATTGCGTAGAGCACTGCGCCGAGGAAGACCGTGGCGACGATGTTGAAGTTCGCGAGCGGCTGGTCGAGGTTCAGGAGGAAGAAGACCAGGCCCATGACGAGCCACGAGCCGAGAAGCAGGAGCCAGGAGGTTCCCTTGGGCAGGCGCCCGTTGGCGAAGTGGTTCGCGGAGGAGCGCGTCGGGCTTGCGGTGGCGGTGGACATCAGTTGGCTCCCGAGAACTCAGCGCGGCGATTGACGATCCAGCGGGCTACCGCATTGACGGCAAAGGTGACGACGAACAGCACGAGGCCGGTCGCGATGAGGACGCTGATTCCGGCGCCGTAGGCCTCAGGGAAGCTCAGGGCGATGTTGGCGGGAATCGTCGTCGGGTTGGTCGACGTCAGCAGCTCGAACGTGATGACACCCGACACGGAGAGCACCATCGTCACGGCCATCGTTTCGCCGAGCGCTCGGCCGAGGGCGAGCATCGCTGCCGAGACCATGCCGCCGCGGGCGAAGGGAAGGACGGCCATCTTGATCATCTCCCAGCGGGTCGCGCCGAGGGCGAGAGCGGCCTCTTCGTGCAGGACGGGAGTCTGGAGGAAGACCTCACGCGAGATCGCCGTCATGATCGGCAGGACCATGATCGCCAGCACGAGCGCCGCGGTGAGGATCGTGCGTCCGGTAGCCGACACCTGCCCGCTGAAGAGCGGGATCCACCCGAGGTACGTGTTCAGCCAGACGTAGAAGGGCTGCACGAATCCGGCGAGCACCAGGCCGCCCCAGAGGCCGAAGACCACGGAAGGAACCGCCGCGAGGAGGTCGATGATGTAGCCGAGCACGGCGGCGGCGCGCCGTGGTGCGTAGTGCGAGATGAACAGCGCGATGCCGATCGCCACGGGAGCGGCCATCACGAGTGCCAGGATCGACGACCAGATTGTGCCGAAGATCAGCGGCCAGACGTACTCGAGGAACGACCGGCCCTTCAGGATCGGGTTCTCGTCGGCGGGCGTGGTGAACGCCGGGATGCTCTCGGCGATGAGGAAGATCGTCACAGCCGCCAGGACGGCGAGGATGATGATGCCGGCCCCGAGCGCGGTGCCCGAGAAGACGAGGTCTCCCGGGCGCTTTCGCGCTTTGATCTTTGTCGCGGTAACCGGACCCGCGTCCGTGCTGGTCGCCATGCAGATGTCCTTTGTGTCGAGTCCGGGTCAGGCTCAGCGAGTGTTCCGGGTCTCCCGGCCCCCTCGCTCAGCCTGCCCGGTTCGGTCCATTCGTGAATGTACCGAACCGGGCAGTCGTGAGGAAGGCGATCAGCCGATCAGGGCGATCGCGGCGTCAACCTGCGCCTGGAGCTCAGCCGAGATGGGCGCCGAACCGGCGTTCTCCGCCGAGGCTTCCTGGCCCTCGGGGCTGGCGATGTAGGTGAAGTACGCCGACACGAGCTCGGCGATGTTGGCGTCCTCGTACTCGATGCAGCCGATCATGTAGCTGATGAGCGCGATCGGGTAGACACCGGCCTCCTCGGTCGCGTAGTCGACCTCGATCGACAGGTCGCCTTCGCCGCGTCCCTCGACGAACGGCGAGGAGTCAACGATCATCGCGGCAGCTTCGGCCGAGTAGGGGACGAACTCGCCACCCACGCCGACCGAGACGACACCGAGGCCGCCGACCTGCGACGCGTCGGCGTAGGTGATGGTGCCCTGACCGTTGCGGGTCGCGTCGACGACACCCGAGGTGCCCTGCGCGGCCTCGCCACCGGCGATCGGCCACACGCCGTCAGCCTCGTACGGCCAGGAGTCGGGCGCTGCCTGCTCCAGGTAGAGGGTGAAGGTGTCGGTCGTGCCGGAGTCGTCCGAGCGGTGCACCGGCGAGATGGCGAGGTCGGGAAGCTCGACGCCCTCGTTCAGCTCGGCGATGGCCGGGTCGTTCCAGTTGGTGATGGTGCCGGCGAAGATGCCCGCGATCACGTCGGCGGTCATGTTCAGAGAGTCGATGCCCTCGAGGTTGAACGCGACGGCGATCGGCGAGATGTACAGCGGAAGCTGGACGATGCCAGCCGAACCGCCGTCGGCGCACGCGCCGAAGCCGCCTGCGGCGAGCTCCTCGTCGTTGAACGGACGGTCAGAGCCGATGAAGTTGCTCGCGCCGGCGATGAAGTTCTCGCGGCCCGTGCCCGAACCGGTCGGCTCGTAGTTGACGGTGACATCGGGGTTGGCGGTCTGGAAGCCGGCGACCCAGGCCTCCTGGCCTGCGGTCTGCGAGGACGCGCCGGTTCCTCCGATGGTGCCCGAGAGGGTCGACGCGGTGGGCTCGGAGGTGGAGCCGCCGTTCGACTCGTTGGAGGCGCAGCCAGCCAGCGCGAGGGTGGCGACGGCGGCGACAGCGCCCAGCTGGGCGAAGCGGGTGATCTTCACTGTGAATCCTTCACTGTGTCGGGGTTTCAATGGCGGGCCCGGTGCAGGGCACCTACGTGAGGGTAGACAGCGACTCTTAAGGGATCGGTTGGTAGAGGTGAACGGCAGGTAAACGGCCTCGGGCGGTCTGCGGTTTTCCCGCTACCCCGCACGACGTGCCCCGGTACCGTCGGATCGTGACTTTCGACCAGGCGGCCATCCTCGATCGGGCCGCTCATGCCGCCCCGCCGCGGACGCTCATCGACATCCTGCAAGAAACGGTGCGCCGCCATCCGGAGGCTTCAGCTATCGATGACGGCGCGGGACCTGCGGTGAGCTACCGGGAGCTCGCTGCCCGCGTTGCCCTCACCGCCTCGCGCCTGGTGGCAGCTGGCGTGCGGCACGGCGATCGTGTCGGCATCCGTATGACATCAGGCACGAAAGAGCTCTACATCGCGATTCTCGGCGTCATGGCAGCCGGTGCCTCCTACGTTCCGGTCGACGCCGATGACACGGCAGAACGCGCAGCCCTCGTCTTCGGCGAAGCCGGGGTAGCAGGGGTGATCACGGGCCGCGGGATCTACGCGCCGAGCGTGCCGGACGCCGCTGATGGAGATCATGACGCGACCCGCATCGCCCCGTCCGACGTCACATCCGAGATCCCGACCATCGATGATTCCACCGACGAGGACGAGGACCTGTTCGCCGGCGAGGCTCCGGCGGGGCATACGCGTGCGCTCGACATCCTGGTCCAGCCCGCACCCGACGATGATGCGTGGATCATCTTCACCTCGGGCTCGACCGGGGTTCCCAAGGGGGTCGCGGTCACGCACCGGTGTGCCGCGGCGTTCGTGGATGCCGAGAGCCGCCTGTTTCTGCAGAACGAGCCCCTCGGCACCTCCGACCGGGTGCTGGCGGGGTTGTCGGTTGCGTTCGATGCCTCTTGTGAGGAGATGTGGCTCGCGTGGGCGCACGGCGCCTGCCTCGTCCCTGCTCCGCGTGCACTGGTTCGTTCGGGCGTCGACCTTGCGAACTGGCTCGCGCGCCAGGGCATCACGGTCATCTCCACGGTGCCGACGCTGGCCGCGATGTGGCCGAGTTCGACGATCGACAACGTCAGGCTGCTGATCTTCGGCGGTGAGGCCGTGCCGCCCGAACTCGGCACGCGCCTGGCAGCTGAGGGCCGCGAGGTGTGGAACACGTACGGTCCCACCGAGGCAACCGTCGTCTCGTGTGCCGCGCCGCTCGTACCCGACGCCCCGGTCCGCATCGGGCTTCCGCTCGAGGGCTGGTCGCTTGCAGTCGTGGATGCCGAGGGTAACCGGGTCGCGGCGGGGGAGAGCGGCGAACTCATCATCGGCGGCGTCGGGCTCGCTCGCTACCTCGACCCGGCGAAGGATGCCGAGAAGTACGCTCCCATGCCGACGCTGGGGTGGGAGCGCGCGTATCGGTCGGGTGATCTCGTGCGCTATGAACCCGAGGGGCTCGTCTTTCTCGGGCGCGCCGACGACCAGGTGAAGATCGGCGGGCGCCGCATCGAACTCGGCGAGGTCGAGGCGGCCCTGCAGGATCTTCCGGGGGTCACGGCAGCAACCGCGGCCGTGCGCACCTCCGAGGCCGGCAACCCGGTGCTGGTCGCCTATATCGTCGTCGACGAACCCGAGGCGTTTGATCGTGCCGCCGCGCGAGCATCGCTGGCAGACCGCCTGCCCGCCGGCATCATGCCCCTGTTCGCGTTGCTCCCCGACCTTCCGGCGCGCACCTCGGGGAAGGTCGACCGTGCGGCGCTCCCGTGGCCCGTTCCGGGGGCCGAGCAACCCGCCGCGGGGTTGTCTGACAACGAAGCGTGGCTCGCGGAGCAGTGGCAGGCGGTGCTCGGCGTCCCCGCCGAAGGCCGCGCGTCAGACTTCTTCGACCTCGGCGGTGGGTCGCTTGCGGCGGCACAGCTTGCGTCGCGAGTGCGTGCGCGGCTTCCCGAGTTCACGGTCGCCGACATCTACGACATGCCGCGTCTCGGGGCGATGGCATCCTTGCTGCCGCAGACGGATGCTGCCCCTGACGCGTCTGCCGCCGAGTATCACCGCGCGACACCAACCCCCGCAGGCACACGGATCGCCCAGACCCTGCTCGGGGCGCCGCTGTTCATCCTGTCCGGCATCCGGTGGCTGCTGTACCTCCTCACCGCGAGCACGCTGCTGCAGCTCGGCGGTGGGTTCGCCTTCCTCCCGACCGTGCCGTGGTGGGTGCTGGTGATCGGCCTGCTCGTCTTCGCGACCCCGTTCGGTCGCATGGCGATCGCGGTGATCGCGGCGCGAACCCTGCTCGCAGGGCTGGAACCTGGTGACTATCCGCGCGGCGGCAGTGTCCACCTGCGGTTGTGGCTTGCCGAGCAGGTCGCCGACCAGGTCGACGCGGTCGGGTATGTGGGGGCGCCGTGGGTCACGTACTACGCGCGGGCGCTGGGGGCCTCGATCGGCCGCGACGTCCACATGCACACGCTGCCCCCTGTCACCGGGATGCTGGAGGTCGGCGACAACGCGGCGATCGACCCCGAAGTCGATCTCAGCGGCACGTGGGTCGACGGCGACACGGTGCGCGTCGGCGGCATCCGGATCGATGCGGATGCCGTGATCGGCGCCCGCAGCACACTTGCTCCCGGCACCAAGATCGGTCGGCGTGCGCGGGTTGCCCCCGGTTCGGCGGTGTTCGGGCGGGTCAAGCCCGACCAGGCGTGGGCCGGCTCGCCCGCAGTGCGCGTCGGGGAGCCTCCCGCCGATTGGCCCGCGGAACATGCGCCGGCTCCGCACCGGTGGCTGTGGGCCTATATCGCGTCCTCGCTGGCCTTGGCATTGCTGCCGATCGTCGCGTTCGCCGCCGGTGCCGGTGTCATGGCGCTTGTGATGCAGGACGCGCAGACTCTCGCGGAGGCGGCGCTCCTCGGCCTCGCGTGGCTCGTGCCCGGCATCCTGATCGCCGGTGTGGTCTTCGCCGGCACCGTCGTGATCGCCGTGCGGTTGCTCTCGCTCGACCTTCGCGAGGGAACGTACCCCGTGCGCAGCCGGCTCGGGTGGCAGGTGTGGACGACCGAGCGACTTCTCGACTCGGCGCGCACCGTGCTGTTTCCCCTCTACTCGAGCCTGTTCACTCCCCTCTGGCTGCGGATGCTGGGAGCCTCAGTCGGCCGCAACGTCGAGGCATCCACGGTGCTGCTGATCCCGTCGATGACCACGATCGACGATGGCGCGTTCCTTGCCGATGACACGATGGTCGCCTCGTACGAGCTGGGCGGCGGCTGGATGCGCGTCGACCACGTCAGGATCGGCAAGCGCGCGTTCGTCGGAAACTCCGGCATGGTGGCGCCCGGGCACCGAGTCCCGAAGGACGGACTGATCGCGGTGCTCTCCGCGGCTCCGGCGAAGGCGAAGGCGGGATCGTCCTGGCTCGGGTCCCCAGCCGTGCGTCTGCGACGCGTCGCCGCCAGCGTCGATGAGTCCCGCACCTACGAGCCGCCCGTCGCTTTGCGCATCGCGCGGAGCCTTTGGGAGCTCTCGCGAATCGTTCCGGTTTTTGTGACCGGGCTCATTGGTTTCGGGGTGCTCATGACCCTGGCAGCCCTCTGGACCAGCATCGGACCGTGGTGGACGGTGCTGCTCTCGGGAATTGTCATGCTCGCCGCCGGCGCGGTGGCAGCAGCCACTTCGACAGCCGCTAAGTGGGTTCTCGTTGGGCCGATCCGCGCGGGCGAGTATCCACTGTGGTCGAGTTTCGTCTGGCGCACCGAGGTGGTCGACACCTTCACCGAGATGGTCGCTGCTCCCTGGTTCGCTCGCGCAGCATCCGGTACCCCCGCACTTGCCGTGTGGCTGCGCTCGCTCGGCGCCCGGGTCGGCCGCGGAGTCTGGTGCGAGACGTACTGGCTCCCCGAGCCCGATCTCGTGCACCTCGGCGACGGATCCACCGTCAATCGGGGATGCGTTGTGCAGACTCACCTGTTTCATGATCGGATCATGAGTATGGATGCCGTCACCCTCGAACCCGGTGCAACGCTCGGGCCGCACTCGGTCATCCTGCCCGCGGCCTCGATCGGTGCTCACGCGACCGTTGGTCCTGCCTCGCTGGTCATGCGGGGGGAAAGCGTGCCGGTCGGCTCGCGGTGGAGCGGGAATCCCATCGGCCCGTGGCGTGCGGTGAAGATCCGCGCGTATCAGGCGGCCCCGTGATCGACACCGGTCGCCGAGACGGCGTCGATCGGGAAGACGTCCCTGCTCATGACACCTATACGCCTCAGAGCGGCGACCTCTCGTTCGATGTCGAAGCATATGCGCTCGATCTGAGCTACCGCGTCCGCACCAACAGGCTTGAGGGACGCGCGACCCTCGGCATCCGGATTCTGGCCGCAACGTCGTCGATCGCGCTCGATCTCGTCGGCCTTCGGGTCAGTCGGGTCCGCATCGCGGGGCAGCGACGGACCCCGCACACGCAGGGCCCCCGGAAGCTCCGCCTCACACTGCCGCGCACGATGCAGCCGGGGGAGTCCCTGACGGTGACGATTGAGTATGCCGGCGCACCAGCCCCCCGCCGTTCCCGCTGGGGGACGATCGGCTGGGAGGAGCTGACCGAGGGGTCCCTCGTCGCGTCGCAGCCGATCGGAGCCCCCACATGGTTTCCGTGTAACGATCGTCCCGACAACCGCGCGACGTACGGCATCCGTGTCACGACGGATGCCGAGTACACGGCTGTCGCCACCGGTGTGCTGCAGTCGCGCACCCGCTCGGGCGGTCAGGTCACCGCCGAATACGCGATCGGTGTGCCGACGGCGACGTACCTCGTCGCCGTCTATGTCGGACAGTTCGAGTCGCACCGGCTCGATGAGCGCATCGTCGTTGCCTCACCGCCGTCGCTGCGCGCCGACGTGAAGCGGGCTCTGGGCCCGCTACCGCGCATGATGACGGCCTTCGAGGAGCGGTTCGGAACATACCCGCAGGAGAGCTGCACAATCGTGGTGACGGCAGATCCGCTCGAGATCCCCCTCGAGGCGCAGGGCACCGCCGTCTTCGGCGCGAACCACCTCGACCCGGACTCCGAACGCCTCGTCGCTCACGAGCTTGCCCACCAGTGGTTCGGCAACAGCGTCGGGGTGGCGCGGTGGCGCGATATCTGGCTCAACGAAGGATTCGCGTGTTACGCGGAATGGCTGTGGTTCGAGGCGATCGGTGCGGAGACCGCCGATGCCGCTGCCCGCCGGGCTCATGCGGGGCTCGCAGATCTCGCGCAAGACCTCGTCATCAGCGATCCCGGCGCCGATCTCATGTTCGATGACCGGCTCTACAAACGGGGAGCGCTGACCCTGCACGCCGTGCGCCTGACGATCGGTGACGATCCGTTCTTCGATCTCGTGCGCGACTGGTGCAGCGCGTACGTGAACGCGTGCGTCACGACCGAGGATTTCCGTCGCTTCGTCGATGGCGCCGGTCACGACCTCGAGGCGCTGCTGGATGCCTGGCTGGATGCCGGCCCGCTGCCGTCGTTGCCGCCGCGACCGGATGCCTCCAAGCGCCCGGCGAAGAAGAAGTCAGCGCGCTAGACGATATGAGCCTTCGGTCCTCTTGAGGCTGGGGCCTCGATTCGCGTAAGCGTGGGTTGCCAGCCTGTGGGGGCTGGCCTATCCGACAGGC